>JBJENW010000192.1:0-2136 GCA_051880395.1 Lachnospiraceae bacterium | reverse complement strand
ATTATTATGTAGATAAAACATGGATGTTAAAAGAACTGATGGATCAGAAGGGATGCGTCAATCTGTTTACCCGTCCGAGACGGTTTGGAAAGACTTTGACACTCAGCATGATTCAAACGTTCTTTGAAGATGAGCGGACGTATACAGGGGAGAAGATTGACAATAGCCACTACTTTGACGGGAAAAAGATTTTGACGGTAGGCGAGAGATATACCTTACAGATGGGAACGTATCCGGTCATCAAGTTGTCCTTAAAATCGGCGAAACAGCCGGATTTTCAGATGGCATACAAATGCCTGAAAAATGAGATTTTCTATGAATATGACCGTCATAAGTATGTACTAAATGGAGATCGATTATCGGAAAAAGAGAAAGAAAAATATAGACAGATTTTAGAAGAAACAGCGGATGCAGTTGACTATGCAACCGCGTTGAAATGGTTATCCTTTTATCTAAAAAAATATCATGAAAAGAACGTGATCATTTTGATCGATGAGTATGATGTACCATTGGAAAATGCGTACTTTCGGGATTTTTATGGTCAGATGGTCGATTTTATCCGCTCGCTGTTCGAGTCAGCGTTAAAGACGAATGATGCATTGGAGTTTGCCATTGTGACAGGGTGCCTACGGATCAGTAAGGAATCCATTTTCACTGGACTGAATAACTTGAAAATAAATTCCATTTTAAGCAACAATTATGCGGAATACTTTGGTTTTACAGAGTCAGAAGTGGAAAAAATGTTAGAAACTTACGGTCTGGAAGAAAAATTCCCAGAGGTAAAACAGTGGTATGACGGCTATCTGTTTGGAAAGACAGAAGTGTATAATCCATGGAGTATTCTAAACTATGTGGATGCAGCCGAAACAGATGGAAATGCATTTCCAAAACCGTACTGGTCCAATACCTCATCAAACAGCATCGTCCGGGAGCTGATCGAGTCGGCAGAAGCGGATGTAAAAGAAGAAATCGAGCGTCTGATTGACGGGGGGACGATCGAGAAACCGGTGCATGAAGAAATCACGTACGGAGATATTCATAAAAACAAGGAAAACTTATGGAATTTTTTGTTTTTTACCGGATATCTGAAGATGGAAAGCAAACGATTTGAAGAACGCAAGATCTATCTGACGATGTCGATACCGAATGATGAAGTCCTGACAATCTATGAGGAAACTATTCGGGAATGGTTTGACGAAAAAATAAAGTTATTCGATATCGAATCCTTTTATCAGGCAGTCTTATCGGGGAATACAGAGCAGATAGAGACATTTTTAGGTGACTTGCTGGAGAATAGTATCAGCTATCATGATAAAAAAGAGGACTTTTACCACGGCATCATGGTAGGGCTATTCGGCGCACTCTCCGGCTATGAGATGCGTTCAAACCGGGAATACGGAAACGGCAGACCGGATCTGGTTCTTCGCCCATATAATCCGAGAAAACCGGTGATCCTGTTTGAATTTAAATACCGAAAGAAATTTACGGAGATGGAAGAAGGGTGCAAAGCGGCACTGGAACAGATAGAGGAAAAAGAATACGCTGCGCCGTTTCTAGATAAGGGTTATCAGAAACTGATCAAATATGGAATCTGTTTTTGTGAGAAAACGTGTATGGTGGAAAAAGGAAACGAATGATCAGGAAGAAACTTCGCTAGACCAGAGAAAAACCTGGATTGGCGAAGTTTTTTGTTAGAATAAAACGATAGTTTACATAAAAACAGTCAATCCGAGTAAAAAAATGGGCGATTCAAGTAAAAAATGGGCGATTCGAGTAATCCCTATTGAAAATGAGAATAGTGAATGGTATGGTGTCTTCGAAAGGGGCGGAGATTCGTCTGAGTGATGGAACGGTTGTCAGAAGTGATGACAGTATCAAAAAAATGAAGTCGGGTTCAGATTTGGAGAAAGTAAAATGGGTTATGACAACAAAAGAAGGAAAGGTGCCAGCTTTCTATCGCGAGGAAACAGATCGAAACCAGATTAGAATTCAATCTCGTGCCAGCCATCCGGAAACACTGGAGATTCGTGCCATTTCATTGGCGGATGATACGATTCAGAGTGAGCCGTATGAAATTTACTACGATTTCTGCGAAAGCATTTGCAAATTGCAAATACCTGAAGAAAATCGTGATTC
>JBJENW010000191.1:0-2151 GCA_051880395.1 Lachnospiraceae bacterium | reverse complement strand
AATACTGTGATGCTATTTTTGACAGTGGGGCAGATGCCGAGCAGTTCTTTTATCGGTTGGGGCTGAGGGATGGGATTCGGTTACATAAAATTGTAAAAAGCATAATCAAGGGAATATCTTAAGTAGATCTTAAGTAGATTCCGATTTTATGCTATATCAGTTTGTTTTTTCGTGATATAATTTGGATATGGAGGAGGTGACAAAAATGCAGATATGTCCTTTTTGCGACAAAGTATATGATGAATCCGAGTACAGCCATTGCCCTTATTGTTCTGGGGAATTAGATGAGGATGACGAAGAAGTAAGACCATGTCCTGAATGTGGTGGTTGTTTACACTGGGATGGTGATGAGTGGGTATGTTCCAACTGTGATTATACAGAAGAAGACTAAGAGCGAGTATAATATTTCAGAAGATTGATTTTTTCTTCTTAAAAACTCTACGAATACCAATTTGTTATCTGGAATTTGTGTGGTATTTTCTATTATTAATTTAATATACTTTTGAAAATTCCAGTTTTGTGAAAAGAGAATAGTGAGTAACCCAAAGGGCATTAACCGTAAAAAGTTAGTGCCTTTTGTTTTGCATACCCAAATGGGCACTGACTGAAATCTGGTCGGTGCCTGTTCTTTTGTATCTAAAAAAATACAATAAAATTTTCAAAACAGGTCAACATTTACCCTCCCCAGTCCTGTATTAGTAGAAGGATTAAAAATGCAAGAAAAAATCATGTTGTGATTTGGTAAAGCTATTTGAAGTTTACATATAGTGACATTTATGGAAGATTTTCAAGATTTTCTGTGTTTTTGGGAACAGAAACAACAGAAATAGTAACGAAAATGAAAAAATTTCAAGATTTTTTTTGTACAAGGGCATAGTCACTTGAATTTAGTATATGAGGGCATTTTTAGAACCTTCTGTGTACCTTGACAATTTCATGAGTTTCCTGACTGGTGAACAGACTTACGCCATGACGTTTCTAATGGAAATTGAGCGAAGAAATAATGACACTCCCGGAGATGGGCGGGCTGCTCAGAGCCTTAGAGCAGTTGCCTGCGTGCAGGCAGAGGTGGTTTGCAAGAGCCACAGCCAGTCAGGGTGAAAAAACAAATCCGGAAGACTTTAAAAATACAGGCGTATGCCTGAAAGAAAGAGGTGATGAAAATGAGAAATTTGAAAGTGGAAGAGATGCAGCTGATTTACTGGTTTGGCTGTCCAAATCTGAAAAACACAAAGGAAAGGCTGCGGTCTGTTGCTTTGCTTGCGACAAACAACTGTATGAAAAAAAGAATCATCAGGTTATGCAATAAGCTGGAAAGAAGAGGTTTTGCAGAGCAGTATTCGATGATATATTTCCATATCTGCGAATTGTTTTCGCCTGATGATGGAACCAGACCGCCGGGAACCAGTGCATTAATGGTACCGAATGATGATTGTATGGCAGCTTAGCTGCAGAAAGGACAAAAACTATGAATAAAGTTATTTTAATGGGCAGACTGACAAAAAATCCGGAGATTAAATATGCCGGTAAAGACAATGATATGGCAGTGGCAAGATATACGCTGGCTGTGAACCGCAGATATAAGCGTGATGGGGAACAGGAGGCAGATTTTATTTCCTGTGTTACATTTGGCAGGAGTGCTGAATTTGTACAGAAATATCTTCGGAAAGGGATGCGCATCGTAATTGGTGGTCGTATCAGCACTGGAAACTACAAGGATAAGGATGGAAAAACGGTTTATACAACCGATGTCATTGTGGAGGAGCATGAATTTGCACAGAATAAGGAAAGCAATTTTTCTTCGGAGAGGGAAAAAGAAACCGGAACCAATCCGGATGGATTTATGAATGTGCCGGATGATGAAATCCCTTTTCAGTAAGTACTATCAGGAAAGAGATTGCCCGGTGAAGTCTCTTTTCTATCAACAGATGGATGATAAGCAGATATATTTCATTCAAAATTGGTATTCAACCTAACAAAATCGTGATATAATGAAACTATGTTTGAAGAAGATCAGGAGGTAATGTATGGGTGTAAGCTATAACAGACTGTGGAAACTGCTGATTGATAAAAATATGAAACGGATCGAAATGCAGAACCTGACCGGTATCAGCGGAAATATTCTTGCCCGGATGGGAAAAAACCAGTATG
>JBJENW010000190.1:0-12089 GCA_051880395.1 Lachnospiraceae bacterium | reverse complement strand
AAAGCAGTTTACTTACCTGCCATCTGACGCTCCTGGGCTTCGATCATTTTCTTTAACGTGTTCCCAGAACAACACACTTGATTTTCATAGGTTTTTTCGGATATTTGGCCATTTTTTAAGACGAAAGTGATATGCGCTTTCCTTTCTCCGACTGGCTTGACATCAATTCGTTCAATAAGTTCGGACACAACGGACTTTGTGATATCTTTCTCCTCCAATGTGGTATATTGCTTGATTTGTTCCGCAATGAAGTTTAAATGAGCCTTTACATCGCTGATGTCTGTTTTGGTCTGGAATTTCTTTCGCTGTGCTTCCAAAAGCTGCAGTTCCTGATTAAATTCTTTGTTTCGGATGGAAAACTCTTCATCCGTAATGTCTCCATTCAAATTAAAATCCAGAATTTTATCTTTCTTCTTTTTAATTGTAAGAATCTGTTTTTCAATTCGTTCGATATCCTTACTATGATCCGTTTCTTTGGAAATCGTCTTTTGGTAAAGAAGAAGATATTGGTCAATGATCCGATCCATATCAATAACAGAAGCCTGAAGAATATCAATCAGCATCTTTTTTAATTCACTCTCTGCTAACCCAAACGAGGGACATTTATCGGCTCCATTTTTTATCCGATAACTGCATACCCATCTGACATCCTCTTTTCCCCGCACAGAATGCTGTTTCATCCAGTACGTGGCTCCATCCTCCGCACATTTAATTTTCCCGGTAAACAGATTTTCTGTTTTATAGGAAGTACGTCTGGTTTTGATCGCCTTACTTCGTTCACGATAATACTGATTGGCCTTTTCCCAAGTTGCTTCATCGACAATCGCAGGGACGCGACTTCCGTCATCTTTAAACATAACCCAGTCGCTTTCTTCTAAGAACTGCTGCTTTTTCGTGAACATATCAATAATTTTTACTTTTCCGCCAGCGTAATATCCCTTATACTTTGGGTTCGTAATAATATGTTGTATCGTGCGACTCAAAATTTTGCCGCCTTTATAATTCCGGTATCCACAGCGAAACAAATATTCTTCTAAACGCTGTGTAGACCATTCACCGGTTGCGTATTTCTCAAAAATATCGCGAACCATCGACGCCTCTTTTTCATTGATGCGAAGAATTCCATTTTCTTTGTCATATCCGTAAATATGAGAATTTCCGAGAACAACCCCTCGCTTAATGGATTGGGCATGGCCAAATTTAACACGGCTGGACAGCTTCCGGATTTCGTCCTGGGCAATACAGGCCATAATGGTTAATCGCAGCTCTGAATCTTCGTCAGCCGTATTGATATTATCATTCTGGAACCAAACACAGACCCCATAGGATAAAAGTTCTCTTGTGTACTGAATACTGTCAAGGGTATTACGTGCAAATCGTGAAATCTCTTTTGTGATCAGTAAATCAAATTTGTGGTTTCTGGCATCTCTTAGCATATGCTGAAATTCTTCTCGTTTTTCTGCATGGATACCGGAAATACCATCATCCACATATCCTTTGTAAAACTTCCAATTTTTGTTTGCTTTGATCAGATCTTCAAAATGCCGTTCCTGGTTTTCAATCGAATTCTTTTGTTCCTCCTTATCTGTGCTGACTCGGGCATAGTAAGATACGACCAATCCAATATCAAAAATGGATTTTGTTTTTAGATTTTCTCTTAGCTGGTATAAATTCATAAGTGTCTCCCTTCTAACGGGAGTAGAATCATTTTCATTGTAACTCCACTCCCAAATTTAATCAATATGCAGTCGATTCCAAAGCAGGAGGCCGGGTTTTGAGTTGTGTTGTGTCAAGGGGAGCCGCTTCTTCCTGCAAGATCAATTGCCGGATTCTATCTTTCGTTTCTTTCTCAATTATATTTGCTTGAAATAGTTTCTCATTCAAAATCATGAGATAAACAGAAGTTGGATCCATAAAAATCACCACCTGGTTTTAGAATGCAGTACCCATGCGATGGTTATTATTTGTGAGAACATGAAAATCTATGTATTTCGCGTTAGAGAGTGTGTCAGAGCACATCTGTACTGCTTGTAACTAATATGGAAAATTGTGATCAGCAGTTTATCAAAATACTCTGCATACGACTGTCTCGTGACCGGATCTTCGGTCTGTTAGGGGTATGCAGAAGCGTTAAATAATTTATGCAAGTCCGCTGATGTTGGATGGGTGCAGGAAATGAACGTAAATATGCCAATTTTCCATAATATAGGAAAGATGCTTTTAAAGTAAAGGGAGGGATTTTATGACAATGATCGCGGCGGAAGCTTATCAGGAAATACTTAGAGAACGGGTTCGGGAACAGGGAGGTTCTCGAATTATTAAAAATGAATATGGAAATTTGGCTGTTCGAACAACGGCAGCGGAAGAGCAATGGAATCTTCCGGCAAAAACGCATGTGTTTTCGTATCAAGAGCATTTATCCGATAATCCAGAGATTTTTCGAATAATCGCCCAGGAAGTAAAAAAGGGGAAAAGTACGATTAAGCTGGTAGCACCCTGTGGAAGCGGAAAGACATACGGAATTTTGGAAAATCTTCAGGAAGAACTGCAGGGAAGCCATATTATTGTGTTAGGACTTCCGGTCAAGGTACTGACACTGCAAACCAGAAGATACTCAAAAAACAAGGTTATCATTGGTAAGGGAAGCTGTGAAGGAGACAATGATCTGGATTACTCTACTAATAAAGCCAATTCCATGGTATATGACAAACTGGCTTACTTAAATTCCGCACAGTTTCGCAGAGCACATGAAAATTTTGAAGAGATCTATGCAAAAATGGTTCTTGTCATCGATGAAGCCCATAACTTATATGATGCGAAAGACTATCGCTCCAGCTGTATTAAGGCGATTCGTGATCTGGCAAGAATTATAATTGCATACGGCGGCAGCGTCATCTATATGACTGGTACCCCTCGAAAACTGGATGGGTTTCATACGACCTGCAATATCTGGTGTACCCGTAAAGATCAAAATGGGAACCCGGTGCGAGAAATAAATGTAAACCAGATTCTGCTTCACCGGATCAAGGGAAAAGAGTCCTTAAATGAATATGTCATTGGAGAAATCAGGCGATATATTCTGGAAGGATACCGCCCAATGGTACGAATCAACGACAAAAATCGGATTCGAATCATTAAGGCAGAATTGGAACAGATGGGATTTCGCGTACAATCCTTAAGCGCAGAGGATAAGGGCTTTTATACGGTTCGCGAAGATGGAAGAAAAACCGGTCCGGTACAGCTCCGCTATGATTCTGATTTTTATGCGAAAGTCCTCAACAGAGCATCCTTGCCGGATGCAGATTGTTACCTGGTCACTTCCGTATTGGAAGAAGGGACTTCCATACGCTATATCGAGGGAACAAAACGGTATACCGAAAAAGAAGTTACCTATCATTCTGTTTCGGAAGAAGAGATGGACAAAGTGTTTGAAAATAAAAAGCTACTGCCCATTTATGTGGCATTAAATCCAAAAGAAATGGATACGGATCATATCCGCCAGTTTTTTGCCCGCCCACGTTTTGATGTGGAGAAAGGGATTATCCTGACACGTTATATTGAGGATAAGTTCAACGAAAAACATGCATTTCCGGATGAATCTACATTTATAACGAATTACTTCGAGGAAGCACTGAAAAAGGAGCATTTGCTTCAAAATACCAGCACTGACCGATTTGATGGAATATCTATCCTAGGAGAAAAGGAAACCGCATTCCTTTTGAAATCGGAAAACGGTTGGACTGTAGATACCGAATCGGTAATCGCTGAGGGATACAAGAAATATGACCAGCAAATCTACTACCAGCCACAGTATGCGGTTGAAATGCTGAAGCAGATCTTCGCGGTTCCTGTGACGGAAGAAATAATTACAGAAGAAATTATATCCGGATGCAAGGGCGCAGAGATTATAGTCAATGAAGAAACCGTTAACCTGTTTAAAGAGACGTTCCGAAAAGAACCGGATCTTTGCAAATGGATTACGAAAATCCCTACCATTGATGATAATGATACAACAAAGTATTTACGAAAACTTCCGGATGGTCCACAGTTGCTGTTTGCTTTACGATATGTTCTGGCCGATTGCAGCTACAACGCAGAGGAATCAGTGGATTTGGCAGTTCTCTACTTGCAAAAAGGGAAAAAGGCAAGAGTCGTCAGCCGGATTCAGCCAGATGGAAGAAAAGTCAATCTTGCTCGTGAAATCGCGGACTCGATTTTCTTTCAGATGAGCGAATGGAAAAACCATTGCGATATCATGCGATATTTAATCAAGGAGATGAAGGCGCGAAATCTGCTTAACGAGGAGGATATTGTGCTGTTTTCGGATGGAGGGAGCTGCCTGGAGGAACGGCAGCTATATCTTCTCAGCATTTTAAAGAGCACCAGTTACTTTGAACCATTTCTTCGTATGGTAAAGGCGAATAATGGCTCAAATGTTTGGGGTGAAGTCTGCCTATTTGCCTGTATGCATAGTGTAGAAGAGTGTGAACTTTATATTAAAGCACATTTATACACAAAATGGAACCGAATGGATTGTGACAACTATGCATATCAGCAGACTGTATTGAAAAATGATTTCGCAAGCGGAGCAGAGTATGATATTCTCAGAAATGCGCAGAAACATTTCTTTTTGATTGAACCAAAACTCGATGGGTCTTTTCAGTGGAAACTGGATGCAACAGGGAATAAGATTCCGATGTTTCCAAAGGGACTGATTCATAAAACACTGAGGGAAAAAGACTTTGAATATATGGCAATACAGATGCCAAAGCTAATGAAAAATCAGTTAAAAAGGCAGAAATATCGTTCCAGAGTATATACTGCAAATGAAATCGAAGAATTGATTCGCATCATCTACACGACCGCTGATCCGAAATGTGCTCTGATTACGAAAGGGAAAAAGCAAAAAGCAGTCGGGTTGCTCGTTCGTTCCCTTCGTAAAAAAGGAGTAGGGACTTCCTACAAAAACACTATGACCAGGGCAGAACTACTGGAAAACTTAAAGGGAACGCTATATTATAACGAACATTATTGGAATGAGATGACTCAAAGTTATGAAAATATCACCTATTTTGCTGTGTCAGAACAGGAAATGAAGGGGAGAATAGGAGATACGGTGGAGAATCTGTGTGCAAACTTAGTCAACGAAGACGCTGCAAAGATGATCCGGAATGAAATTACAGAAGGAATCAAACAAGGTGAAAACGCACTAACTATCCGAAATATCGACTTTCTGATCCACTCTGCCCAAATCAATGATAGGAACGGGCTCCCGGTCTCTTTGAAGGATTATTATGAGCTGCCGAGTATGGACCCTTTTCAGGTAAATGAAATGCTATTATATGAATACTTTGAAAGCTGCGGGAAAAAGCCACTTAACTTTGAGGAATATGAATATCTCAAGGAAATGACTCTGTCGACAGGAAGAACCTTTACCGTGAGAGAACTTCTAAAAATTGCAGAACCGCTTCCGTGGAAGGATCAGCCGGTACCTTTAGATCGATTTGATGTCATGCAGGCAGTTCAGGCAGATTCCGGAACTAGAGCATATGAAGAAGCAAATCCGGCATGGGAAGATCCGGAATGGGCCGATCATGAACTGCAAAAGGAAGCAGAAGAAAGCTGGGAAGAAGAAAAACAGTTTCTTCTTGAAACCTACGGACCAAATTGGATGGAATATGCCAATCCGGAAACAGTAGAAAAAGTCAGTTGATAAAAAAATAAAAAGAATCGAATTTTGCCATTTTACCTGCCAAATCTGACAGGTTTATTTGGCGTACAACGAAAATAAGTAGTATGGTTCTATTTTCTCTATAAGGGTATTTATTTGTTCGTGTATGCGTAAAAAGCAGATTAGGTGTTCGTTCCGCATGTTTTTTAAAGGGAAGCCCGAAGAAAAAAAAGAGAATATATAAAGTAGCCGGATACAGAAAAAGGATCGAGATTCCCTTTCACAGCAAGAGATTCCGGCTTTTTTAAGTTTACGGAATTATATTTTAAAAGGTGATATTTTCTATCATAAAAATAGATTCGTATACGCGTCTTAGGATGAATTTCAACCGCAATGAATTCGCATAGCCCAGAAGAATTCGCAGCCACCACATCCGATGCCCCTTCGGGGCGAATTGATAGAGCAAATCTATTGTTGTCTAGCAAGTGAATTTTCAGTCGCAAAAATTCGCATATTCCAGAAGAATTCATGGCCACTATATCTGATGCCTCTTCGGGGCGGATTGATAGAGCAACCTATTGTTATCTGCCAAATGAAAATTTACAATCTGCAGTCACAATTGGAAGAACATGCCGCTGCCGAAGCAGGAGTATCCTATGCCCATATTGGCAAAAGAAACGAGTCACTCGTGTAAAATCCGTAACCAACTACCGCGTTAAGTTGTTGGCATATGCGGTACCTTGCGGGAGTAGTCTATTGTTTTTCGAAACGACCGTCACCGAAAGTGTTTCACATTCAGATAGCGGATAGTGGAAACTTCGTCGGAGCTTTCACTTTAGTAAAGAGGAAGAAATCCTACTTTACATCCAGAATCCAGAATCCAGGATACGGTTATTGGTTAATTGACTGTTAACAAGACCACTGGCTTTTTAAAGGATGAACCATGGTCTTGTGGCTGGAACTATGAATCAGGAACAGGGTCTTGTGGCTGGAACTTCGGGTTTCCTTCGAAAATCAGGTACATGTTCTTCCAAATGGTGTGCCGGAACTTTAAAGATAATGGGAGCTATGGTATAATGAAAATAACGATGGTAGATCGAATGGTTCTGGAATGGAAGCACCAAATCCGCAACAGATAGCTGGTAAACTGTATAGAGGATGAAGATGAACCATTGGGTGTATGACTTCTCTATATCACTAAAAAGAATAAGCCAAAACTCAATATCCAGGATAAAGGCTTATTATACGAGGGGATTGAAATGCAAATAAACTGGGAAAGCTTTGCTACATATAATCTTGATGCACGCGGGATTCGGTTTAAGTTTGAAGATTTGTGCCGTCAGTTATTCACCAATGAGAATCTCTCCGGGAATAGGAGGTTCAGGTATATCCATGCGAATCCGAACAACTATGGACTGGAGACAGAGCCTGTCTATGATGAAACGAACAACCGTTGGATTGGTTTCCAGGCGAAATATTTTGATCAGGATGTGAATTATGGACAGATAAAGCATTCCGCAGAGAAAACAGTAGAATACTATACAGGTAAGGAAGGAATCGTTAATCTCGTATATCTTTTTTGCAATAAACCTATTACATCTACAGCGAATGGGTATACAAATGCTGTAGAGAGTTTAAAAAAAGCAAATATTGATGTTCAACTTATTACGGATACAGCTATTCTCGATCTTATAAGGAACAAATATCCTTACCTTGGTCTATACTATTTTGGAAATCACTCGATTCAACAGGGATGGTTTGTAACACATACAAACCACATGTTGGATGAACTTGGAGAACGCTATAATCGTGACTTCAATGTTAAGACGGTGTTTTGGGATGAGCTTTCCTTGTTTATTCATGACCGAAGGGCTGTGGAATATCTTAATGCGAAGAAAGCATATCTGCTTAATGAGATAAGCGAGTTGAAAAACCGAAGCAACAATAAAGATTATTTAAGGAAGCTGGAAGAAACTGCGTCATCACTTCCTGATGTGGATGTTGAAACGTTGTGTCATTCTATCGAGTGGAGTAGTTCGGTAAAAATGTCTGTTGTAACCTATCTGGATAATTTTATGGAAGAACGAAAAAGGCTGGAGGCGAAGAGGAATGAAAAGTACCTGATTTCCAATGACAGCGAAAAAGAGCGGAAAGAGCGAGAGGAAGCACTAAAAGAATTTCAAGATTTGGGGAGGCAAATCCGTGACATGGATACGCTGATGGAGCTGCCAGATAGGATTGCAATCTCTGAAAGAGAAAGTCAGTTGCTCCATGGAGATATACTTACTATTTACGGTAGAGCCGGAACTGGCAAGTCACAATTACTGGCCACGAAGACACAGGGCCTTCTTAATGAGGAGCGAAAAGGACTATTATTAGTGGCAGGCATCTATTTTACTGATGCTCCGATCCATGAACAGATCATGAAAAATTTGAGACTGGACTACAGCTTTGAGGATCTAATTGATATTTTGGAAGCTATTGGTGAAAGAGATAACTGCGTTGTACCGGTTTTCATAGATGCCCTTAACGAGACATGGAATAGAAAATTATGGAAATTAGGCTTGCCATCTATTATAGATAAGATCAAACAGTCACCTATGGTTAAACTGATACTCTCCTATCGAACGGAATACCAAAAGTTGATTTTGCCAGATTCTATTATGGATAGACAGGGAGACGTTATAGCCATGCTTCATAGAGGATTTGAAGATAACAGTATCTCGGCAATAAGAGAGTTTCTGAACCACTACAACATCCCGTTTACTCCGTTAGAATATTTCGGCTATGAAATGTCAAATCCGCTTTTCCTCACCTTGTATTGCAAAACATACGACGGTGAAGATGTTAGTTTACCCACACTGTACGATCGATTGATTGAACATGCCAATGGTAATATTTACCGGACTCTCGAAGTGGAATTGAGGCAAAAGGGGTATACAGAGGATGATAATATTCTGAGTCCCTTAATTACGGAAATTGCAGAATGGTTGGTGTCACATGATGAAAAGTCTATTTCACAAAAGGATTTAGTGCGGCTGGATTTTTGGGAGGAATATGGGCTGCACCCGGTACCTTTTGTACGCCATCTTGCAAGAGAACATATTCTGCATGATTCCATCTTTGAAGGAGTGGAAACATTGTATTTTGCTTTTGATCAGATGAACGATTACTACTGTGCAAAAGCAATTATGGAAAAATACCGAACGAAGGATGAAGTTCGTAAATATCTGTCCGAGAAAACCTTGGGAATACAGAATGGGGGACTAGGTAATCCCTGGAACATGGATCTGTTCGTAAATACCTGCGCACTATATGCAGCAAAATATGGTGAAGAGTGCATTGACATAATTGATTCTCTGAAAAAACCTGATGATAAACGACGGGTTTTCTCAAGATATATCGATTCCTTCCAATGGCGAGATATCCGGTATATTCCGACAGAGCAATTGAATGGTTTGCTGAAAAAGTATCCCTGCGGCCCAGATGATTTGTGGCCGATGCTGATTGGAAACAGCGTGAAGAGTTCTCATCCACTTAATGCGGATTTTCTTCACCGCTTTCTCAACGGTTATAAACTGAATACGAGAGATTTCCTCTGGACAATTTATATAAACAAGCTAACAAGGGATGATTCTGATAGAATAGTACAGCTTGTTCAGATGTATGATAAGGGAGAAAAACTCGAAGCAACAAATGAAAAGCAGATGGAACTGCTCTTGACTCTGTTTGGATGGGTTTTGTCTTCATCAAATCGCTGGTTGAGAGATTATACATCAAAAGCTATGATAGAGATTTTGAAAGAGAATTTTAAGTTATGCCAGATTATTCTTGAGAAATTTAAAAATGTAAATGACCCTTATATAATTCAGCGCCTGTATGGAATCGTGTTTGGTGCTTGCTGTAAACGGACGGATGGTGGGGACTTTCAGTTATTGGCAGAGTATGTTTATCATGTGGTCTTTGAACAGGAAAAAGTATATCCTGATATCCTGCTTAGAGACTATGCACGACTGATTATTGAGCGGTTTCTTTATGAGAATCCGGAATATAGCGGTGTGATAGATCGAGAGAAAATTGTGCCTCCGTACAATTCCGATCCTATTCCAGAGATAGAAGATCAACACTATTTGGAAAAAGATTATAACGGAGCGATGTTTTGGCTGATGGATTCCATGCGTTTTGAGGGTATGGGAATGTATGGAGATTTTGGCCGCTATGTTTTCCAGAGTGCTCTTCACAGTTTTGATGTGGATGACAAGAAAATGTTCAATTACGCTGTCTACTATATCCAAAAGGAACTTGGTTTCTCCGAAGAATATTTTGGAGAGCATGATCGGAATTGCGGCAGCTACGATAGGCATCAGTCCATAAAGATTGAAAGAATTGGAAAAAAGTATCAGTGGATTACCATGTATAATATGCTGGCCCGCATTTCTGATCATTGCAAGATGGTTGATCGTTGGAACTATCCAGCGAAAGAAGATATTCAATTTAAGGGAGCATGGGATCCCTATGTTAGAGACTTTGATCCAACGCTGAATCAAAGTTTTATGGTTTGCGATTCTGCTCCGAAATTTGATGTACTGGATGAATTTTCAGAGAAAGGAAAAGAGGAAAACAAAACCGCTGATATTTCGACAGCGGATGCACAGAAGATTTGGCTTGAGACAAAGGGTGTGTTTTTTGATGAATTGAAGGATACATTAATTCTAACCGATCATAACGGGACAAAGTGGGTATGCTTGACAAAATACTGTGATACGGGACGTAAAGATCTAAATATAGAAAAACTGCTGGTATGGACCTGGTTATATGCTTATTTTGTTAGCCCGGAGCAGGCAGACGAGCTCTCACAATGTGCTAAGAATGGACGATCGGTTATTACGAACAGTATTGCATCCCACCATGAAACATATTCTATTTTTAATAGAGAATATCCCTGGTCACCAAGTTGTCGGGAACTGGATGTATATGCCTGGGTGGACGCTCAGATTAAAACCGGCGAGTATGAAACAATAAAAATCCCTGATTTTTCCCCGATAGAAGGCTTATTGCGTAAATATTGTAGTTTGGTTGAAGAAAAAGAGTGGGAAGTGTTTGTGGATGGTGAAGACGAGAAAGATCTCGAAGTCCCAGAGATTCAATTTAAAGAGAAAATCAGAAAACGAGAAATTGAAAAGGAAATCGGTAAGATTCTTCATGCTACAACAGATTTGTTGTGGGAAGAAGAATACGATGCAACAAAAGAGACTGCTATTTCTAGAAGTTTGCCGTGTGCCTGGCTCATTGAAATAATGAATTTGAGGCAAATGGAAGCAGATGGGTTTTACTATGATTCCAACGGAACACTAGCTGCTTTTGATACGGATCTGACTCAGAAGATTAACAGTGTTGTTGTTCGGAAAGATATTCTGGATACTTTCTTAGGTAAGACTGGGATGAAGCTTGTTTGGCTGGTAGATGCCGAAAAAGAAATACATGCTGAGGATTATTCTATTACAAAATGGAGTGATTGGGAGGCAGTATTTTGCTATGAGGGAGATGGTATAACAGGTGAAATACGTAGACTTCAAGGTTAGGTAAACCTAAGAAATAAAGGAATACGCCACAATAATAGTCAGTTTCAAGTGAATTGTCGGGAGTATCGCAAAATAATTGGTTAATCAGTTGTGGAGCGAGGCTCCCTCGCTTTTTGTTAAAAAAAGAGAAGATTCCAGCAGTTTTATATTTGCAGAAAGCCACTGGGCTAATTCCTCGTTTTGTTCTATGGATTTAGTTTGTGCCAGTTTTCGTCGAAAATAACACTGTCGGTATCATCTCGTCCAAAGAGATTATGTCTCCGTAAACAATTATTATTTCTTAAAGCAGTCTAATTTCTGCTTAAAAGAAAAATTATGCTGCATAGCGTTTATTTCTATCTCATGTATAATTTCTATACCGATATTCTACATTTTCAAATTTTCCTATTAAGTTATATATCCGTTATATATCCGGTATTTATCTGTGATTCTCACAAAAAATATATCATTTCGATTTTTAAACAATAAAAAAATAGAGCGTAGCATTTTATTTTTCTTTCTAAAAGGCGTAAGCGTCTCAAATAGATGTAGCTGGGCGCAAGCAAATAAATCGCATTAAAAATTTTATTTTTAATATTGGAACTTTTGGCACCACTTTTGTCAACTGAATTAGAAGGAATAATTTCTTTTTTTATATAATGACTTAGGAAAGTTCTAAGTCCAGGGCTCAAAAATCCAGAGCCTGAGCATACTTTCAAGCCCTGGATTTAGTACTTTCCTTTTGAACCAAGTCACGCATGCGTACCTCTTATGCAGTTTTAATGGTTCGGTGATCACTTATGTTTATAATGGTCCTATGATTTAAGACAAAATTTTAAATAGTTTTTCGTTAGGTC
>JBJENW010000189.1:0-2180 GCA_051880395.1 Lachnospiraceae bacterium | reverse complement strand
TGAAATTGTGGTTTTCCCGACAAATAAAATCTACTATTTAAGCCGAAATTTCAGAAGTATTCAATTATAAAAATATATTTGATAAAACTTTTTACAGCATACAAATTTTATCATTTATGCAAAAATATTTGCTAGAAAAAAGTATAACATACATTTTTATTTCAGATATTGAAACATGTATCAAATATAGCAAATTCATAGTCTTTCGGTTCCAATACACAGTTTCCGGGATTCGGCGGGGCGATACGCACTGGGGCGGCTGGTTCCAAAGTGGCTTTGACAGAAATGTTAGTGAGCTCGGACGGGTAAAATGACGATGCCTTTGCTGTCTTGCCGTAAGGCGGAAAGGCTGTGCGGATTTGTACGCCAGAGAAAGAATCCGATTTTGAGTCTTACTCTGGCGTACAAATCCGTGCAGACTGTCCGACATACGGAAGACGGCAAATATAAAGCATCGCCATTTTGCCCGTCCGAACTCGACTTCATTTCTGTCTAGCCACTTTGGAACCAGTCGCCCCCAGTGCGTATCGCCCCGCCGAATCCCGGAAACGTCCGTCAAAGAACCAAAAGACAAATAGAAATTCTACGAAAAAATTTTATTTGTTGCTTCTTCTCCAGATATTCATCTTCTCTGCTTCTTTGATCAGTTCATCGCGGAAGTCCGGATGTGCCACAGAGATGATCTTCTCACATTTCTGCCAGGTGGATAATCCTTTCAGATTTACCATACCATATTCTGTTACCAGATAGTGTACGTTTGCACGTGTATCTGTTACGATGGAACCCGGATCCAATGTTGGTTTGATTCTGGACTGTAACTCACCGCTCTTTGTCTTAAAGGTAGAAGAACAGCAAATAAAGCTCTTTCCACCTTTTGACAAATATGCACCTAATACGAAGTCTAACTGTCCACCGGCACCACTGATATTTTTGATACCTGCGGACTCTGCATTAATCTGTCCGTACAAGTCAAGGTCTACGGTATTGTTGATGGAAATAAAGTTATCCAATGCCGAAATAGAACGAATATCATTTGTATAGCTAACAGCTGCACTCATACACTCTGGGTTATCATCCAAGTAATCGTACATCTTCTTTGTACCGGCACCAAATGCATAGGTCTGACGGAAACGGTCAATATTTTTTCTTGCTCCTGTGATCTTACCGGCTTTTGCAATATCTACAAATGCATCCACATACATTTCCGTATGTACACCCAGATCTTTCAGATCGGATTTTGCGATCAAAGAACCAACCGCATTTGGCATACCACCAATACCAAGCTGCAGACAAGCACCGTCCGGAATCTCGTTTACGATCAATTTTGCAACGGTCTCATCTACTTCTGACGGTTCTCCGCCGCCACCCATTTCAGCAATAGTCGGATTATCTCCTTCTACGATCATGTCTACCATAGAAATCGGAATTGCTGCTTCAGCGCCGCCTAAACAACGCGGCATGTTTTCATTTACTTCCACGATGATTACTTTTGCGCGTTCACAACAAGCCATTGCATGAGAGGCACTTGGTCCAAAGCTGAAGTATCCATGTTTGTCCATCGGAGCTACCTGGAAAACAGCAACATCCGGAACTTCGTTTTCCGGCATATCTCTATAATATCTCGGTAATTCAGAATAACGAATCGGCGCATAGTAAGAAAAGCCCTGTTTTACCGCTTTTCGCTCAATACCGCCCATATGCCAGGAATTCCAGCACATATGTTCTGCCGGATTTTCGATCTGGAAAATTTCCGGCTCCCACATCAAAATACCACCACGGAATTTCACATCAGTCAATTCCGGTAATCTCTTTGCGATCGCTGCATCAACTGCAACCGGAGTCGTAACAGCCCAGCCATAATCTACCCAATCACCAGATTTTACGGTTTTTGCTGCTTCTTCTGCTGACACAAGTTTGTCTGCATACATTTTTTTTAAATCCATATTCACTCATCCTTTTCTGTTTTTGCGAATGCATCGGTGTCTTGCACCGACTTCGTTATTTTTTTATCATTCTTTTTTCATTTTAACACGCACCGCGAATATGGTCAATATTTTTCCCTGATTCGTCATAATTTTCCACCTACTCTTACTGTTCATACATATTTTTTACGCTTTATATGAGCGTAAGTCTTTGCAGTTTCTACTTTATTGGTCTCCCACTGCATTTTCGCGACCACC
>JBJENW010000188.1:0-2184 GCA_051880395.1 Lachnospiraceae bacterium | reverse complement strand
ACTCGACTTCATTTCTGTCTAGCCACTTTTGAACCAGCCATCCCCAGTGCGAATCCCCCCGCCGAATCCCGGAAACGTCCGCATAGGAATTAATAGAACAAATAGAAATTTATTTGTTGAAAAATCATATAAGCTTTCATGGCGGTAGGATTACAGATCGATTGTTTTTGTGGCTATTTTTTTACAAAATTTGATGTCGTGTTCCACAAATAGCATCGTAGGCTGATACTTCAATATAAGATCTTCAATCTGTATGCGTGAAAAAATATCTACATAGTTAAGTGGCTCATCCCAGATATATAAATGCGCAGGAGTTAGCAGACTGGCAGCGAGCAGCACCTTCTTTTTCTGCCCTTCAGAATAATTTGAAAGGTCCTTGGAAAACTGCACACGATCCAAATCGAGCTGCCGGAGTATGGAACAGAATAAACTCTGATCTAACTTATGTTGGAAACAAAAATCTGAAATAGAGCCTTTTAACATAGAAGTATCCTGACTCATATAGGAAACAGAAAGTCCGGATGCAACTTCGCATGTGCCGTTTTCTATGACAGGCAGGCGATTTTTTGATACACCTGCTTTTTCTAGGATCATTTTGATAAGGGTGGATTTTCCGCAACCGTTTTTCCCGTGAAGTGTTACACGTTCCCCTTGAGCAAGTGAAAAGGTAAGGTTTTCCAACAAAGAATGATCTGCATCGGTATATTTTAAAGAGTAATCTCTTGCATTGATCAGAATTCTCTTATGATGCACAAGCGGCATCACCTTCAAATCTACAAGTGGTTCCAGATCAACGAGAAGACCTTCTTTTTGTTGAATTTCACGCTGAATCCGTTTTTCTGTATTCTTTACTCTGTTTTGCATTTTCTTTGTTTTGGCGCCAATGTATGCTCTTGTTGCAATGGAGCGGTCATGCTCTTTGATCGGATCAAAACCAATTTTTGTTTTTTCATTTTTGGCAGCCCACCGGGAAGAACGCGCCGCTGTCTGTCGTAGTTTGTCGATCTCTTTTAAATATTTTTCATTTTCGGCTTCGGCATACAGGTCTTTTCGTTTTTTATTTTCCCACCAACTGGAAAAATTCCCACTCTGAACCTCAATGGTCTGACGATTTAAAACCAGAACATGATCAATGCAGGCATCTAATAAATCACGATCATGAGATACAAGCAAAAACCCCTTCTTCGTAGATAAATATTGTTTTACGGTTTCTCTGGCTTCAAAATCCAGGTGATTGGTTGGCTCATCAATTAGTAAGAAATCGTCACTTTCCCCAGAGAACAGAACAGCTAATAAAACTTTGGTGCGTTCGCCCAGACTAAGTGATTGAAATGGTCGGTATAAAAGATCGGCCGATTCCTTTAATTCTTCCAGTTCACAAATGACACGCCAGAGTTCACAGTGATCCTTTAAATTATCAAGAAACTCAGCAGCTGGTAATTGTGCCTGGATATCCGAAACAGAGTACGGAAAATAATCAAATACAACGGAAGTTGTAATAGAGCCGGTATAGAATAAGTTTCCGAGAAGCAGATTTAAAAAGGTCGTTTTTCCCTTTCCATTTCGTCCCAGAAAGCCCAATTTCCAATCGGTATCAATGGAAAAAGAAACATGTTCGAAAATATTGTCAAAACTTCCTTCATAAGAAAAAGTTAAATCATTTACAACAATTTGTGACATATCGTTTTCTCCTTTCAGTGATTTTATGCATAAAAAAGAAACTACTTGTTGCCAAATAGCTTCATGGTATATTCCAAAACGATCATCACGGAAAGACCTTTTTCATAGTCGGAAAAAAGTGTATGATATCTGAAAGTTTTCAATATATACAAAAAAGAGGTGATGAAAATGGAATTTGCTTTTGGCAACACGATAAAACAGTCGAAAGACTGCCTAAAAATACATGTGATCAAAAGAAAATTACATTCTCATGCTTCCACCTCTTTTCGGATTGATATTATCAGTATAGGATATTTTTGAGAAAGTGTCAAATAGGTAATTTGTATCTCCGTTGGGAACATATCAAAAGAGGTATAAAAAATTTATTGTTGTCTGTACACGCACTTACGCTTTATATGAGCGTAAGTCTTTGCAGTTTCTGCTTCATTGGTCCCCCACTGCATTTTCGTGACCACCACTTTTTGGGCACTTTGCCGAAAAATATCTCAACCGGGGGATTCCTAC
>JBJENW010000187.1:0-2185 GCA_051880395.1 Lachnospiraceae bacterium | reverse complement strand
CCGCCTTGACGATTTTCTTGTTTTCTTCAACGCTTTTCTTTGAAGCTCTGTATTCGTTGCCAACTCGGTATGTTTTGAATAAGCCGCAATTCATCAGTTTCAGTGCTTCTTCTTCGGAGATGGAAAACAACCGGGATATTTCCTTTACGGAATAGGCTTGCCACTGTGCTTCTTCCTGAAGCTTTTCATCGCTGAACAATTCTGCCAAGCGTTCATTTTCTTCTCTGAGATTGAATTGTTCCACTCGGTCGTTGAACATATTAACAAATGCCATCTTCAGAACCTCCTTCCTCACCATTGAGCCAATTTTCAAAGCTCTTTTTGGATATTCGATACTGACCTCCGACACGAACGCTATGGAATTTCTTGCTTTTAAGCAGCTCATAGACGGTAGTTTTGCTCACTTTCAAGATGTGCTGTATATCATCTACCGTGTATGCTCGTATATCAGGTTCAGTCTGCCTGAATGTATTAGGAAGTCGAGTATCGCTCTTTTCAATTTTCTTTCGCATTACCGTTTACCTCCGATTTCTAATTTGCCACTCTGACTACCATATAGCCAAGCGACTTGGCTATATGGTACTTAAAATCGGAGTTTTTGTTAATTATGCGATTGGCTTAATCGCATACTTGACAACCGGAGCTTTCGCTCTCCATATTATCAAGCCATCGGTCAAAGCTCTTTTTGGAAATTCTGTAATGTCCGCCGACCTTTACAAAATGGAAAACGCCTGAGTTAACGAGAGCATAAGCGGTGTTCTTTCCAATGCTGAGAATATCCATTATTTCTTCTACGGTATAAACCCTTTTCTCAAAGCCGGAATTATCATCAGCAGCGTTAGACTGTTTGTTCATTGCTTCTATCTTATCTTCAAACATTTTTAATACCTCCCTTAGCGTGATGATGGTGCTTTTTGAAAATCATATAGTCATAGCCGTATCCGACCTGACATTTATCGCACATCTCTTTATCTGCCTGAAAAGGGTCAAGTCTTTTTACAATGTTTTCAGGGATAGACTGAAACTCGCTTCTGCAACGAGGGCAAAGACTTAGTACAATGCCTTTACGCTCTGTCTTGGGTTTAACGGGAATACCGACTGCAAATTTCAATCCTCGCTTGATTTCACTGATTTTATCTGCGTCGGTAATCCTTCCGACAAAATTATCAAGCTCTGTGGCTTTGTCCACGGTGCGTAGCTGCTCAAGCATTACCATTGACGGCTCTTTTAAGCCACAATCCGTGTTTAGCTCGATATGAGTATTCATTGCCGTTTTCTTTTTAACTGCCGTTATAGCGGCAACAACGACCGTAGGACTGCTTTCATTTAAGCGATTGGTTTGAACTACAAGAACCGGTCTCATTCCCGATTGCACACTGCCGTTTGTAACCCCCAAGTCGCAGTAATAAATATCGCCCCAGCTGACATTCTTAAATTCTTTTTCTTTCATATGTAAATCCTCACTTTCGATTATTCTGAGGTAATTCATATCCGGATTAGAATTAACCCCTTCACTTGTTTGAAATGGGAGAGCGTTTTTGGGGGGTGTTTTAGAAAAACTTTCTTAACTTTTTTATTGCACTGTTTACCGATTCCCTTACAGAAGTAAAATCGACTCCTTCTTCATCTGCGATTTTTTCAAGTGTTTTGTTGTAGAAGAAATACTTAAAAACTCTGCGTTTCTGTGTTTCGCTTAAGTAACACAAAACCTCCCTAAGTCGCTTTATATTGTCTTTCAGCATAATTTCTTCTACTGGGTCTGTATCGACTGCCAATTCCGGATGATGTACTTCAAATTCTCCGTCATTGATGTCAAATGCGTGTCCGAAAAGAAGCCTTCTCATTCTCTCTCTTGCTTCGTAGTTCTGATACTCCGTTATCACTTCGCCCTGAGCCATAGAAAGCAGAATGAACGGTGTGTACCGACGGATAACATCAGGGTATTTAACCCACAATTCTTCTTCCGCCAGTTCGGTAACAATAGCCCATTTTTCCGTGCCGGTATAACCATGATATTCATACCGCAGATTGATGAGCTTGCAGTCGTTCGCAAATAATAATTCCTGTTGTTCTAATGTAAGTTTTGTCATTGTCGTAATCTCCTTGAATTTGAATTTTTGAATTTGGTTAAAATCAAAAATTCGGAGATTACGGATACTTGGCGATATATGCCAGCCACTTATAT
>JBJENW010000186.1:0-2197 GCA_051880395.1 Lachnospiraceae bacterium | reverse complement strand
GGATGTGTACGCCAGAGAAAGAATCCGCTTTTGAGTCTTGCTCTGGCGTACACATTCGTGCAGACTGTCCGACCTTCGAAAGACAGTAAAAATAAAGCATCGCAAATCCGCCCATCCTAAACTCGACTTCATTTCTGCCTAGCCACTTTTGCTTCAGCCACCCCGCACCTTGCCTCCTGCTGGATACCGGAAACGTCCGCATAGGGATATCCCTATGGTTGAGATATTTTTCATTAAAATGCCTAAGAAGTAGTGGAAAAGATAACGTAGTGGGGGACCAATAAAGTAGAACCCGCAAAGACTTACGCCCATATAAAGCGTAAACATGGTGTGAACAGCTCTTTTTCGTGTGACTATTACAGTTCTCCCTCAAAACATTCATCCCCGGATACGCTCCATAACGGTATGTTGGTCAACCAGTCCTGTTCTCGGTAATCGCGCATGGAAATGCGAATCGCATAAGCCGGTTCAAATTTATCTACAAAGGCTTTTAAACTTTTTGATCTCAGATTTTCCTCCGCTTTTACCTCAATTGGAATCACATTTGACTTAACCTGGAGTAAAAAGTCAATCTCATTGCGCGATTTCACATTGGAATAATAATATGGTGTATACTGCGTTGTGCTTACAATTTGCTGATGCACATATTGCTCTGCCAACGCCCCTTTAAATTCCACAAAAATACGATTTCCCTCCAGCAGACTCTCGGCATCAAGCTCCGCCATCGCCCCCAAAAGACCGACATCCAACAGAAATAATTTATAAGAGGAAAAATCTGTGTAAGCTTTTAACGGCATGCCTGGTTTTTCCACACAATAAACCTTGTAGACTAATCCACAATCGATCAGCCATTGGATTGCCACCTCAAACTCCGCTGATCTCGCGCCTTTTTTTATCTGTCCAAAAAAGAATTTCTTATTTTCTTTTGCCAACTGCATTGGAATCGAATTCCACACCATACGTGTCCGCTCTAACTCTGTTTTACTTTCCATATGTTTGCTAAAATCACTTTCATAAAGATGTAAGATCGTCTTTTGGACCTCCCGCACCTCATCATAATCCTTTTCCTGTATATATGTCATCACTGCTTCCGGCATGCCGCCTATATAATAATATTTCTTCAAACAGGAAATATATTTTTCTCGAAACGTAAGCTGCTTATCACTATCTGCCTGACCAATATATTCCGCAAGTTCTTCTTCTCCGATCGCTTCTAAAAATTCCTTATAGGATAGCGGATACATCGTAAGCAGATTGACTTTTCCTACCGGATACGAGATCCCTTTATGCAATGCAACTCCGAGCAAAGAACCTGCCGCAATAATATGATACTGGGGCGCATTTTCACAAAAATATTTCAAGCTGGTTAATGCAAGTGGAATTTCCTGCACTTCATCTAAAATAATAAGGGTTTCTCCCGCAATAATTTTAGTATGTGTTTCAATTCCAATATCCTCCAAGATTCGCTGCACATCAAAATCCTTGGAAAAAGATTCCTGCATATGCAAATTGTGGTCCATATTCACATACGCTACATATTTGTAATTCTGCCTGCCAAATTCTTTCATGATCCATGTTTTTCCAACCTGCCTTGCTCCCTGCAAAACAAGCGGCTTACGATTTTTTTTATTTTTCCATAAAACTAAATCCTTCATAATCGTTCTGTTCAACTGCATCACTCCATTCCTGTTTCCGATGTTTTGTATTCTTCATTCTCTAGTATATACATTTTTTTGAATGTTATCAATGCAATTAGTAACATTTTTTTGAACGAATTTTTCCACTTTTATAACACTTTTTTGAACGAACTTTTCCACTTTTACAACACTTTTTTGAACGAAATGTTTGTTACTGTTCACACTTTATTTACGCTTTATATGGGCGTAAGTGTGCGGGTTCTACTTTGTTGGCCTCCCGAAACGGTATCGGCTCCACCACTCTTAGGGGGTGGTTGGGCGAAACAGATCTCAGCCTACCGTTTCCAATACACAGTTTCTGGGATTCGGGCAGGCGCAGAACACGGGTGGCATCTTACAGAGTGGCTTGACAGAAATGAAGTAAGTTCACGACGGGCAGTTCTGCGATGCTTTATTTTTGCTGTTTTTTGGAGGTTGGACAACCGGCACATCCTGTTCGCCCGGCTAAGAATCAAAAACGGATTCTTTTCCGGGCGGACAGGATGCACCGGTTGTCCAAC
>JBJENW010000185.1:0-2198 GCA_051880395.1 Lachnospiraceae bacterium | reverse complement strand
TGAACTGGCACACGAGACCTATACGTCAGTCTTAACCTACAATGATGAGAATTCCCTAAGCTGTGTTCT
This sequence comes from Lachnospiraceae bacterium, assembly GCA_051880395.1. Classification (GTDB taxonomy): domain Bacteria; phylum Bacillota; class Clostridia; order Lachnospirales; family Lachnospiraceae; genus JBJENW01. The sequence continues at coordinate 2,129 of JBJENW010000185.1, read as the reverse complement.
TACGATGGCATATTTTACTGCCCCGGCTTATTATGACATCATCCGTGAGCACCCGGCTGGCAAAGGGTATGCAGACTTTATATTCAAACCAAGAGCCAATGCAGGATGGAGACCGGCGATGGTGGTGGAACTGAAATACAATCAGTCCGCAGATACCGCCATTCGGCAGATTAAGGAAAAGAGATATCAGGGAGCATTGTCAGGATATGGTGATAAGATTCTTTTGGTTGGGATTAACTATGATGCAGAAGGGGAAGAGAAGAAGCATCATACCTGTGTCATTGAGGAATGGATGATGTAACTACAAAGTTTGCTGCCGAAAAAATGTGGAACAAAACAGACCCGACAGAGAAGACGCTACCCTGTCGGGTCTGTTTTCCTATCCGAACGGTATGCTTTTAACAGCTGCTCTTTTGCAATCTCGTAGATTCTGGCGATTTCTGTTTCATCTTCTCCCAGAAAATCGGCCATATCCGAAATACTTCTTCCTTTTAGCATGTTTTGGCAGACTTGCTTGATTATCTTTTTTTCTTCGCTTTCTTCGATTCCTTCTTCCCGCATAGTCTTTGCAAATGCTTCCTCATCGAATTCTGTTAATACCATATGGCTCACCTCCGCTCGATTCTTTCTGAAAAACGCTCCCAGACACGTGCCGTGTTCTGCACGTTTTACGGCTTCGTCCACTGCCTTGTCCATATCCTGATATACATTCTGCAGCGTTCGTACATTTTCTATGAAACCTGCATATTCTTCCAATGCCTGACATTGCTGCATCAGTTTTTTGTTATGTCCTGCATTGATATTCAGCATCGTCGCTGTCCACTCAAATTTCTTCGAACTGTCCTGTTTTAGAAATGCATCTGACAGCCAGTATTCCTTTCTCTCCGGTGCATTTTCTTCTCCGTTATAGAAAACGAAATACTGCGGTGTTGGAATCTTTATCTGCTTATGGCTGTAAATGTTGATTCGGTGCTTCGACAGATATGCCTCGTATAATCTGGCGAAATACAGGAATCCGCGCAAGGGCATGTTCGGGTTGATGGTACTCTGGTGCTCAAACAGATTCATGTAATCCGAAATGAGAAACGACATGTCATTTTTCATGCTCATGTAGATGGCATCTTCTAATGTCGTGATCTCCAGTTCATCCGGGTTTTCGTAGTTTGAATGATTAAGTGCATTGTACAGCGACAGCAGATATTCCTTATTTTCTTCGTGACCGAATATATAGCAGAACAGTCTGTCTTTGTGTTTTCGATTTGCTGGTACGATTGTGTTTTCTGACATGGCAAAACCTCCTTTTCTCCGCTCTGTCATGTCATACGCACAGCGACAGCTTTGTTGCTTCTTTCAGTATAACACGAACAGAACGGTATGCCAATTATAAAATCTTTGTGAGTTTCTGGAGCGAGCTGCTCCGCAGAATACCGGAATTGGTATTTTTGATTAATCAAGAATTGATACAAACACTGCTATTATACAGAGATTGGTTGCGGTTGGCAAATGTTTTTTCGGAAACAGGCAGAAAATCCAGTAATAATCAATGAATCGGAAAATGATTGTAAATTAACGCTGAATCCGCTATACTAATGGTAGTTTGTATAGCGAATGTTAAGTTGGAGGTAAAAGGTATGGGCATATATTTTAATCCAAGTAATGAAAGTTTTACAAAAGATAGAAATTATAAAATTTATATAGATAAAACGGGATTATTGGAATACTTGAATGAAGCCGTTGGAACTCCGAAAAACTGCATCGCACTAAGTCATGCCAGACGTTTTGGCAAATCCCATGCAGCAGGAATGATTGATGCATATTACAGCCTTGGCTGCGATTCCACGAAGCTCTTTGAGGATACCAAGATTGCGGAAAGTAGTGATTTTAAGAAGTATATGAACAAGTATAATGTGATTCATCTGGATATATCCTCATTTTGGGACTTCTATAAGGATAATATTGTAGAGAAGATCGTGGAATATATTTATAAAGATTTAAAAAAAACCTTTGGAGATGAGCTTGATTTTCAGGACAATATCAGTTATGTGTTAATGGAAATTTATCAAAAGACCAATCATCCTTTCGTCATCATCATTGATGAGTGGGATTGTGTCATCCGAAACAGTCATGAT
>JBJENW010000184.1:0-2202 GCA_051880395.1 Lachnospiraceae bacterium | reverse complement strand
GTGCATGGACCTGTCCGGAATGCGGTACGCACCATGACAGGGATACCAATGCAGCGATCAATATCAGAAATGAGGGCATGCGTCTTGTAAATGCACAGCCTGCATAGATAGAACCATATATAAAAACCGTGGGGCACACGGGGATAGCTCGCTTATGCTTGGCACAGTGGTGTCATCGAACGAGAACCGACTGTTCGCTTTTGGCGAAAGGAAGCCCCCACCTCTATAGGTGGGGGAGGATGTCACTGAATTGCTGGTGCGCGAATTTGATGTAGATGTTGGAATGGTAGAATACAATCATACGGATCAGAACGGAAAAAAAGTGCGAACCCAGTTGGAAATAGATTTTGTGGCAAATAAAGGGAGCAAACGCTATTATATTCAGTCAGCATTCAACATAGACGAGGAAGAAAAACGGAGACAGGAAACAAATTCGCTCAATCGAGTAGAGGATTCCTTTAAGAAAATTGTGGTGGTAAAAGATGATATTATTCCATGGCATGACGAAAAAGGAATCTTGTATGTGGGAATCGAAGAATTTCTGCTGGACGAGACTGCGATGGATGCGTAAAACGGTGGACAAAGAAAAGTTAAAAAACAAAAGCAGTTGTAAAATAAAAAGCACTGTGACAGTATATCAGAACTGTTGCAGTGCTTTCTGTAAAGCATTCACTGAAAAGAGGGAAAATTCTTACACATTCAGCAAGGATGCAATTTCAGAAAAATCGATAAACAGATCCTCATAAATATTCACGCGTATGGCAGAATCAAAAGAATACTGGATGTTGAGCAGATCCGCATCGAAATAGTTGACGGTTATCGTTTTACGGCGAGGATCCACGATCCAATATTCGCGCACGCCATACTTTTTGTAATAGTATAATTTGCGAATATAATCATCGGACGGATTTGAGGGAGACACAATTTCAATAACAAAATCCGGAGCGCCGTTGCAGCGTTGTTCATCAAGTTTGTCTGTGTCACAGATGATCATCAGATCCGGTTGAACAATGGTAAGAGGTGCATCGCATAATTTTACATCAAACGGTGCAGAAAAGACGCGGCAGGGTCCGTTTTTCTTCTTTAAATATAAATTTAGAGTTGTAGAAAGCTCCATGGAGATGGTCTGATGTATTCTTGACGGGGATGCCATAGCACAAGGAACGCCGTCAAAAACCTCCGTTCGCATGTCTTCCGGGAGCGATTCATATTGGTCGAGTGTAAGTGTTTGTGGCTGCGACTGGGATGCTGGCATGGAATCACTTCCTTTCAAAAACTTAGTCTTTTAGAATACTGTACCAAATTTCTGTTTTGCTGTAAAGTATGCTATCGAAAAACTGACTGATCACTTGTATTTTGATAGATACTATAGTATAATAAAAGTACAAAAAAGCGTACGGAATTTCGTACGGAAAGGGGTGCGAAATGATTGCAACAAAGCAGATGGAACTGAGAGCTAATATTAAGAAATATTTTGACATTGCTTATAATGGAGAACCGGTGATCGTGGCTCGAAAAGAGAATAAAAATGTTGTTGTTATATCTGAAACAGAATACAACGAATTGCAGAAGGCAAAACGAAACGCAGAGTATTTGAAGAAGTTAGATGATAGTATGCAACAGCTGAAGGATGGAAATACAATCACATTGACAATGGATGAAATGAAAAAAATGGAAAATGAGGATTGGAAACCGTCACAAAAAATGATAGATTTCTTGGAGAAGAATGAGAATGAATGATTTTACTTTTACAGCGAAAGGTTTTCAAGACTATATCTATTGGCAGCTGCAAGACAGAAAGACACTCAAGAAGATTAATGTTTTGCTGGATGATATAAGGAGAAATGGTGCGTTAGAAGGAATCGGAAAACCAGAAAAGTTGAAACATAGACCGGAGTATTCTAGACGGATAGATGATGCAAACAGGCTGGTCTATGTAATAGATGAATTACAGAATATCAAAATAATTTCGTGTAGAGGACATTACGAAGATTAAGAAAAACGGAGAACCCGGGAAGACATTGCCTTCCTGGGTTCTTCGTTATTTTAATGAATTTTGATGCATTGCTTGAGATTTTCTGATAAAAAACAATAGACTGAAACTGAAAAATAAGGGTATGCTAAGATAGAAAAATGACGCAACAAAATGTATGTTTTGTTGCGTCAGCCCAAACATCTATCAACCTAATATGTAAGAAAGGA
>JBJENW010000183.1:0-2205 GCA_051880395.1 Lachnospiraceae bacterium | reverse complement strand
GTTGAGATATTTTTCGTCAAACTCCCCAAAAAGTAGTGGAGTCAGTAACGTAGTGATTTGCTTGACAAATCAGAAATTGGTGCGACCGCATTGTGCAGGTCAGTTTTGGGAAGGTTTCAACTCATGGTAGATTAAGTTTAAAAACATTTCTTTTAATAGATCGAAATTTTCAAAAGAAAAAATTGCGGAACCTCCGATATAGGATAAGAGAATTTGGGCGTAATGCCTGGCGGAAAAGTCTTGTCGTAATACGCCGGTTTCTCTTGCGTGAAGTAAAATCTTTTCTAAAATGTCTTCGGTATTTTTCCACAGGGCATCCAGTGCCTGCTGTACGGCTGGACTGTGCTGTGCATAGGCAAGCGACTGGTAAAAGGTCAGCATCTTATAATTATTTTTTCGGAAATCGGAGAGATAATCAAAAAATACATTTAAGGCGTCTTTGAAATCAAGGGAAAGGAGATCCTGTGTCTGATAGTAAGCACGCCGGTTTTCTAATTCCATTTTTAAACTCTCTTCAAACAGACTGTCTTTTGTGGGAAAGTAGCGGTAAATAGAGCTTCGTTTCATGTCTACAGCTTCTGCAATGGTTTCTAAATTGATATCCTGATAAGGGTGTTTGGAAAAGGCTTTATTTGCGGCGAGCAAAATCTCCTCTTTTGTCGTGTTTGTATTTAAATCCGTATGCAGTGCGCGAATTTCTTCGATCAATGCTTTTTTTGAAGTAAAATATTGATAAAAAGTGCTGCGGCTGATATGGCAGTTTTTGGTGATCGCCTCTAATGTCAGCGTTTTCATGCCTTTTGTCTGAATGGTATCTATGGCATAGTCTAAAATTTTTTGTTTGGTCTCATTCATGATCGAGTGTCTCCTTTTTCTGGTTCTATTTTTTTCGGTAAAAGTAAGGAAAACGTGCATCCGCCGCCCGGTGTGTCCGTGAGTGCCACTTTTCCGCCCAATTGACTGGAAAGTTCTAGTGCGACGCTTAAACCTAGTCCAAAGTGTGATTTTGCATTATGAGAGGAATCGGAACGGTAAAAATTTTCAAACACGCGGTCTTTTTCGGCATCTGGGATACCGCATCCGTGATCAATGACAGAAAACCGCAGATGATGTTTTTCCACTTGTGCCTGGATGGTAAGCGTGCTGCCTTTTGGGGCATAGGTCATGCCATTATCAAGAAAAATGGATAAAATCTGGGTGATGCGGGCACCGTCACTTCGGATATTTGGCAGGCAGTCATCGGGCAGATCCAGTGTAAGGTGGAATTGTCTCTGTTTGCAGAGCGGTTCATAGCGCTCGTAGGTATTTAAAAGCAGGGTATCTAAGTCCAGCGTTTCTTTTTGCAGTGTGATGGTTTTGGTTTTGGAGGATGCCAAAAGAAGCAGATCCTGCACCAGGCGGGACATACGCGTACACTCGTTTTTGATCGTCTGGATAAAATGGGTATCGTTTTGCGTTTCCCCTTTGATCGCATCTGCGGTTGTATAAATGACAGCAAGCGGCGAGCGTAATTCGTGGGAGGCAGCAGCAATAAAGGCATTCTGACGCTTTTCATTTTCTTGAATCGGAACGAGAGAACGGCCCACAAAAAACCAGCTTACAATGGCAAGTAATCCGATTCCAATTATATCAGCGAGTGCAAAAAGGACGATCTGAAGGCGGTGCTGAAGCTTTTGGTGTGTGATATCCTGTAATAAAATGAGAGACAGGTACCCGGTTGAAGTGGAAAGAACCAGTGCAGAACCACGGTAGGTATCGTGGTGTTTTCCTTTGATCGTAAATAAATCCGTGCTGTGCATGGAGGTAGAAATCGGTCTGGTATGCAGATCGATCGATTGTTTTTGTGCGGCCTGTTCTGCTTTGGAAAGCAGGATCTCGCGATCGGTGGAAGTATGCAGGGCACCTGTGTACAAAAGTGGAATATCATTTTCACAAATGTGGATAATCAGATGATTTTCTGTCTCCATCGTGGATAACCAGTTTTGACTGATGGCGGTATCATATTGTAGGCGGTTTGTCAGGGTCAGAAACTGGCTGTTAAACAGGGATTCCTGCTGCAGGCTGCTAAACCGTGTGATCATAAAAGCGAGTACAACGAGGATGGCGGTTAAGATCAAACCGGTGCTGATCGTATAAGACAGGGTCAATTTTTTTCGGAGTTTCTGTAACATGGTGTGGGCATCCTTTCCTTTTTTTGCTAGTATA
>JBJENW010000182.1:0-2218 GCA_051880395.1 Lachnospiraceae bacterium | reverse complement strand
GCAGAAATCGAGGTGGGATAATGGACAAACAGTTTGAATTTTTGATGTACAAATCTGCCGAAGAAGATGTATCTGTAAATGCCTTGATAAAGGATGAAACTATTTGGCTGACACAAAAATCTATGGCGGAATTATTTGATGTGGATGTGCCTGCTATTTCCAAGCACTTATCTAATATTTATGCTGACGGAGAGTTGCTGAAAGATTCAACTATTTCCAAAATGGAAATAGTTCAGCAAGAAGGCACTCGCCATGTAAAAAGAGAACAGAATTTTTATAATTTGGACGCTATTATTTCCGTAGGCTATCGTGTCAATTCCCGCAAGGCAACACAGTTCAGAATCTGGGCAACAAGCATCCTGAAAGAATATATAATCAAAGGCTTTGCTATGGATGATGAACGCTTAAAGCAAGGAAAAACGGCTTTTGGCAAGGATTACTTCCGTGAATTGCTGGAAAGAGTTCGCTCGATTCGTGCCAGTGAACGCCGTATTTGGCAGCAGATTACCGATATTTTTGCGGAATGCAGTATTGACTATGATAAAGATGCACAGCTGACCCAAGATTTTTATGCAATGGTACAGAATAAATTTCACTATGCCATTGTGGGACAGACTGCGGTGGAAATTGTTTATACCAAAGCAGACAGAAACAAAGAACATATGGGACTTACCACATGGAAAAACGCTCCCGATGGGCGAATTCTAAAATCCGATGTCGGCATTGCTAAAAACTATCTGGAAGAAAAGCAAATTCGTCAGCTTGAACGAGCAGTAACAGGATATTTTGATTATATCGAAGATTTGATTGAGCGAGAAAACACATTTACGATGGAGGAATTTGCCGCCAGTATCAATGAGTTTTTGGCCTTTCGCAGATATGACATACTGCATGATAAAGGAAAAATTTCAGGGAAAATGGCAAAAGAAAAAGCCGTCGCAGAATATGAGGCTTTTAATAGAACGCAGAAAATTACTTCCGATTTTGATAAAGAAGTGAAAAAGATTCTTGGAAATGGCGGTGACAAGGAATGAGCAGACTGGATGAGCTGATTCAAGAATACTGTCCTAATGGAGTTGAATATAAAGAACTTCAACCTATTCTTAAAATTAAAAATGGCAGTGACTATAAAGCCTTTGGCGAGGGAAATGTTCCTGTTTATGGTTCTGGTGGTATTATGGCTTATGTTGATCGCTTTGCTTATGACAAGCCATCGGTACTCATTCCGAGAAAAGGTTCTATTGACAAATTATATTATGCTGGCCGCGGAACATATATACTGTCTCGCGTTTGTTACTGTGCCTGTATACCCTATCCCTCTAAGCTCCCTTGCTATGGCTGACTGCGTCATCCCCCTCTGGATCGCCTTGACAATAAAATCCTTAAATCCTTCTAGGGAACCCTGCCTATTGCTCCGGCAGAGGTTGTATGGCTCCCCCTCCAGATACTTTTTTACAGTTTTCCGGTTTTTACTGGTAATTCTGGCAATTTCACTGATAGAATTGCCTTCCTGGCGCAGTTTCTGGATTTTGCGGATAAGTTCCAGCCTTTTCACCTCAGATTCGGTAAGGTTATCCACAATGGTTGAGATTTTTTTTACCTTCATCCGGTTCGAAGGCAGACTCGGGTACTGTATTGGTGCTTTCCGGCAAGGGTGCGTTCTGCGCAAGGGCTTCACCTTCTATAGGGACAGCTGTTGTGGCGGGAATCTCCCTGCCAAGGATTTTGTGCACTGCGTCCATCAGGTTCTGGTGGAGATGGAAACGGTCAGCTATCTGCATACAGTCAGGGAGGACTTCCTCAACCGCTTTTGCATAGGCGGATGCGCGGTCACGGGTCACTGCGGTTACATGCTTATTCTGTCTAAGCCATTCCTTCAGTGATACGCCATTTCGTCCGTTAAGGACAGCGACCGGCTCATGTGTCGCCTCATCCACGATAATCGTGCCATACGTATGACGTTTTTTAAAAGCAAAGTCGTCAATGCCGACCGTATTCCCGCATTCTGATACGGGTTGTGCAGCGTACCGCCTGGTCAACAGGCGGATTACCGTGTCCCCGCTAATCTTTACATTTATCTTGTTCAGGATGCATGCACAGGATTCACAGCTTGTTAAATATTCCAGACAGATGAAGTTCAAATTCAGTTTGTTTTCCATCAAAATAAAAATGGCGAAGTGCTTATCGTAACACTTCGCCGAAAGCCTAACCGGTTTGA
>JBJENW010000181.1:0-2225 GCA_051880395.1 Lachnospiraceae bacterium | reverse complement strand
TCCACGAAATCTATTTCACGCGCGGCGAGCCGCTGACCTCCCTGCGCCAGGAAACGCTGTTCTGGCTTGGTTGCAAAAATGCGAAAGGATTATCCAATGAAGTTGAAATCGTCGATGCGATTTACGAAGAATTTACGGACTTAGATGTTCGCCGAAAATCGGATGATAAGCAATTAAGTTATTGGAAATTTGAGAATGCATATCAAAAATCAGATACAACTCCTTTGTTGATGTGTGAAAATGGGGATGGAAATTGTCAGGCATGGAGCGGTCTTTTTAGAGACTTGGTAAGGTTGCAAGGAATTGAAGCAGAGCGAATAAGCATTTTTTCAAAGCGAGCGATGCCTGATTTTTGCGATCAATCTGGATTTCCCACTCCAGAGTCTGTTATGGTCGGAAATTGGAGCTTTAGCCTGGATGAGTGTTCTGTCGAAAAGGATTGCACTTATACCGAACTGAGGTGGCTTTCTTCAATTTTTAAACAAAATTATACCCACATTTTAGACGTGGTTATTCGCAAAACTCCACTACCTCAAAAGGTTTCTCCGGTAGGGGATGTTTTGGCGCAGGGGAATCCTCATTCTCCTTTCCAGTTCAATGGACATTGGATTTGCAAAATTGGGGGGAAATATTACGATCCTTCTTATGGTACGTCCAAGTTTTCCGAATTATCTGCTTACGAAAATGATTCATTGGCTGGATTTTTCAGAGACGATGGAACGTTTCTTGCCGTAAAAAACTCGTCGGATTTAGATGTCTTTGAAACGCTTTCTGAATAAGAGGAAAGTTTATGAAAAAAGTTATTGTTTTTAGCTTGTTGGCAATTCTTGTCGCGATGGGATGTTATTTTCTCATGACAGGTTCTGAGAAAAGAGATTCTTCGCCTTTAACAGAACAATCATTCGTGGAAAAATCGGACCTGGACAGAAGGAAAATCGAATTTCTGAAAATGCGATTAAATCCGGAGGCGTTGGAGAAATTGAAGAATCTTCCGGACAACGAAATTCTCGAGAAGTTTTCCGGCTACCTTCATCGGGATCGGACGTGGAGCGTGGATGGCGTCGAGAAAGAAACGGTTTTGACGCAGATTCGTTCCGAAAAAGCTAAAATCACGCCTCATGGTTTTTTGCCAGAGGAATTCCGGAGCATGAAACAAAGCCCTGCTTGGGCGCTTTCGGTGCTTTACAGGACGATTTCCTGTCCGATTATTTGGAAAGGCGAGGACGGGCGGGAATTCGGATTTCCGAACGTCTGCATCGAAGACGACGACCGCTACTACCTGTGGTTCAAAGGTCGTCCGGAAATCGGGGAAATAATCGAGAAAAAAACGTTCGCCCGATACTCGTGGAGTTTTTGAATCTGCATCGCTTCTTATCATGAAAATATGCCTGCGGGAAGTGCCGTAAAATACGAGGGCGCTTCGCTTGACGTGAAAATAACGGTATATGCGACGACGGAGTAATAGATTATGGTCAAAAAAATTATTTATGTTTTAGCTTTTCTTTCTGCGGTGCTTCTGGGCAGTTTCGATGGAATCGCTCAGCCGACAGAGGACTACGGTAAGGATGTGGAATTGGTGAAGTCTTGGAGATTTCAAGGGAAAGAATATTCTTTAGTGAAGTCTCCCGTCAAAACGAGATTTATTTATGGAATGGTTTTCAGCGTTCTCAAAAAATCGGGAAGCGGTTCTGAAATCATTTTGCGCCACGTCGCGCCCTATGATGAACCCCTGTATGAGCCGAGCATGGACGTCGTCGCGTGCGATGATTTTTGGGCTCTGATAAGAGTGAACTACGTGCCTGCAGCTTATGACGTCGGGAAATGGTATCAGTTTGCCGAGCTGGATTTGGACGAACTCAAAGAACGTGAAGGAAAGGCTGAAGCCTGGAATCTGGATCGGTTTTGTCGATACGAGGAGAATCGTTTTGATTTCAATCTTGATCTTAATTCGAAGTTGGAGCTCCCGGTTAAAGGCGCAGGGTTACCGCCGAGAGGCGGTTTTATTCATCAGACTTGGGAGTTTTCATCTGAAAACGGAGCGCTGATCGCTCGTCCCGTCGGGCGGAGAATAAGGCAATTGAAAGACGTGGATTTTTGTCGCTACGATTCAGATAAGAAGACGTGGACGCCGCACAATCGAGACGAATCGAAGAAGACGAAGCCGGACGTTCCGAAAAACGGCGGAGCTGATGCAGCGGTTCCGGAAAAAGTTTCGCGGACGGAAA
>JBJENW010000180.1:0-2229 GCA_051880395.1 Lachnospiraceae bacterium | reverse complement strand
AAAAAGCCGTCTGGTCGTAGTGGTTGAATAATGTATTTTGCCAACAATTCGGGGAAAAGAAAGGTTTATAATTATGGAAAACGAATTGCAAAAAAAGCAAATGGAAAATATCTATAATATTGTCCGCGATGTGATGAAAAACTGGTGGGTCATTATTTGTATTGCCATATCGGTGTCACTTTTATCGTATATTGGTGCTTCTGTTATGTATCATCCAACTTATACATCCAGAACTACGTTTGTAGTATCTGCAAGAGGAAGCAGTATGGGTGCGTATGCAAATGAGAGTAAGACGCAGAAGCTCACAGATACATTTCGGTCTGTGATGGACAGTCAGATTCTGAAAAAGAAAGTAGCAGAGAATCTGGGAATGGATTCGTTTCCCGGAACTGTGAATATCGAAGTGGTGCCGGAAACAAATCTGTTGACCGTGTCTGTGACAAGCAGTTCTCCGGAGATTTCCTTTAAACTGTTAAAGAATATGTTGGATAATTACCAGGAAGTATCGAAAAATGTCCTGGGAGAGGTTGTTCTGGAGGTTTTTGAGGATCCCAATTTTCCGTCTGTGGCGGATACCGCATTTCGAGGCAAAAACGTTATGAAGAAAGGTTTCCTTGCGGGAGCTCTTGTCATGATCTGTCTGCTCGGATTTATTTCTTATATGAAAGACAGTGTAAAGTCAGAAGATGAAGTGACGGAAAAACTGGATACAACCATCTTTGGCGTACTGGAGCATGAGCCTGCATACAGGAATTTCCGGTCGCGGCTGAAACGCCAGAAAAAGAAAATCTTAATCACAGAGCCGGCGGTCAGCTTTGGCTTTGTTGAGACGGTTAAGAAGATGCGCACAAAATTGCTGTATTACAGCAGTAAAGATATGAGTAAGGTGCTTCTTGTCACCAGTGCGGCGAAAAAAGAAGGAAAAACTATTGTCGCGGCAAACCTTGCGTTAGCAATGGCGCAGAGGGGTAAGAAGGTTCTTCTGATAGAAGGTGATTTAAGAAAGAGCGAGCTTGCAGAGGTTCTGGGAGAAAATGTTCCGCAGGGAGCAGGCCTTACCTGGGAGAATAAGGAAGATATGAATCTGAAAAGTAAGGTCTTCCAACGAGAGGGGTCTTCTTTGTATCTTCTTGTAAACAACAAGCCGTATACACGGTCAACGGAATTCCTTGGATCAAAAAGATTTGAAGCATTTATTGGAGAAATGAAAAAACAGATGGATTTTATTATTATAGACGGACCGGCATCGAAAGGTCGTGCGGATGCAGAGGTGCTGGTAAGGATCGCTGATTTTTCACTTCTTGTCGTAAAACAGAATTTTACGAAAGTGCCGTATATCAATGATACCATTGACATGCTGAATAGCTACGGAAAAGGTTTGGCAGGCTGTGTTTTCAATGATGTCTTTTCCGGAAATGCAGTGATTAGCTCCGGTTATGGATATGGTTACGGCTATGGATATGGTTACGGCTACGGAAAATATGGTTATGGAAAATATTATCGGTATGGGAAATATGGAAAATATGGAAAATACGGCAAATATCAGTCTTACTATCGAGATAGAGAAGAGACAGAGCAAAAAGAGTCATCTGGAAACGAAGAGGAGTAGAAGATGAGTAATCAGGAAAATGAGAACAAGCAAGGGCAAAAAGATCAGCAAAAGCAGATAGAGTTGATTGACATCACAGAGATTTTGAAAGACTATTTCAGGATCTTCAGGCGGATGTGGGCGTGGGTATTGATTTTTTGTATTCTTGGAGCAGGGCTGTTTTACGCTAGGGCAAGATTACAGTACACACCGCAGTACACGGCATCTGCAACCTTTACGATTAATATACAGCAGGAGCAGCAGAGCCTGGAAGACAGCGGAACAGCAACATTTTTTGACAATTCTGCCGCAGAACAGATGGCAAAAACATTTCCCTATATCCTGACCAGTGGGGTGCTGAAACGAAAAGTTGCAAAAGATATGGGAACGGGGGCTGTTACCGGAAATATTCAGGCCAGTGTTGCGGAAAATACGAACCTTCTGACAATATCTGTCACAGATCGGGATGCGGGAAGAGCATACAGCACATTAAAGTCCGTGGTGGAAAACTATCCGTCTGTTGCGGAAGTTATTGTAGGTAAGACTTATATGGAAATGCTCGATGAGACGGGAATTCCTCCGCAGCCGGATAATCCGAAGAACTTTAAGAACAGCGCAGCAAAAGGAGCAATTGCCGGATT
>JBJENW010000179.1:0-2232 GCA_051880395.1 Lachnospiraceae bacterium | reverse complement strand
CTGTTTTGCCGAGAGGCGTACAAACTGTGCGCAGGTGTATGTGGGAGAAAGAGTCTGCTTTTGAGTCTTTCTCCCACATACACCTGCGTGCAGTTTGTACGACATTCGGAAAACTGCAAAAATAAAGCATCGAAGATTCGCCCACCCAAACTCGACTTCATTTCTGTCTAGCCTTTCTGGAAACAACCGCCCCCGCCTTGCGCACCCAGCCAAATTTCGGAAACGTCCGCATAGGAATCCCCCGGTTGAGATATTTTTCGCGTCACTCTTTTTCAAAGATTGGTGGAGTCGATACCGTTTCGGGTGGCCAACAAAATAGTGGTTGCAACACTTACGCTCATATAAAGCATAAACACAGTGTGAACAGTAACTTGGATTTCTGTTTCAAAAGTTATTTATCCTACGTTTTCCTGTTTCGATAAACTCCATCAATTCTTCTACCGTCCGAAACTCGTCATAATCTCCATTGATTCCCTCACGGTGATATACCACACCGTTTTCCTCATTTCGTTCCAGACAATCCAACAAATGCTCGACACCATACTTCTTTGCAAACAAGGTAAACCCATATGGCTTTACTTTATTCAGCAATCCTTTTTTACATTCTTCTTTACATTCATAGCAGGAATGCACACCTTTTTCCATCGAACATTTCCGATTTTCACACCATTCCTTGTCGTGGCAGCTATCCGAATAGCAACCATTACAGGTTTCATTTTCCGAACATAAACAACAAGCCAGACCACATCTGGCAATTCCTAATTCTCGTTTCATATCGCAAGCCTTCTTTCATGTTATTTTTTGTCTCTATCTATATTTTACCAAAACTTTTTCCTTTGGTCATCTACAAAATGCGCGTACCATTTTCTCCACTTTCCTGTATATCGGACGAATCAACATTTCGATTTTGCGGCATATTCGGCACCACTGGATTCCCATTTGTATTCTGTGGCATATTCGACGCAGCTGGATGATAGGACGGATTTGGATACTGCGGCTGTCTGGCCGGACGTTTCTTTCTATGTTTCCGGATTTTTTTCCAGATAAGACGTCCGATGAAAATCACGATTGCCAAAAACAGAATAGACGGAATCGCAGAGATCAGCCACAAGCTAAAGGATCGCAGCATGTGTACCGTATCGTCTAAAGCCCCCTGAAACCGTTCTTTTACTTCTTCCCAATAAGTTGGTTCCGTTACCGGAGTCTCTTTTTCTACTTCCGAAATACTCAGATCGATCGTCACATAGTTCACCTGATTCTCCATTGTACGCAGCTGGGATTCATAGGATTCGATCTGATAACGAACATCCGTAAGCTCCGACTGTATCGAATAAATATCAGAAAGTTTTGTTGCCTTCTCTAACAATTTGAGCAATGATTCCTGTTCGATCCGCAGCGATTCTATCCGGCTTTTCGTATCCACATAATCGAGTGTGACATCCGTTGTATTTTCCTCACGATATAAAATATGTGCATTCTCTTCGGCTGCTTTCAAAAAATCATCCGCCTGTTTCTCCGGAATTCGTATCGTATAATTCGCGCTGCGGCTTCCCTCGTCCTCCCTATTTCCATTGAGCTGAGAGCTTTCGATATATCCGTTGCAGGCTTCTATTTTTTGTTTCAGCGTCTGCTGTAACGTATCAAACTTTTTCGTCTCTGCCCGAAGAATAACGGTACGAATTAATTTCTGCTCCCTTTCCGATTCCGAAAGTTTTGCATCCGTATCTCCTGCTTCGCTCTCTGTTCCATTTTCCGTATTTTCAAGTGCAATTCCATCCTCCGCAACTTCTGCAACCTCCATATCCGTATCCCCAAAACCTGTCTGTTTCGAATCCTGCGCCACCGTTGCCTGCTCTGTCCTGGTATCCGATCTCTGATCACCACTACATCCCACAAGAGCCGCACTCAAAAGAACTGCCGCACATAGTCCATAAAATTTTTTCTTCTTCATACTTTTCTCCTCCTTTATTTTTCTTTTTCTATCTATAACACTTTTTATCCCCAAAAAAGGTTGCAGTCTTTTCAAAACTTTCTACTTTTCTCATCGCGTTGCCATTCAACCGAATATTTTCTCTTTATATGGGTGTAAGTCTTTGCGAGCTCCACTTTATTGGCCTCCCACTACGTTATCTTTTCCACTACTTTTTGAGCATTTTGACGAAAAATATCTCAACCACTCGGTTCCAATAAACAGTTTCCGGTATCCGGCAGGAGGCAAGGTGCGGGGTGGCT
>JBJENW010000178.1:0-12572 GCA_051880395.1 Lachnospiraceae bacterium | reverse complement strand
CCTATAAAAAATATCGGAAATAAATTGAATTTTTTTTTAAAAGATGGTATGATAAAGCATAACAAAAAGTTGTTTCAGCTCGCTGACAATCGAGTGGATTAAAACAAAGGAGATTAAAGAAATGAGAGAAGAAGTAGAAAAAGAAGTCGATCAAATTGTAGAACTCATCGTAGATGATTATCAGAATCAAAGGGCTATTGACTATTTTAGTGATTTTAATCAACCAAACCATGATAGTATCTGTGGGATTGTAGATAAACTGTTTCAGATCGTGTATCCGGGATATTTTCGAGATAAAGTATATAAAATTTATAATTTAAAAAATCATATTGCTACCATTATCGAAGATGTGACATATCGTTTAACACGACAGGTAGCAATTGCATTGAAATATCGCCCGGGTTATGAATCGAAAACGCATCATGAACTACACGATGAAGCAGCCGATATTACTCTGACTTTTTTATCAAAGATTCCAAAGGTACGGGAATATGTCGATACCGATCTGGATGCTGCATTTGAGGGGGACCCAGCAGCAGGCAGCAAAGACGAAATTATCTTTGCCTATCCGGGATTGTATGCCATTACGGTCAATCGGATCGCACATGAATTGTATTTACTGGATGTGCCGGTGATTCCGCGTATCATGACTGAGTATGCGCATGGAAAGACTGGAATCGACATCCATCCGGGTGCAACGATCGGAAAATACTTTTTCATTGATCATGGAACCGGTATTGTTGTCGGTGAGACCACGACAATCGGTGAGCATGTAAAAATATATCAGGGCGTAACGCTCGGCGCACTCTCTACCAGAGGTGGACAGAAACTGCGCAGTAAAAAACGACATCCGACCATCTGTGATAATGTCACGATCTACTCCGGTGCATCTGTTTTGGGTGGCGATACCGTCATCGGAGAAAATGTGGTCATTGGCGGCAATGCATTTATCACCAAATCCATTGAAAAGAATATGCGTGTGAGTGTGAAAAGTCAGGAATTACAGATTGATTCCGCAAGTCACTCTGTTGTAAAAAAAGATTTGGAACAGGACGAATTTTGGAATTATTCTATTTAAAAGCAATCCTCAATCGGTTTTTTATTGCCTTTTTTTTCTAATATGATATAATAAAAATAGGTATTTTTTACTAAAAACAATAAGAGGGGATGAAAAATCATGTTTGAATTTACAGATGATTGTAAAATTGGAATTGATCTACTTGATGAAGAGCATAAATATCTTTTTCAACTATTAAATGACGCCCACATTTTATTAACAGAGTATGAGCAGCATGATTATTATGAAGATTTAAAAAACATTTTTGAAAAATTAGACATGTATGCTGAGCAGCATTTTTCTCATGAGGAAGCTTACATGGAAAAGATCTGTGATCCGGAATTAATTCTCCAACGCTCGCAGCATGCTTTTTTCCGCGATCAGATTCTCATGTTAGATTTAAAAAATATTGATGAGAAACCAGAGCAGTTAGACGTCTTAGATCATCTCGTCACTTTTCTTGCCAAATGGCTTTACCGTCACATTCTTGGCAGTGATATTTTGATCGGAAAACTTCCTCCTCTGGAAAAATGGATGCTCAAAGAAAATCCGTGTGAATTTACCGATGAATATCTCATAGGAATTGACTTGATTGATCGCGAACATGAAGAACTCTTTCATATCATAGGGGAAACAGAAGAACTGCTTCGTTCCTTCCAACCAGCAACTGGATATGACAAAATTATGGATCTGTTAGCACAGCTTACCGCTTATACGAAAGAACACTTTCAAGATGAAGAAGAATATATGGAACAGATTCACTATAAAAACCTTCCTGCACAAAAGCGTGCACACGAAGCATTTATTGGAAAATTAGAAGACATCGACCGAAATGAGCTGGAACATGCTCCTGAAGAAAATTTACATGAACTATTGGAATTTTTACTCGGCTGGTTAATCAATCATATCCTAAATACAGATAAAAAAATTCCTGTCAAAGAATGATGTGTAGATTGGGAGTCCTATTTTAGGGCTCCCAATCTACACATCTTTTCTTATCAAAAGCTTTTTTCATCTCCTCTTAAAAATCCTGATATTCCACCGTACCATCCGACCATGTGATCACATAATACCCGTGACCAGAACCATCGCAGTCATAAATCTGCTGCTTTGATATAATTGTCCGGCCTGCCGGAGCAGCAGGTTGAGCAGACTGTGCCGGCTGCTTTTGTGCGACCGGTTTTGGTTTCTTTTTGGTTCCTTTGACAATTATCGTATTGACCGGCTCTGTCACAATTTTTTCTTCTGCAACCTCACGCTTTTTTTCTACTCCGTCCACATAGGTCACTTCATAGATAATTTCTTTCTTTCCGTTCGTTCCTTCCTGTTTCTTTTCGGATTGGCCCTCGTAAAGCTGATCGGAATATTCTGTTTCTGTCTCAAACGCAAGTTCTTCAAATTCTGAAATTCGTTTCACAGAAACTCTTCGAATCACTAACTTCATTCCGTCAGAAACCGTTTCCTTTAACTTGTGATTCATCTGGTCTTTTTTTCCAAGATGAATCTTCTTTTCTTTCAGTACCTGTTTTACTGTATGTGATTTTGTCAAAAATTCTGTATGTATTCCGTCTACATCTAGTTTGATCGCGTAACGATGTGTCACCTGAATTTCCATATCATTCGTCAGGTATGCTTCTAATGCATGATTGACGATGTCATGTTTTCCGAGTGTGATGTCTGCCTTGGTCAAAGCATCTTTGACTTTTCCTCCGACAAGTGTCATCTTTTGTACTTTTTTATCCTCTTCTATCTGTACAACCGCTTTTCTTTTGATCTGAATCTGTGTATCTGTTTTTTCTAATACAGTCTCTTGATCTGGTGTCACTTCATCCCCTTTTTCCAGTGAAATCTCCGCTTCCTGCAATGCCTGCTGCACCGTTATGTTTTCTGGTATTTCCAGTCTGGTCTCTACCAGACCGTCCAGGATCCGAATCTGATGCGTCAATTCCTTTTTTCCAAACACAGGCAACCGTATAGTTCCGGACACCTGTATCTGGCTACATCCTATCAAACAAAGGGCGCTCCCTGCAATTGCCGCAGCCATAATTCTCGTTCGAGTTTTTTTCTTCATACCATCACTTTCCTTTATTCTGTCCGTTTTGGATTTTCAAATGTCTTCTGCGCAGACTGTACGACCTGCATTCCAGATTTATTTTCCATGATTACTTCTACTTTGTTCTGTCCTGCTTTCACAGAATCTTTTAGAAGATATAATTGATAACCATACTCACTGTTTTTTGTAGAAACAAGACTCGCCTCGTACATCTTCTTTTCCTTTTCATTTGAAATCCGCACATACACCCTGGCATCCGTCGTTGCAATCGTTTGATCCAAAACTCCGGAAATGCTCCAAAATTTCACATCATTCTCGCTTTCTTCAATCTGTAACGATGTAGTTGTCTGCTCTGTTTTGATCGACCCTTTTTTCTGGCATCTCGGTCCTTCCATCAGAGGCGCGATTGTCGCAAAATTTTTTACATTTCTCTCCACCTTTTCCAGAATCACCACATCCGGATGCTCCTGTTTCATATATTCAGTGATATTTTCCGGAACCGCTTTCGAAAAGCAGGCTTTTGAAAAAGCATTTGCCAGAAACGGAAGGAGCGAATTTCCAAAGGAATCCCGAAACATTAATAAGGTTCCTGCTTTCTTTTTCGCCTTCGTTTCTTTTACTGCCTGTGTCACGATCCACGGATCTTCCACGCTGTCAGTCTGTGTCTGGTAAAAATACTCCTGTTCCTTCTGATAATAATAATTCCATTCCGGCTCAGCGGTTACCGGATACAGCATTTTATTTAGATCGCCATATTCCTCTTTTAGGCGAATCGCTTTTACGGTTTCATAGGTGTCATGCTTTAGATTCAGCGAATCCATCAGTGTCTGATACGTCAAAAGTGCGCCTTTTTGATTCCAATGGGAGTCTCTTTTTAAATACAAGATCTCCTTTTGATTCCGAAAGGCCGAAAACAAATCCGCATAAGACACCTTCTGCGATTGTAATTCTTTTTGAAACAACTCCATCTGATCCGTATCATCCGCCTTATGCTGCAGGTAATCCGGCATATGTTCTCCATACAATGTATTTTTATTCGGTGCGATCGTAAACAAAAATCTGGCTCCCTGACTTTCCACATACTGCTGCATCAAGAAAATATTATGTGCTGCATTAAAGCGCGCCCGCTTTGTCATCTGATTTCGTCCCAGATAATCGTCCACACTCGCTGTATAGTATAACCAGCCATCTTTTCCAACCGTTACCGTATCCACATTCGATACCTGAAAGACACGACTTTGTATCTCGGCATCCGCAGATACCAGTTCCTTTCGAAATGCAAAATGATCTTCAAAATAATTGCCAAGCTCCTGCATATATTCCGTATTCCATCTTCCATTCTCTTTGATCTGCGGAAAAGCAGCTAAGGTTCTGTTTTCGGTGGATGCTGTGGTCGGACACACAAACATCCCTGCAAACGGCAGCGTACAGACAAGCAGACATATACTGATAAAACTGATCTTCCCCATCTTTTTCATGCTCGTTTCCTCCACTAAAATCGAAAATAAATAAATGGATTATAGGTACTTCCGGATAAACGGACGATGCACCATGCCAGCAAAATCACTGCTCCAATCGACAATCCTGCATTTATCACATTTTTTTCCCATGAATCAGAATGCACCTGTGCCCCAACGATCGTCTGAATTCGAGTAACCACCCCCCTGATCGGTGCCATACCGATCACTCCGACTGCCAACATCACGAAAAACCACGGCGTCAGCTGCTGATAAACAAAGCTCATACTCTGACTGTCAAAATTTGTCCCCGTAAACATCTGTTGAATCATAAATCCCGCCTGTGAAAGATTATCTGCTCGGAAAATCACAAATCCAATACAGACGACTAGTATCGTATACAAATACCGGATCGGTTTTGGAATTTTCTTAAAAAACGGAATCAATTCTTCCAAAACAGAAAAGAAACCGTGATACAATCCCCATAGAACAAATGTCCAGTTCGCCCCATGCCAGAGTCCGGTACAGAAAAATACGATCAGTTTATTTACACCCGTACGAATTTTTCCCTTACGGTTTCCGCCTAGCGGAATATACAAATACTCCTTAAACCAGGTAGAGAGCGAGATATGCCATCTTCTCCAAAATTCCTTAATACTACTTGCTCCGTACGGATAACAAAAATTTTCCTGAAACTGAAAGCCAAACATTTTTCCCAGACCGATCGCCATATCACTGTATCCGCTGAAATCATAATAGATCTGCAGCATGTAAGCAATCGCACTAATCCAGGCGAGAAACATATTGATATTACTTTTTTCTGCCTGAAATACCGCATCCACAACTTGTCCCATTGTATTTGCGATCAATACTTTTTTCCCGAGTCCGCAGATAAAACGGCGTAATCCATCCGATACTTCGTTTACTTCCATTTTTCTTTGCTCCAGCGCAATCGAAATATCCCTGTATTTTACAATTGGTCCTGCGATCAATTGTGGAAAAAAAGAAATATACAGTAACACGTTCCAAAAACTTTTCTGGACATCTACTTTTTTATAGTAAACATCGATCACATAAGATAACGCCTGAAACGTAAAAAAGGAAATACCGACGGGCAGCCGGATATCCGGCAGTCTGCCCGTCAGTCCAAACCATTCCTGACATGTTTTTAAGAAAAATACCGCATATTTAAAATATGCCAATAATCCAAGATTCAACATGATATCCAGACATAATAACAATTTTTTCTGTGAAAAAACGGCAATCATCCTGGCAAATACATAATTAAACACTGCACTAAAAATCATCAGCAGTACATAAACCGGCTCACCGTATGCGTAAAAAATCAAACTAGCCACAATCAACCATGCATTTTTCAATCGAATCCCAGGTGTCATACAATAAACCAAAAATACAATCGGTAAAAATACACATACAAATTCCAGTGAGCTGAAAATCATTGCCAGAACACCCCACCTTTCTGCGTATGCAGCGTATAACGCGCATCACAGGTGTGTCTATATGCATAAGTTGCTTCTGTTCGCATATAAGAATTGATCTCCGGCTTATTTTTCTGCATATTTGCATCACACATATACCAGGTTCCACCGACATTGATCTCCGCCCAGCCATGTGGCGTCATTCCGCCTCTCGTGCTGGAAATACTACCAACTGCAACTCTCGAATCATACCCTAATACCTTTGCAATGCAGGCAAAGCTTGCTGCATAGCGGAAACAGTTTCCTCTTCCATTTTGCAGCATATAGGTCGCATAGCCTGACATACTCTGCGCCGTTGGATTCTCATAAAAACGCTGATAAGAATAATTTTTCCAAAGTGCCTCAAAACATTTCGCTAATTTTACATCATTCGACCAGCTGTTATCGGTATATTTTTTTACAAACGCAACTGCAAGTTTGATTTCCTGCGACTCTACGCAGATTCCGTCCCCAGGTTCCGCAAAAAAGCTGCCTTTCGGTGTATCAACAATATGTCCGATCTGCAGTTCTCCTTTTTTTGTTGGTTCAAAATAATATTTTTTTCCTTCGATTGTTTTTAACCCCGTCTGCAACACATGATTGGATGTCGAAAAATAATACTGTTTTCCTTTCAGTTTCATCCAGCCGCTCTGCAATCTGCCGTTTTTATTACAATAATAGGTTTTCTTTCCATCGCTCTGCCATTTCGATTTCTGCATAATACCATTTTTATTAAAATAATACGCATACTTTCCAACTTTTGCTTTGCCAATGGTCATTTTCCCCGTTTTAGCAGCAAAATAATATTTCTTCCCTTTGATCGTTACCCAGCCGGTTTTCATCTGACCGTTTGTATTAAAATAATACGTACTCTTCGAAATTTTTTTCTTACCAACGAACATCTTTCCCGTTTTCGAATCAAAATAATATTTCTTTCCTTTGATCGTCTTCCAACCTGTCTGCATCTGACCGTTTGATGCAAAGTAAAATGTTTCTTTTCCGATTTTTTGTTTTCCTGTCAGCATTTCCCCTTTTTTTGGAGTAAAATAATATTTCTTTCCTTTGATCGTCTGCCAACCGGTTTTCTTTACATTTGAAACATAGTAATATGTTTTTCCATTCTCCTTGACCCAGCCATTCTTTTCTGCCTGTTCTGCACTTTGATCTGCAATCAGCTGCACTGCCTCTTCCTGTTCCACTTGCTCAGCTGCATAAATTGGCATCTTTGCCGTACCAAGGGTCAAAGATGCTCCCAATAATGCCGTACACAAAATAAGCTTTCCTTCTTTTCTCATAACGCTCTCTCCTTCGTATTTCAAATGATTTCATAAAATAACTTCTCTATAAAGGTATCGACATTTTTCTTTTAAGTTTAACTTTCCTTCCTTTGTAATTTGCAGTTTTTCTTTTCCTTACAGAAAAAAACAGTGTACTGTATCAATGATTTCAACATAAAATAAGCCAAGAAACGCCGTAAATTCGGCATTTCTTGGCTCATGTGCATTATTCAAACTCTATGCGTGCAACTATATGTTGTGTCTCACTCGTCTCTAACATGGTATATTTTGTATGGATATTCCAATTATTCCACCCTATCTGTAATTTTTCGGGGATTATGGTAGACATTTTAGAGACATGTTTGACAGTCTAACCCCCAACTATATTTTGAATGAATCACCTCCGTGTTATATTGTCGTCAGCTCTTATTCTTCACTTTCCAAACTCTTTAATGTTTTTCCATCTTCTGTTTTCCAGCTGGTCAGCCCATTTGCACTTTTTCCAATCACAAACATTGCCGCATACGATGGGCTGGTAAACAACATATTTTCTTTCAGAGTTCCATCCACGTCAACCTGTGCCTTTTTACGTTTTTCTTTAATAACGGTAGGAATTGTATCATCATCTGACGGAGAAATATGACTTCCTTCAAAGACTACAAATCCCTCAGTCGTCTGACTTCCGACTGCTTCAACTGTTCCAATTGACTTAATTGTTCTTTTTAAATACAATTTGTTATTATCGGCATCATTTGCAGATTCTTCACTCTGAACCTGCACAGGTTTTGTTAATGATTCAAAAACCTTATGTCCTAATGTTCCCATAATCACTTTTGCATTATCAATAAATTCCTCCATCTCGCACTCTTTTTCTTCTGTTATGTTGCCAGGCGTTGGATCATTGCCGTTTTTGACCTCATATCGATTTGCACTTATTGCAAGATTGCAAAAACGATTTTCCAGATAACTAATCTCTGTTGGTCCAAATGAATTATTAGATGTTGTAAATACAATTGCCTCCGTCCAATAATCTTTTTCCGGGTTGCGTCTATGTTCCTGCAAGCGGTTTAGAATCCCCTCGCCATTCTTTCTTGCACCTGCCTGACCTATATACACAACATCCTTCCCTGTTTCATCAGACTTTCCAAACAAAAAATACACTCCACTCTGCTTCAAATCTTCTCTTTCTTTGCATTTATCCAACTCCGTTCTAGGAATCTTATATGCTATGCCTGTCCAATTTGCAAGTGTACATTTTATTCTTCCAGACGCTTCCCCATCCATAAGAAAAAGATTTATACTTTTTCCTCGAATTGCCATTTTCCATTCCTCTCTTCCACACTTAAAATTCTTTCGTAATCAGATATTTTCTTTTTATCGCTTGTTTTTTATCATATCTTTCCAGTAGACTCATCTCCTTTATTATCAGTAAACTTTACTGTTCCGCTGACCCCGTAAAACTTATCAAAGTATGCTTTTAATCTGGCAATTACCGTTTTCTTCTTGTTTGCTCTGTTGCCACCTCCAAAACGACTCACAGGTGGCATAATCTTATCAATATCTGTTCCTACAGTCTTAACCTCGCCTTCTCGGAATGCCTGATCAAGAAATTTTCGTGTCTCATCCGGTTTCAGTTTTTCTTCTTTAATAATAAGAACCAGCTCTTCTTCACGCACTTGTACAACATAGTCATGCCATTCTGCCATGACATCATCTACATCATTCACACCATTCAAAAAAGCCTCAATCAGTTCCTTTTTACTGCGAAGTTCCGGGCTCGCTTCCATCGCCTTACGTATTGTAATAAGGACTTCTTTATCTTCACAATGCGTGTCATGATACTTTTTCACAAGCATAAGTATATAATCAATATTGATTTCTACCTGCTTTATCAGTTCTACTTCAAACACTACATCATCTGAAATGTCGGAAAGCTCCCCCTTTTCTCTCCTGCGTTTCCATTCATCTCTCAGATCCTGATAACGACCAAGATAGTCCTGTAAATCTCTTTCCGAGATGATTTCTTTTTCTTTAAATTCATCAAATGCTACAAGCAGATTTCTCATGCGAAGTATCGCACCAAACAAAGAGATAAAATCCTTCTGCTTCTGTTCCCCAATAATTTGTGGTTCTGAGAGAGGAAATTTTGTGATTAAATCTTCTATCATATCTACATAGCCCGGCATCCGCTTTCCATCTACCGATTCATAGCCATAATAATAATCCTTGAAGCTCTGCATCAGAACGATACCGCCCGCATTCTTGTCTCCGAATAACGAAATGGCTGCATCCACTCGTTTCTGAAGATTACGGAAACAAACCACATTACCGAATGTCTTTACGCTGTTTAAGATACGATTTGTCCGACTAAATGCCTGAATCAGACCATGCATCTTCAAATTCTTATCAACCCATAATGTATTCAGTGTTGTCGCATCAAAGCCTGTAAGAAACATATTTACTACAATCAGCATGTCCAATTCTTTATTCTTCATTCGAAGAGAAACATCTTTATAGTAGTTCTGGAATTTATCCGATGAGGTGTCATAGTTGGTATGAAACATGTCATTATAATCCCTGATTGCCCCATCCAGGAAATCTCTGGCTGTCTGGCTAAGTCTGGATGTATCTTCCGGATTTTCTTCTTCCAGAATATCTTCCTGTTCTTCCTCATTCGCACCGTAACTGTAAATAACTGCAATCTTTATCGCCTTCATCGGATTTTCCTTCATCTGTCTACGAAATTCTTCATAATATGCTTTTGCCATTTCTACGGAAGAAACAGCAAATATGGAATTAAAACCAGTAAGTCTCTGCTTCTCTTTTATCTCCTTCACTTTATCTCTTTTCGCAGATGCTACTTCGGAAATATTCGTCAAAGAATTATACCAATATGTTTTATCCCCCCGATATGTCTTCTGATCAAAATGATCTAAGATATATCTCGTGATTTTCGCAATTCTTTCCGGGTTTTCAAATACCTTTTTTCTGTCAATATCAAGAACCATCTCATCATCAATATCCGGTTCTTCCTTCATCGTCTGATGATACTCCACCCTGAAAGGTAATACATTCTTGTCATTGATGGCATCCACGATGGTATATGTATGAAGCTGGTCTCCAAAGGTCTGATCTGTCGTTGCAAACTTCAGATTCTTGACAGAACCTGCATTTTCCGAAAAAATCGGTGTACCGGTAAACCCAAACATATAGTATTTTTTGAAACTTGCCACAATGGCTGCATGCATATCTCCGAACTGGCTACGATGGCACTCATCAAAAATGATAACAACTTCCTTGTCAAAAACTGGATGGTCTTTTCCATTCTTCTTAATAAACGTAGAAAGCTTCTGAATGGTCGTAATAATGATTTTTGATTTGGTATCCCGAAGCTGTTTCTCTAATATAGCTGTGGAAGAGTTGCTATTCGCCGCCCCCTTTTCAAACCGGTCATATTCCTTCATCGTCTGATAGTCCAGGTCCTTTCGATCTACCACAAACAATACCTTGTCAATAAACGGAAGATTCGATGCAAGTCGGGCCGTCTTAAAAGAAGTAAGTGTCTTACCACTTCCCGTTGTATGCCATACATAACCACCCGCAGCGATATCCCCATATTTTTTGTAATTATGCGCAATCTCAATCCTGTTAAGAATTCTCTCTGTAGCAGTAATCTGGTATGGTCGCATCACCATCAGCATATTTTCAGATGTAAATACGCAGTATTTTGTCAAAATATTTAAAATCGTATGCTTTGCAAAAAAGGTCTTTGTAAAATCGATTATATCCGGAATGACACGATTACTCGCATCCGCCCAGAATGAAGTAAACTCAAAACTGTTGCTTGTTTTTCCTTTCTTGGTCTTAGCTGCCTCTGCATCCTTAATCGCATTATATCTGGTACTGTTCGAGTAATACTTCGTGTTTGTCCCATTGGAAATCACATAAATCTGCACATACTCAAACAATCCATATCCAGCGCTAAAGGAATCTCTCTCATATCGGTTAATCTGATTGAACGCCTCCCGGATCGGCACCCCTCTTCGCTTAAGCTCAATGTGAACCAAAGGAAGTCCGTTTACAAGAACTGTCACATCATACCGATTATCGTGCCTTGCCCCCTGCTCTGTCGTTACCACATACTGATTGATGACCTGCAGCCTATTATTGTGAATATTCTTGCGGTCAATCAGTGTAATATTCTTGGACATGTGATCATCGCGCTTTAATACTTGCACATTGTCCTCTTGAATCTTACGGGTTTTCTCTACAACCTCATCATTGCCATTCGCAATACACTCCTGAAAAAATCGCTCCCACTCTGTATCAGAGAACTTATAATCATTTAATTCTTCCAGTTTTGCACGAAGATTTGAAACCATATCTTCTTCGGTATGAATCTGTAAATATTCATATCCCTGCTCTGTGAGCATACGAATGAACTCTTTTTCCAATTCCGCCTCACTCTGATACGCGTCAGAGCGTTTTTTTACAGGCTCGTACTGCGTAACAACGGTATTCTCGTTGGTTTCTGCTACGATATTAAAATAGGACACATGCCTCGCCTCCCTGTTATTTTTGCTTAAAACTTAATAACTTGTCTCTGTAATACTCGTATTGCTTTTGTCTTGCTTCGATTTCCGCCGGAAGACCAACTGCAATGCTGTTACATAAAGAATCAAATCTATCTAAAATAGAAACAATTCTTTCCTGGTCCTCTAATGTCGGAAGCATAATATCTATATCACCTAATCTACTTGGTGTTACCTCTATTACTTTCGTTCCATGTGCTAATCGTTTCTTCTGATCAGAGAACATTGCTGAGTGAAAAAAATATGATAAAAATTTTGCATTTTGATTATGACTAATTATAGCTGTATGTCCACTAACTGCAATATCCTCTTCTCCCAACCACGCTGTGCAAGAACAAACGTCCTCAACATTTTCACTTGTAACAGCCATAATGATATCTCCCTTTTTTGCAATTTTGGACTTTACAAATATTTCTTCATTTACATATGTCAAGGTTTTATCTGCATATACGCCAAAATGTGTATACATTTGTCCATAATGGATACATGGTTTCCCCTTTTCTACAAAATTTTTCTTTTGGAAATTGCCACCACGTGTAATCGTTGCAATTTCGTCAAGTTTAACCACCGCATATCCAAACACATACTGCAAGAGTTTAATCAATGTCTGTCTGTCTGTCTGTCTGTCTGTCTGTCTGTCTGTCTGTCTGTCTGTCTG
>JBJENW010000177.1:0-12591 GCA_051880395.1 Lachnospiraceae bacterium | reverse complement strand
TTGTCCCGGACATGCAAGGCGAGCAGGTGTGGGACATTAGAAGTTAGCATAAACAGTTAGATGAGTATCTGAAAATCTCGGAAAAATATTCTATGGTTAAAAAAAAGGATAGAGAAGAGATGTACCAGCTTTATAAAAAATATTATAAGGGCTGGATGCAAAAAAATGAGTTAGTTGATGAAAATGATTTGGTTCGAAAAACTTATAAGGCTTTAAAGGAAGCGAATATGTTTGAACAAGAACGTTTTCAATTTATGGTTATTGATGAAATTCAGGATTATACAGAATTGCAGATTTATTTTTTATCTGAATTAGTTGAAAATAAAGATTATATCGTTATGGCAGGGGATAGAAATCAGATTATTAACCCAACTATGTTTGACGAAGAAAGAATGGAAAGTCTGTATAGAAAATTTAACGAGAAAAGAAATGAAAGCTGGTATAGAAGTAAAATCAGAAAGGATTTGCGTATCCAGGTTTTGACTGAGAATTTCCGTTGTCAAAAGGAAATTGTAAATATGGCGAATTCATTGTCTAAATTGCGAAATGCTAGAGTTGGAATATACGAGAATCGATCAGAGGAAAAATCGCATAAAGAAGGATGTCCGATTATGCGATTGGCATATTCAGATAGAAATATAAAGAATGTGGTGCTGAAATTATTGGATTATCCGGATGTGGCTGTTCTTGTGGCAAATGAGGAAGAAAAAGAGAAACTGATTAATATAATAGGAAAAGATGCTTATGAGGGAGCAGAGAATAAGATTATTCATTACGTGGCGGAAATTAAAGGTATGGAATATAAATATATATTGTGTGTAGATATTTTAAGTCAAGATATGGAGGAATGGAGAAGGATTATACAAAATGAAAAAGTGAGAAATACGAGATTTCGATATTATTTTAATCTTTTCTATGTGGCGATTACAAGAGCTAGAAATTATTTATGTATAATGGAAGAAGGGCCTGTTGAAATCATTTATGATGAATTGAAAAAATATGAGAGTAAACCGGTAAAATATGAATGGTTCAAGACATATGATTTTCGTAAACTACATCTCAACGCGTTAACGAATGATTCTGAGGATTGGTATGCCTCGGCAGAAAGAAATTTTGACAATGGTTTATATGATGTAGCGCTAGAACATTATAAAAAGGCAAATGCATCTATTGAAAAAATTGCGCTTTGCAAAGCCGAAATAGCAGCGTCCAAATTAAAGGAAGAGGTTTATAAAAAAGAGGCATTACGGCAATATATTATCGCAAAGCATAAAGATGGTTTGAAAAGATATCAGAAGGGATTTATGGAAATAGAACCTAAGTTGGTAACATTTATTTTAGAACCTGAGTTGGCAATAAATTCGGTTTGGTTTGCTTTGTGGGATATGGAAGCGGATATAAAAAGCTTTTTTGATGAAACGGATTTCTATTTTGTGAAGGAGTATTTGCTTCAGATAATGGAGTGGGTGGCTGAGAAGCAGTTAAATAATTGGAATATAGAGGAGGTATTGAGCAAATGGGAGAGCTAAATGAATATAAAAATATTTTATCAATTTCTGCAAAATTGAAACAAGAAGTACCAGAAATTTTTGAAATGTACAAAGAAACAAAGACGATGCAGCAATTGCTAATAAGCGAACAGAAAAATAATAAAGAGGAATTTGAGCGTGAAAAAAATGAAATTACAGAAATACAAAAAGACGTTACAATAAAAATAAAAAAAATTGAGAAATTACTTGGGCAGATGGAAGAGATAGAACATAGACTGGATGAAAAGTTAGAGAGATTAGAAGAAGTAAAACAGATAGATGGAGTTAGAAATGAGCTAAGCAAAATAAAAGAGCAGATGGAAAATTTAACCACTTTAAAAGGAAGTTCGAACTGGCAGGAAGACATGAAAATGATTGATTATGCAGATTTTGAAATCAAACATACGATTGGCTTATTATATAGCAAATATAATAAGCTATTAAAAGGTCCACTTATAGTAAAAAGTACTAGTTGGCGAGGAGATTTCTGTTTTGCTGTTTATGGCATTTCAAAAGAGAAAGCAATTGGCTTGTGGTTTAAAAATGGCATAGCACAATCAAGGTCTAATGGGAAAGAATACGTTGAGGATTTGAAAAATGCTTATTTTGTGATTTATAAAGGTCCTTCTTTGGCAAAGATCGCCGATACATTTGATTCCTTGAAAGAGGAACATAAATTAGAGAATGTGTTAATGGAAAGATTGGCAGGAGAATCAAGAAATAATGACGGGTTTATGGGCATACCAGATCATCTGGAGGATGAATTACCTTTTTTATAGGGAACGATTAGACAAAATAAAAGAGGTATTCAGATATCCAATCACGACACCGAAACAGCATTTGGAAGACATTTTGAAATAAGTGGAAGAAAAAAGATTCCAAGACTTCAAAAACAATGAAAGCTTGGAATCTTTTTTACTATATTTTAAATTTTCCAACTTCCTGATTCAAGGATTCGGAAATCGATTGATTTAGATTGGCATCCTGTTCCAGTTCTTTGACTGTTCCAGTGATATCCGTGACTGCCTGTGTGATATTTCCGACACCGGTCGTGCTTTCTTCCAAGGCACGGTTTATGGATGCGACAATCGTTTGGATTTCATCCATGTTTTGACGTATGCTGGAACATTCCTGTGCAAAAATCTGCATCATTCGATTAATCTTATAGACATCCGTGTGGTGATCTTTGCTTGTTTCGAGGAGCTTTTCATATCCATGCATGGCAACCTCGTCTACAAAAGTAAGCATTTGTTCTGCCTTTTGCGCAAGTTCATTTACAGAGGTGACGACATCGGTGCTGACTTTTTGAATTTCTGCTGCGGTCCCGGCTGAATTCGTGGCCAGTTTTCCGATTTCATCTGCGACAACCGCAAATCCCTTTCCTGCTTCACCGGCGCGTGCTGCTTCAATGCTGGCATTGAGTGCCAGCAGATTTGTCTGGTTGGTGATATTTAAGATTTCATCTGTCAGGAGATTAATTTTTTCAACTTCCTTGGACTTCTGGATTTTTTCATTGACGATTGCGGCCAGTTCGGTTGTCTGAGCGTTTGCGTTTGTTTGTTCTTGCGACGCATTTTCCTGAATTTGTCCCGCATGTTCCATGATGCCATCTGAAAAAATTTTGCCTTCACCGGCATTCTTGGAAAATTCTTCGACGGTTTCACATATTTTTTCAATGGATTCGCTGACCTGATTCAGGGAAGCACTTGTCTCCTCCATTGCGGCGCTCATTTCCTGCATGGTTTCTGATATACGTGTGATATCATGATCTGTCTGTGAAAGCCTTTGCGCGACATCTTTTGAGGAACCGTTTAATTGTGTGGAATCCTCTGCAATATGTGTCATGATCTCGCGAATGAATCCCAAAAGAAGATTTACATTATCTGCAATCAATTCCAGTTCATCTCCGGTTTTGATATGTAATGTTTGCGTTAAATCGCCTTCATTATGAACCAGTTCATATAGTTTTTGATTTACTCTGCGTAAGGCATATGTGATTCGTCTCGTCAAAAGACAGTAAATGATAATCGCAGCGACCAGACAGAGTATGGTACAAATAAACATCCGCATAGTTGTAGTGTGAAGTTTCGCTACAATGCCAGATGCATCATAATCACTGCCTAAAACACCTACAACTTCACCAGAGGAATTTCGAATCGGTTCATATACGGAAATCAGATCCCCGTCATCGGTATAATCAATCGCGCTTTCTGCGTAAGGTTCTCCGGCAAAAACGCCTGATAGTTCGTCGTAAGAAACTTCAAATGTTTCTCCTATGTCGCACTGTTCTTCTGTACTGTCCGCATCCACGCCATAGTAAACGTTAGAACCGACAGCATACAGTGTATAAAGAAAAGCGATGCCATAGTTCTCTTGAACAGAGCGTAAATTAGTAAGAAGCGTTTGATATGCTTCGGAGTCTTCCATGTTAGGTTGAATCTGTTCTACAAGATCCCCATCTGTCACGGATACGGCTATTTTCGCGGCCATTTGTGCTTCCTCGATTCCCATGGAAACCATTCCATTATGGATTCCTTCATAAGCAGCTGTTCCTAAAATTACACAGATCAGTATTGTTAGCAGAATCGCTGGAATCAGAACTTTTGTCCTCAGACTCATTCGTCTGGTTTTAAATTTCATAATACTTCCCCTCTTTTCCTAAAAGTATGGATTTGTAACGTTTTTTACACTGGATGCCTTTTGGCAAAAAAACGAAATAATAGATACAAATCTACAAAACCTTGTATGATATTACTATTATATAATAAAAAAGGGGAAATTGATAGACTAATTTTGAAAATATGTGCTTTTTCTTTACTATTTTGTATTACCATGTTACTATGGAAGAAAAGGAGAAAGAAATAAAGGGAAAACGATGTAGGAAGGGAAGAAAATAATATGATAAAAATACCGGTAGATCCTAATGCGATCAAAGAAGTGCGAGATGTTATGACATATTTAGCAAGTATCGAGGGAAAAGGAATCCTGACAGGGCAGCATACACAGACCATGGAGCAGGAAGAATTGCAAAAGATACAGGAAGTAACGGGAAAATTACCGGCTTTGTGTGGATTTGAATTATTGGCATATTCGCCAAATATCCGGTTAGAAACAGCGGATGAAGCCTGTGTTACAGAAGTGGAAAGGAATAGAGGCACGCTTAAAAAAGCGTGGGAATGGGCGAAAAAGGGTGGCTTACTCACGTTTACCTGGCACTGGTTTTCTCCGATCGGAGGCAGGGATAAATCGTTTTATAGTGAGAAAACGGATTATGATCCCGAAGAAGCGTTAAAGGAAGGAACGCCGGAATACTTGGCGTTTTGTAAGGATTTAGATGTAATGGCAGCATTGTTAAAACCGTTTTGTGACAAGCATGTGCCGATTTTATGGAGGCCGTTTCATGAGTCGGAAGGTGATTGGTTCTGGTGGGGCAGAAAAGGCCCGAAAGTGGCGAAAGAATTGTATCGGTTTATGTTTCAATATTTTACGCAAAAGCATGCGTTGCATAATCTGATCTGGGTATGGAACTGTCCGTTGGAAGAAGGGTATGTGGGGGATGCATACTGCGATATTGTATCCAGAGACCTTTACCCGCCTGCACACGCGCATGGAGCGTTTCGGGAGGAATATGGGGAATTAGGAAAACTATCGAAACAGAAAAAGGGAATAGCACTGGCAGAGACAGGAATCATTCCGGATGCAGATGCATTACAAGAGATGCACACACCATGGCTGTGGTATATGGCCTGGAGCGGTGAATTTACATTGACGGAGAAGTTTAATTCATACGAGGCATTAACACGATTGTATCAGCATGCGTATGCGATTACGCTGGATCGGCTGCCGAAGTTATATGAAATATAATGCAGAGATGGAAGAAAAAACGCGATATGGAAATATTTCGTCAAAGTGACCAAAAAGTAGTGGGTGCGAAAATGTAGTGGGTGGCTAATAAAGTAGAGGAAAAGATGCTTAGAGTTGGACAGAACGTATGGTTTGCGATATACTAAAATAAAAAATGTAGAGGAAGGAAAAAACGATTCCAGGCGATTGTGTTTTGCATCCGAAGAAGAGTTAATGCGAATGCTGAAACTAGAAAAGAAAGGAAATTTGTAGTATGGAACATAGGAAAAAACAGTTTAAAAAGTCATGCGCAGCACTGTTACTTGGCATGATTCTGGCAATCACAGAGTGTGCGACCCCTCTTACAGCGCAGGCAGTCACAAAACCGTCAACTACGGTAAAATCGATCAGACTGAATAAAAACACCATAAAGATAGACAGAGGAAAACAGCTTACATTAAAAGCATCTATTTTACCGAAAAAGGCAAAAAATGCAAAATTACAGTGGAAAAGCAGTAAGCCGAAAGTTGTGATGGTAAATCAGAAAGGGAAGATTACAGCAAAAAAAGCAGGAACCGCAAAGATAACTGTTACCGTAAAGGGAACGAAAAAGAGTGCCAAGTGTACCGTAAAAGTGCTCATACCGGTTTCAAAACTGAGTGTTTCACCAGCAAAAACGACCGTAAAAATCAAGCAAAAGGTACAGCTGAAAGCAACAATTTCACCGAAAAATGCATCGTACCGAACGCTGGTGTATCAATCCCAAAACAAAAATATCGCTTCCGTGACAACCAAGGGTGTGGTAGAGGGAAAAAAAGCAGGCACGACCACAATTCTGGTACAGGTGAAGGGAACAAAAAAACAGGCGAAGATTTCTGTCACAGTAAAGGGGGCTGTCACTCCAAAACCATCTGATCTGACGAATCCATCTGAACAACCGTCCGTGGGATTTTCCGGTTCGAACCAGCAGCAACCGTCTGAAATGCTACCATCCGTGTCATTTTCACGGCCGGATCAGCCAGCTCTTCCATCTACAGAAATGCCGTCTGTGACGGAAGAAGGATCTTTGGCGAAACCTTCTGGAACATCATGGGTGTCTATCGTACCGAGCGAGCCGTCAAAAAGTGCGAGTGCATCAAAACCGAGCGAGCCGTCAAAGAGTGTGAGTGTAGCAAAACCGAGCGAGCCGTCAGAGAGTGCGAGTGCATCAAAACCGAGTGAACCGTCAAAGAGTGCGAGTGCATCGAAACCGAGTGAGCCGTCAAAGAGTGTGAGTGCATCGAAACCGAGTGAGCCGTCAAAGAGTGCGAGTGTATCGAAACCGAGTGAACCATCAGAGAATGGAAGCGTATCGAAACCGGATGAGCCATCAAAGAATGTAGATTCGTCGAAACCGAATGAACCGTCAAAAAGTGCGAGTGCGTCGAAACCAAGCGAACCATCTGGTTTAACAGATGGTTCCAAACCATTCGATGAATCTAAGCCGGCGGAACCATCAAAAACAGAACCATCGTCAGGGGAAGAAGCTTCGTCAACAGAGGAACCGCCATCAAATCAGTCAAAACCGTCAAAGGATTCTGCATCTTCAGAAGGTTCAGAAAAGCCAAGCACAAGACCGTCGCTGGAACCGTCGTCAGAAGAAGAACCAATATCAGATCATTGGGCACTTGCACAGCTGAAGATTGGCGGAAAACAATATGACGAGGATATCTTTGATGAGACAGAAGATGACCAAAGAACTGTCTGGAAAGTAGATCTGCCATATCCACAGGGAAAGGAATGGAGTGTTCTTGCGAAGGATCCGGATGTGACTGTGCATATGGAAGATTCGGACGTGGATGGTTATGAAAAAAAGCTGGTACTGAAAGATCAGGAAAGCGAGGAGATTTCGTATCTTTCATTCAAGGAAAGTGACTGGGATGGATTACATATTTTGAAACTATATCAAAACGGGATCAGCCAGGACTGGCGGACAGAAAAACGAATCATCGGTGAAAATCAGATCACAGAATTATATCTAGATCAGTTTGAAGTCGGAGATGATCTGCAGATTGTTCCACAAAGTGAGCAGACGATGGTTAAAATCGAAGAATCGGATCTTTCTGGTTACAAAAAGAAATTGATACTGACAAATGGGGAAAAAAGCAGAAACTATTATCTCTGTACCTTTACAGAATCTATAGAAAATGGGTCTTCTGATTCGGAAGACTTCGTGGAAGATCCTTCGATTCCGACTACGGACGATACGGCGTGGGAGATTGCGTCATTAACAATCGGAGATACGGTATATCCGAACGAAGAATGGAATTCCGATGAAATATGGGAGCAGGAGGATCCGGAAAAAGAAAAGGATACCGATGATCAGGCAGACGTGAATGATGATAAAAATTTGCAGGAGCCGCATTCGGATACTTATTTTTCCGTGAAAGGAAATGAATTGCAGGTTTATGGCTTACAGGAACATCTAGAAGGCAGCATTCAGGTAACCATGCAAAATGAGACATCTGCTGTTGTAACGGTTTTAGAAGATCAAACCAATCCCGAAAATGCGCAGATTCGTATCGAATATCAAGGAAGAATAAAAGTTTTTCGGATTCGTTACCGCATCAATCCAAGCATCTGGGAAATCGAACAAGTTAAAATTGGAAAGGAAGTAGTAGATTTCTCTCGTTATCGAAATGAGATTACCGTATATGACAAACAGGCCAGACTCAGCGATGATGTCGAGATCGTGATGAAAAATAAAGATGTGACAGTTGAAAAAGCAGAGGATTGCTTTATGGATAATTTCCAGAAAAAAGTGGATGTTTCTTATCAGGGACACTTCATAACACTTTATTTGAAAACAAAGCTTCCGACATCGGAAAAGAAACAGTTGCAAAAGGTGAATCAGCTTACCATTGGATCACAGGTATATATCGAAAAGCAGATCAGCGCGGACCATTATTACGAATACGATCACAATCGTTTGATTCTTTTTGGAACCGAACCTCTGACAACGGAGCAGTTGCAGGAGCCGGAGTGGAAGCTGATTGCACGGGTTGCTGCGGCGGATATAAAAATCGAGGATACTGCGCGAGAGGGATATGTGAAACGAATTACCATGCAGTATGAAGGATATCTGCAGATTTATTATGTGACATATGAACTGATGCCGTCGGTCTGGCAGATTGCATCCATTCAGACGGAAAATGGAACATACAGCACGGATACCCAAAATGCAACTGGATATGTTCAACAGATCATTCATTATAACAGTTATGAACAAAGCGTAAATCTGGTGACCAACGAAAAACAGCCGGTGATTATGTCTGTTACATTGAATGACGCGCAGGCAACCTGTGGGAAAGAGGATATTACATATGATCAAAACGGGATTCCTGTTTCTATGCTTCTACATTGTGGGGAGATGACAAAGAAACTGACACTCAATTGTCTGATGACGGATGAATATTGGGAAGTTGAATCCATTCAGACCGAAGAAAAAATATATACAAATGAGACCGAAGATACGATTGAAAATTTTGAAGATGGATGTAACTGGTATGTGTCTGAAAAACAGCCGGTGATCACCTCTGTGACGACAAAAGGTGGGACATTTGCGATTCGTCCACAGGATATCACATATAAAGATGAGATACCTGTCGGGATTCGATTACAGTCCGGCGGAATGCA
This sequence comes from Lachnospiraceae bacterium, assembly GCA_051880395.1. Classification (GTDB taxonomy): domain Bacteria; phylum Bacillota; class Clostridia; order Lachnospirales; family Lachnospiraceae; genus JBJENW01. The sequence continues at coordinate 3,544 of JBJENW010000177.1, read as the reverse complement.
AAAAGAATTACAGATTCGTTGCAGACTTCAAAATGAGCTTCTGCAGGTAGCCGCGCTTGGAACAGATATAGGGATACTCTATCCGGCGCAATCAGACGAGGAGGAATGTAACTGTTTTTCACAGGAAGGAGATGTGCTCTGCATCTACGGTGCAAAAAAAACAATGCCGAATCTGAAAGAAATTACAATGAAACACGCAGAGGAAGTTACCTGCAGTATAGCAGAAATGGAACGGGATGAACAAGGAAATCCGCAGGCGTTACGGGTTCAATATGGCATATTTACAGAGAGAATCAAACTGTATTACGAACAACTTGACGATTCGAATGCATGAGCTTTCAAAGGGGCAGGTAAAAGACCCGCGTAAGATGATAGCAAAGAAAAGACAGAAGAGGGGAAAACGACATGAAAAAGAAATATTTTACGATGCTTATTGCCGTCGTTCTCTGCCTTTTGGCAGGAGGACTTTTGTGGCAGATGTGTACAAACAGCAATCAGGCGATGGCAGCGTTTGTTGTAGAAACAGAGTTTGAGGGGGAATATCGTCAAAACGGAGAAGAATGGAAAACGCTGACGAAGGATACGAAACTTTCTTCTTATGGGGGGGATTTGCAGTTACGAGGAAAATTTAAAGATATGGCTCCGATGTATTATAGTTTTCATCTCAATCACATCGGGGCATCCATTTCGATAAATGGAAAAGAAGTATTTTATTCCGGCAGATTCAATGACGACCTACCGGAGATGGTCTGCAACGATACCTGGGTCGGTTTCGAAGCGGATAACATGAAAGAGACGGATAAAGTCGAGATTCGGCTGCATAATCCACATCGGTATGGAAATGCAGATGCTTATCAGCAATTTTTAGAATCGTTTTGTCTGGGTGGGGGAGAAGCACTAGAGAGGCACTGCAAGGAACAGTCTGGAATCTGGTCGGTTGCGAGTATGGTGATGGGAGTCTTATCGATCGCATTGCTCGGTGCGGCATTGGGATACATGCTCCAGAGGATTCCGATGGGAACACGGTTGTGGAGTCTGGCATCTTTGACGCTTTTTATGAGTGGCTATCTGTTTTGGGATAGTGAGGATATCTTTTTTCGATGTAGTGGTCTTGTTTTAAATACCTGTATGCGCCAATACTGTATTCTGTTTGCAGGGCTGGCATTTGCAGGCTGTGTGCAGAGAACATTGACCGAATCAAGACAGATACTTGCGAAGTATATAAAATTCGGACTTTGTATAGCGGATGCAATCCTTTTGATCCTTCCGCTCGTGCAACTCATGGAACTATATGATACGCAACCGTACTGGGCAGTTATTCAGGGGTGCTGTATGCTGGCATTGGCCGTTCTTTGCATATTAGAACTTACGCAAAGGAAAAAAAACGATCAGATCCTGCTGGGATGCTATCTTGTATTGACAGTTGTGACGATCGCAGAACTTGTCAATGCCCGAATGAATTTTTGGAAAAACGGAATCGCACTCAAATGGACATTTCTCTTACTTTTTGTATGGCAGCTGGTTCGTGCAATCTGGCAGATCGCATTGAATCAGAGAAAATCCATGAAGGTGGAAAAGTTGTCGGAAGAATTGAAAAACAGTCGGATCGTCTTATCGATGAGTCAGATACGGACCCATTTTATTTTCAATGTTTTGAATGCCATTAGCGGTTACTGTAAATCTGATCCGAAAAAAGCGGATCAGGAACTGATTCGTTTTTCTCGGTATTTGCGCCATAATGTCAATTTTATGGAAGAAGATAAACCGATGCCGTTTACAAAAGAACTAGAGCATTTACAGGATTATGTGGCATTAGAACAGATGCGATTTGAAGACCAGATCAAATTTGAGACGGATATTCAGGAAAAAGATTTTCTAATACCGCCTCTGACGTTGCAGCCTTTGGTAGAAAATGCGATCAAGCATGGAATTTTAAAGAAGGAAGACGGAAGTGGTATCATCGTGCTGCGCACGATCAGAAAAGGGAAAAAAGTAGAAATCACTGTGGCGGATGATGGTGTCGGATTTGCACCCGAAGAGGAGAAAAAAGAAGGATCTGTCGGTGTAAAAAATGTGCGGTTTCGAGTGGAACAGATGATGCATGGAACGATGAAGATTGTAAGTGATCCGGGAAACGGAACGAAAGTGACGATCAAGCTACCAATGAAATAACGAAAATCTCAAATTTTTTGTTGTTTTCTGAAGACTGGGCAGTCTGCACAAAGATGTACGCCAGAGTAAGATTCAAAAACGGAATCTTTCTCTGGCGTATATCATAAATATTTGAAAATGTTCGGTTGGTCTATTTGTCGGTTTTTGTGCCAGGGGCAAAGATTTCAGGTTGTACGCCTTCTCCGGCACTGCGCGGGAGGCGGTACATGGTGATGCCGCCCTGGTCGTATGGTTCAAAATATACGTAAGCATCGGTTACATTGATGGAGGAAAAGTTTCCGTCCATGATTTTTGTAAGACCACTGCCGTCGGGATTGACTTTATAAAGTCCCGGCTCTTTTTCATCGTTTTTCTGAAAGTAAATGGCGTCTTCTGTTGCATTAAAGCAATCCATACGGTCCGGGCATACGGTCTCGCTGCTGCCGTCGGAAAGATTCAGTTTCAACAGCGCATAATCGTTGATGCAGTCCATAACATAAGCGGTATTTCCAAGCACCTGCGGCATCCAGTAATTCCCCTGCGCGACGCAGGTCTTTGCTTTGCTTGTGGGATCAAACTGATAAATATTGTGATCCGTGTCCAGACCATTGTAATAGATCGAAGTACCGTCTGAACTGCATGGCAGATATGGCGATGTCTCCAACTGTTCTTTCTCCGAGCCATCAATCTTTACCCGATATAATGTCGATGCGGACTTTTTGTCATAGTGAATGTAATAGACGTAATTTCCCACCAGAGTCGGATACAGGCAAGGTGCATCGTCGAGAATGATCAAGTTACTGCCATCCAGATTGCAGCGCACCAGACTGTTTGTATTTACATGTAAAAAGGAATATGCACCGCCTTTATTTTTGTTGTTCAGATTGTTTCTTGCATAGTAAAGATAATTAGAATCCGCATTGATATACGATACGACATCTTCGCTGAGTAGCTGTAAGTCGCTGCCGTCCGGTTTCATGGAATACAGATGCATATCATCTGTCGGATTTGCAAAATAAATACGATCATTTTTCTCACAGAAAAGACCTGTATTGTTCAGATTTCCAGCGGTATTTCCAACCACAGGTCCCTCGTTAAAGATTGTTCGCGTCTGACGGTAACGCAAAAAAACACCGGTGCCGATTCCGACCGCGACCAGAACCGCAATGACGATGATCAAAATTTTTTTCTTCATAGATTTGTCCCCCTTGTAAAATTTTTCTACTCCATACTATTAAGTATAACTTTTTACTGTTTGTACGTCAACTTCCTATTTACTCTATGCGGACGTTTCCGAGATTCGGCGGGGGATGCGCACAAGGGCGGCTGGTTCAAAAATGGCTAGACAGAAATGAAGTCGAGTTCGGACGGGCAAAATCGCGATGCTTTATTT
>JBJENW010000176.1:0-12620 GCA_051880395.1 Lachnospiraceae bacterium | reverse complement strand
GCACGTCCGGAATCTGAGAGGGGCGCACACCCGTAAGGGGTGCGTCTACTCGACCTGACCTTGAAACGGCAAAAAATGGAGGGAAGCGAGAAAAATTGCACGCTTAGAAGAAGTGAAATGAATGGAAAGGAAAGTCCCAAATAATAAGTTTGGGTTACGGAGATGAGGTAGATGGAATTTATAAAATTAAAAAATATAAATAAATATAAAAGCGAAAGTATTAATCCGGCAAAAATGCCTGATACGATTTTTGAAATGTATAGTGTTCCTATTTATGAAACAGGGCATCCAGAATATTTAAGAGGAGATGAAATTGCTTCAAACAAAGCTGTTGTAAAGAAGAATGATATTCTTTTGTGCAAAATCAATCCAAGGATAAATAGAGTTTGGATTGTTTCAGATGAGTCTGATAAGATGAACATCGCTTCATCTGAATGGATTGTTATAAGAACTGAAACATATAATCCTGAATTTTTAGCATGGTATTTCAGATCACCAAAGTTCCAAAAATTAATGACAAGTGAGGTTACGGGAATAGGAGGATCATTAACACGAGCACAGCCTAAACGTGTAGCGGAATATCCGGTACCTGTGTTAGATAGAAGAAGGCAAGACGAAATAGTAGAAGTATTAAATAAATGTAAGTTTGTTATTGATTCGAGAAAGCAAGAACTTCAAAAATTAGATGATCTAATCAAAGCCCGATTTGTCGAGATGTTTTATGATAAGGGATATCCTGTTCTTAAGTGGAATGATGTTTTCTATACAACAACAGGAAAACTTGATTCTAATGCAGCCGTAGAAGATGGGGAATATCCATTTTTCACTTGTTCAAAAGAAGCATTGAGAATAGATAAGTTTGCATTCGACCAAGAAGCATTATTGTTAGCTGGTAATAACGCTGCTGGAAAATACGATGTTAAATACTATAAAGGCAAGTTTAACGCTTATCAGAGAACTTATGTATTGGGGTTGAAAGAAGATTGGTCATATCAACTTTTTAGATATCAGTTGGAAGATAAACTTGTGTATTTACAACAACAGTCATTAGGTGGATTGACAAAGTATTTAACTAGGAAGATTTTGGAAGAACTGGATTTTGTTATTCCACCATTGGACAAGCAAATTGAGTTTGATTCATTTGTCAAACAAGTCGACAAATCCAAAGTTGCCATACAGAAGTCACTCGACGAAACCCAACTTCTATTTGATAGTCTCATGCAGCAGTATTTTGGATAATCCTTGTCTGAACGACAGAGATAGAACCGCGGTATCATGAAAAGATAGATAGGCGGTATCATATATTTGGAAATACATAAATAGAAGGGATGGTGAGTATGGATTTAAAAGTTTTAAAAAAGGCATGGATAGAGGGAAAGCCAGTTGAGTATACTGCACATTGTCAAAAGAGAATGCTTGAAAGAGATATACGTCGAGCAGATATTGAAAACTGTATTCTGAACGGAGAAATTATCGAGGACTATCCACTTGATGATAACAATACATCTGAAAAATCGTTTCCAAGTTGTTTGATTATGGGAAACAAAATAAGTGACAAAAAAGTGATTCATATTGTTGTTGGATTTAACGGAAATAAATTTTTAATTATTTCAGCTTGTTATCCAGATCAGATACATTGGCATGATGATTACAAAACAAGGAGGTAGAAGAAATGTGTAAGAGATGTTTTTTAGATGATAAATTAGAAACAAAAACGACATTTACAGTGGAATATAACGATTGCATTATCGTTATAAAAAATGTCCCATGTTTGGAGTGCCCGATTTGCGGTGAAATTACATTTAAAGATGAAGTATCAGAAAAATTAGAAAAACTGGTAGAAGCAGCAAAACAAATTATGCAAGATATATCAGTAATTGATTATAGTAAAGCAGCATAGAAAAGGATCGAAGACTGTCCAGCTTTCGGATTTAACATTCGATTTGAATATGGATTATGATGTAGATATAAAACCGATTGCAAAAAGTAAAGAACAGTATCAGAAATGGATGAAGAATGATCCGTTTTATGCCAATGTGAATAAAGAAGGAGTGACACTGTATGAATCAGCCTGAGGAAATTGGAACGCAAAAAGAGTTGGTTTTGTATTGGATTGAAACTGCAAAAGAAGATATAAAAGAAAATGATAAATAGAAGATGAAACGATGAAATAAGGATTGGTTGCAGGATGTTGGTATATTGGAAAGGAATATAGCAACATGGAAGAAAAAATCGTAATGGTATTAAATGAAATGGCCGAGTATTTATCAATTGCGCAGATGAAAAAATTGCAGGAAGTGATCCTGAAAGCGTTTGCAGAAAATGAGCCAGAGAAAACTAATATTTCGAATAGCGAGTTTCTGAAAATGTTTTTGGCGGCAAAAAAGGTGGAAGGCTGTTCGGAGCGGACCATTCAGTATTATCGGGTAACTGTGGAGTATATGCTGACGCAGATTGATACAGAGGTTCGAAAAATTACAACCGAGGAGATAAGGGAATATCTGGCAAATTATCAGAAACGGAATAACTGCTCGAATGTGACGATTGATAATGTCAGAAGAAATATTTCCAGTTTTTTCTCGTGGCTTGAAGAAGAAGATTACATTTTGAAAAGTCCAATGCGACGGATTCACAAAATAAAAACGAAGACCGTTGTTAAGAATACGATTTCGGATGAAGGAATTGAAAAGCTTCGAGATAACTGCAAGGAAGTCAGAGATTTGGCAATCATAGACTTATTATATTCTACCGGAATCCGCGTAGGAGAATTAGTAAATCTGAACATAGAGGACATTGATCTGGAAGGACGCGAGTGCGTTGTTTACGGAAAAGGCGGGAAGGAACGGCGTGTCTATTTTGATGCAAAAGCAAAGGTACATTTGAAAGAATATATTTCCAGTCGAACAGATGACAATTCGGCGTTGTTTGTAACTTTAGATGCGCCGCACGATCGATTGAAAATCAGTGGTGTGGAAATCAGGTTGCGCCAACTGGGAAGACAACTGGATTTAGAAAAAATTCATCCGCATAAATTCAGACGAACGATGGCAACAAGAGCCATTGATAAAGGAATGCCGATTGAGCAGGTACAAAAGATCCTTGGCCATTCGCAGATTGATACGACAATGCAGTATGCCATGGTAAACCAAAATAATGTAAAAACATCGCACCAGAAGTATATGGCTTAGCAAAGCCCGATTTGTCGAGATGTTTGAGAAGGGAGAATACGATACTGTAAGACTTGGAGATGTGTGTACGAAGATTACTGATGGCACGCACAAAACGCCTAATTATTTGGATGATGGTATTACATTTATATCGGCAAAGAATATTGTAAATGGTGAACTTGATTTTTCTGATGTGAAACATATTTCAGAGGATGAATATATGGAGATTCAGAAAAGATGTCAGACAGAAATGAATGATATTCTGTTATCAAAGAGTGGTTCCTTAGGTGCTCCAGTTATAGTAAAAACAGAAGAAAAGCTAGGTCTTTTCGAGAGTTTAGCTGTGATTAAGTATGATAGAACAAAATTGATTCCGGAATTTCTATGTGAGCAGCTAAAAACAGAGAAAATTCAGAGACAGTTTATGACTGGAACCAAAGGAGTTGCGATAAAGCATCTTCATTTGGGGGTAATAGCTGATATTGAAGTTATTATTCCTAATTTAGAAGAACAAAAACAGTTCGCAACTTTCGTTCACCAAGTCGACAAATCCAAAGTTGCCATACAGAAGTCACTCGACGAAACCCAGCTTCTGTTTGACAGTCTCATGCAGCAGTATTTTGGATAATTTATGGAGGAAAACAGAATGACTTTGTTTCATGGAAGCAACGTGGTCGTGCAGAAACCGAAAATAATGACAAACGGCTATTATAAAGATTTTGGCTATGGATTTTACAGCACAAACATGGAAAAACAGGCAGTCAGATGGGCGTTAACAAAACGAAAAAACCATATTGTAAATAGTTACAAATACTGTCAAAACGAAAAATTAAAGATTTGCAAGTTTCCTGCTATGACCGAAGAGTGGCTGGATTTTGTGGTAGATTGCCGAAGAGGAATCGAACACGAATTTGATATTGTAGAAGGACCAATGGCAGATGACACCATATGGGATTATATCGAAGATTTTGTACGAGGGAATATTTCACGCAGTGCCTTTTGGGAATTAGTAAAATTCAAATATCCAACGCATCAAATCGTATTTTGCACAGAACGAGCACTTTCATGTCTGCAGTACGAAAGGAGCTATGAGGTATGACAAACATATTTTTTGAAGATGAACAGATTACAGAAAATGATCTGTATTTTCTCTGCTATATGATCGAGCGGGTTGCAAGAAAAATACATCAAAGAAATCGGTATGTGGTAAATCAAATTTCAAGAGAAGAATGGCTGCGACTCATCAGTCTGGCAAATGTACTGCACTGTGAGAATCCACTCAAAATAGAAAGTGAATGGATCGAGGACTATCAATTGCAGGAGGGAACCTTTTATATTCAAGAGGTAGATCCGAACCTGGTCACAAAGATTCCATCAGAAACACAGATGGGAAAGGTCTATACAAGACTGATCGTAGACACGCAGCTGCCTGACGAAGATTATGTTCAAGGGATGTTTCGCGTGTATAACGATGAAATTTGTGAGAAAATAGATGATTACAATTGCAGTGCGTATTATGAGCCATCTTACGTTATTGCAAGAGCATATAATGACGGTGGATTTTGACGAGGAGGCACTTGATTTTTTTTACCATTCAGAGATATACCAGCTCATCAGTGAAGGTGTATCCGATCTGCACTGTATGAGTGATAACTATTTAACAGAGGAATTGCAGAAAGAATATGCAGATGTCTCAAAAATCGGAAAATGCATTGATTTGAATAGTCCCCCTGCCAGGATCACTTTTCAATTAGGTCTTCCATCGTGCAACCAAGAACCTTTGCCATGCGATATAGGGTATCCGCACTTGCCTTATTAATATTTTTGTTTTTTTGCTCATACATTTGAATGGAACGAAGGTTGACACCGGAACATTTTGCCAACTCTGCCTGAGTGATTCCGTAAGCGGTACGAATACGTTTTAAATTGGTTTCGGAGAAAAAAACATGAATGTGTGCATCCATGATATCCACAAGTTTAGTTAGGTCTGCCTCGTGGAGGGTGTAGTACATTTTTTGTAAATCCTCAAATGAGAAAACCTTGAAAATATCACTGTATTTTCGGTTTGAATACCACTGATAATAAGCAACTGCCCATCCAATCCAGTATTCCCTGGAACGCTCGAAATGCTCCTGTGGTTCGGTTTGCAGTTGTACTCCTTTCGTTTCTGCAACGATTTCCCGGGCAAGTTCAATGCCGCTTTTTCCCGCAAGACAGGCTGGTTCTCCATTTTCCATTCGTTTCCTGACAGAGCTTGCAAGAAACAGCTGTACAAAATGATTTCCGCAAATGCCGCAAGTATTGACTACGTAATCAAAGGCATCGCCGAGTGCCGACTGCGCGTTACTCAGATATATTTCTTGGTATGCGTGGATCATCATTTTTTATGCCTCCTCTCATGATATCCTGAATATACAAACCATCGCTTTCTTCCTCAAGCATTTTTAAATAAAACTGATTGGCTGTATCATTTCTGGATTTACGCAGAACATAATACTGGTCTTTTTCGGCAACATCAAATCCCTCATATTTCAGATTGGAAAAAGCAAATTTTGATTTCACAACAATTTGTTCACCCAATTTTCCGAGCTGCATCGCATATGCAAGCTGTTCTACCGAAATACCATTGTTAAGAAATGACTCCGCATAATCAAAATAGGAATCATCTGCACGGTAGCCTGTGATCAAATCAAAAGCATTTACATTGACGCCAAAGTGATCGATCAAATATCTTTTTGCTCGTCTGGCCACAGGAGTCTTGATGGAAAAAAGACGGTGTTCTACCAATACAGCAATCCAGTTAAGGATCGTGTAATCAGGACTGTTCAAATTTAAAATGTTCAAGTATTCGGTATTCAGAGTATAGCGATTAGCAAACCCATCATGTAAGGAAGATACAGCCCATTCTTTTGCGAGTTCTTTGCTGGCAGTACAGTAAAACCCAAGACCGAAATCATTATTTTTTTTCCCTTCACCAAAAGAAGGATGTTCCACAATTTTTTCGGAACCGTGATAGATCGTAATCAGTTTCTCCATTTTCCTGACCTCCATTCCTATAATGCTGTTCTCTCGGAGTTTCTTTGTGCTTGATTTTGATCGTACATAATATAATTATATCACTAAAGTGATAGTGCATCAACTGGATTCAAAAATTTGTGCGGAAAGTGTTATCTTCTATAAAAAATGCGTACATTTACTTAGAAATATGGTATAATATTCCTATAAATTCTAACAAACCAGATAAAAGGAGGTCCACGCATGACAAACTTCGACTATCTCAAACAAGAACCAAAATTCAGCAGTTTTGCGGACGTTGCAATCGCAGCGGAAAAAGTATTGCAGATTGATACAGAGTCCAGTGTGATCAACTGCCGTCGTGCGATGGAATTTGCCATCAAATGGATGTATTCTGTGGATAAATCCCTTGAAATGCCGTATCAGGATACTCTGATCAGTTTGATGAGCACAGAGGATTTTCATGATTTGGTGGATGATGCGTTGTGGAAACGATTGGATTTGATTCGTAAAGTCGGGAATCGTGCGGCGCATAATGGGCGTAAAATCTCAGAGGATGAGGCCATTTTATGCCTAAAAAATCTGTTTTCGTTTATGGACTTTATATCTTACTGTTATGCAGATGTTTATGAAGAACGGGAATATGATGAAACTCTTTTGAAACAGACACAGGAAAACGTAACGATTGCACAATCATCTGACGATGATGTTCGTTTAAAAGAGCTGATAGCTGAAAACCAGGCGCTGAAGGAAGAACTGACCGCTCGCCGTAAAGAGCAACAGCAAACTTACGTTCCAAAACCTTTGGATTTGTCAGAATACAAGACGCGAAAAATTTATATTGATGCCATGCTGTTAGATGCCGGTTGGACAGAAGGAAAAGATTGGCTCAACGAAGTAGAGTTGAAGGGCATGCCGAATCAGTCGGAGGTTGGTTTCGCAGACTATGTGCTATACGATGACAGCCACAGACCACTTGCAGTCATAGAAGCGAAGCGAACCTGCACAGATGTGTCGAAGGGAAGACAGCAGGCAAAATTGTATGCAGATCTCCTGGAAAAAGAAACCGGACGAAGACCTGTGATCTTTTTGACAAACGGATTTGAAACACGCATCATCGATAATCAATATCCGGAACGAAGGGTTGCAGTTATTTACTCGAAAAGAGATCTGGAGAAACTGTTTAATCTGCAGACCATGCGGACAAGTCTTGCACATATTTCGGTGGATAAACAGATTGCGGGACGCTATTATCAGGAGGAAGCAATTAAAAAAGTTTGTGAAAGCTTTGATAAGAAAAATCGTAGAAAAGCCCTTCTTGTCATGGCTACCGGCTCCGGCAAAACCAGAACTGTGATCGCATTGTGCAAAGTTCTTCTAGATGCGGGATGGGTGAAAAATATACTTTTTTTAGCGGATCGTAATTCACTGGTTACACAGGCAAAAAGAAGTTTTGTGAATCTTTTGCCGGATCTGTCCTGTTCCAATTTAGTAGAGGAAAAAGATAATTATACGGCACATTGTATTTTTTCTACCTATCAGACGATGATGAACTGTATTGATTCTGTAAAGGATGAAAGCGGAAAATTATTCACCTGCGGTCATTTTGATCTGGTGATCTGCGATGAGGCGCATCGGTCGATTTATAACAAGTATCGGGATATCTTTCAGTATTTTGATGCACCATTGGTAGGACTTACTGCGACGCCAAAGGATGAAATCGATAAGAATACCTATGGTATTTTTGATTTGGAAAATGGTGTACCGACTTATGGATATGAACTGGCACAGGCAGTAAAAGACGGATATCTGGTGGATTTTGTAACGATAGAAACCCGATTGAAGTTCATGGAGGAGGGGATTGTCTACGATGAATTGTCGGAGGCGGACAAAGAAATTTATGAGCAGACATTCGAATTTGAGGACGGAAAGCTGCCGGAAAAAATCAATGCATCTGCGTTAAATTCGTGGATTTTCAATGAGGATACGATCAGACAGGTCCTTCATATACTGATGAGAGACGGACTCAAGATTGATTACGGTCAGATGGTCGGAAAGACTATTATTTTTGCGAAAAATCATGACCATGCGGAAAAAATACTGGAAGTTTTTAACAAGGAATTTCCGGAACTGAGTCGCAATGGACAGCCGTTTGCGAAGGTGATCGATAATTACATGACCTACGCGCAAAGTGCGATCGATGAATTTTCAGAGCCGCAGAAGCTGCCACAGATAGCGATATCGGTTGATATGCTGGATACGGGAATTGACGTTCCGGAAGTATTGAACCTTGTATTTTTTAAAAAGGTGATGAGTAAGGCAAAGTTCTGGCAGATGATCGGACGAGGCACGAGGCTGTGTCCGGGACTGATCAACGGGGAAGACAAGGATCGATTTTATATTTTCGATTTCTGTGGCAATTTTGAATTTTTCCGTATGAACCAGGGGCGACCGACTGCGAATACGATTCCGCTTCCGGGAGCAATTTTCAGTTTGGAATTTGAAATCGCGTTTCAGCTGCAGAACCTGGAATATCAGATGGATAAACTGATCGCATACAGGAATCACCTGGTGGAGACGATGTCCCAAAAAGTGCAGGAGCTGAACCGCGAAAATTTTGCAGTCAGACAACATTTGAAATATGTCGATACCTATTCTGCCGCGTCAAATTATCAATCCATTTCCTATGAAGATACCTTACTGGTAAGGGAAGAACTGGCGCCATTGATTCAGCCGGATCAGGCGGATGCAAGTGCCGTTCGTTTTGACGCTCTGCTGTATGGAATGGAACTTGCTTATCTTTCCGGCAAAGGATATGGAAGATATAAGAGTGATCTTTTTAAGAAAGTAAATTTAATTGCAGGTGTCGCGAATATCCCGGAGGTGCAAAAGCAGGCGGATCTGATCGATCAGATTTTACATACCGATTATGTGGAACGAGCAGGGATCGACGAGCTGGAACATATCAGAAAAAATCTGCGCGATCTGATGAAATATCTTCCAAAAGAGGGAACCAAGTACGATACCGATTTTACGGATGAGATTTTATCTACAGAATGGAACGAGTCGGAACTTGAAAACGATGAACTGAAAAATTACAGGGCAAAAGCAGAGTTTTACATTCGCAAACACCAGGACAATCTTGTGATCGCAAAGCTGAAAACCAATCAGCCCCTGACGGCAACGGATATCGAAAGTTTGGAACAGATTCTCTGGAAAGAAGTTGGCTCCAAGGATGAGTACGAAAAAGAGTATGGGAAAAAGCCGCTTGGAGAGTTCGTGCGTGAAATTGTCGGTCTGGATATGAATGCGGCGAAGGAGGCATTTTCAGAGTATCTGAATGACACGAATTTAGACAGCAGACAAATTTATTTTGTCAACCAGATCGTAGAGTATATTGTCCATAACGGCATGATGAAGGATCTTTCCGTATTGCAGGAATCTCCCTTTACGGATAAGGGAAGTGTGGTAGAAATCTTTACGGATCTGTCTGTTTGGATGGGAATACGAAATGTGATTGACCAGATCAATGGGAATGCTGTCGTGTAAAAATAGGAAAAATTAACAGAATATAAATGGCACAAATACAAAACATATGTTATAATGGAAAAAATAAGGGGCATAAATTTTGAATAAACTGTGAAAAACAACCAAAAGGGGGAGTTGGAATGCAGAAGAAACATATCGTTTTGTATTTTTCACTTGTTGTGTTACAATTGATTGGATTTGTTTTGATACGGGCACCGCTTCAATTGGTGTTACTGGCGGTTCTGCTCGCACTGCCAATCTATAGTGTCTGGGCGTTGGATCGTGTGGTGGATGCCTGTTCGGTAAAATTTTGTCTGCCGACGGGACCAATCACAGAAGGTCAGCCGGTAAAGATTCAATTGATCGTAAAGAATCCGACGTTTAACCCGTTGTTTCATACGACGGTGACCATTGGAATGCGAAACGATCTTCAGCAGAAACAAGGCGCCCATCGCATTACGATGCCGCTTTATGCGCACACGGAAACAAAAATATCTTATCCGGTCATTCCGCAGGGAGAAGGCGAGCTTCTCGTCGATTCTGTGGAGATTGAGTTGCAGGATCTACTTGGATTTTTAAGAAAGAAAAAGCGTGCGCAGGCAGTATAGCTGGTACATAGAAAGAAATAGCGAGGAGACAGAATATGAAAAAAGAAACACCAGACATTCAGATCACAAAGGAACTGCTTTCTTTTATACAGGATAGCCCAAGCTGCTATCATGTGATCGAAAATTTTCGATGCATGTTAAAAAAAGCAGGATTTCAGGAAGTTTATGAACAGGAAGAATGGAAATTAAAACCGGGAAACGGGTATTTTGTAACGCGGGGAGATTCCTCTCTGATCGCGTTTCGGATTCCGGATAAGAAATTTACAAATTTTCAAATGATCGCATCCCACAGCGATTCCCCGTCTTTTAAAATAAAAGAGAACAGTGAGATCTGTGTGGAAAATAAATATGTGACACTGAATGTAGAAAAATACGGCGGAATGCTTATGGCTCCATGGTTTGACCGGCCACTTTCAGTTGCCGGAAAAGCAGTGGTAAAAGGGAAAGATTGCTTAAAAACAAAGCTTGTTTCCTTTGACAGAGATCTGGTTTTGATCCCAAATGTGGCGATTCATATGAATCGGAAAGCAAACGACGGGTATACGTATCATCCGCAAAAAGATCTATTGCCATTGTTTCGCACGACAGATGCGGAAATGACGTTTGAAAAACTTGTTGCAAAGCAGTTGAAAGTATCAGATCCGTCGGATATTTTAGCGACAGATCTGTTCTTATATAATCGGATGCCGGGAAGTATCTGGGGAGCCGAAGAAGAGTTTGCCTCCAGCCCGAAACTGGATGACCTGCAGTGCGCCTATAGTTCGATGCGGGCATTTTTGGAAAGTCAGAATGCACACAGTGTGACAGTCTGTGCAGTATTTGACAATGAAGAAGTTGGGAGTACGACAAAACAGGGCGCGGATTCGACGATGCTCTCTGATATATTAGAGCGCATCAATTTCTGCCTCGGGCGGACGATGGAGGAATACCAGACAGCCATCGCGGGCAGTTTTCTGCTCTCTGCGGACAATGCACATGCCGTACATCCGAATCATCCGGAATTTGCCGATCCGACAAACCGCCCGCAGATGAATCGGGGTGTTGTGATCAAGTACAATGCCAATCAGAAATATACGACAGATGCAGTATCTGCAGCAATCTTTAAATCCATCTGCGAAAAGGCAAAAGTGCCATATCAGAGTTTTACGAATCATTCCGATATGGCAGGTGGTTCGACGCTTGGAAACATTGCAAATGCGCATGTCTCTTTAAATACGGTCGATATCGGTTTGGCACAGCTTGCCATGCATTCGCCGTATGAAACGGCCGGTGTCAAAGATACCGCTTATATGATCCGGGCGATGAAACAATTTTATGCGACGCATATTGAAAAAATCGGTACAGACAAGTATCAGTTTCAGGAGGAAAAATAAGCGTTATGGAACCGATCGCACATATTCAGACAGACTTTCCGACGAAATTTGGTCTGCCGCGCCAGAGCGGTCTGATCGAAGAATTAAAAGGAATCATTACATTTGAACCTGAATATCGGAAAATGGAGGCATTTCGTGGATTGGAGAATTTTTCTCATATCTGGCTTCTCTGGAAATTTTCCGAATCAAAAAAAGAGAACTGGGCGGCGACTGTCCGCCCACCACGTTTGGGTGGCAAGCAGCGGATGGGCGTATTTGCCACGCGCTCGCCATTTCGACCGAATGACATCGGGTTATCCTGCGTCAAGTTAGAAGAAATCCGTCAGGATCCCGTATTGGGACCGCAGCTTCTAGTTGCGGGCATTGACCTGATGGATCAAACACCAATCTATGACGTGAAACCATATGTCCCACTGACGGATTGTCATCCGGATGCCACAGAAGGATTTACAAAACAGACGAAACAGCATACGCTTTCGGTCTTTTGCAGTGACGAACTTTTAAGCCTTCTCCCAAAAGAAAAACAAGCCGGTGCACTTGCCTTCCTAAAACAGGACCCCCGCCCGGCTTACGACACAGATGAAGAACGCATATACGGCGTGGCATATGCCGGGTTCGACATCCATTTTCAAGTACACGGCGAACATCTGTACGTATGCGACATCAAACCTCTCGAATAAGTCTAGATTTCTATTTGTCTTTCGGTTCTTGGGTGGACGTTTCCGGGATTCGGCGGGGAGATTCGCACTGGGGATGGCTGGTTCAAAAGTGGCTAGACAGAAATGAAGTCGAGTTCGGACGGGCAAAATGGCGATGCTTTATTTTTGCAGTCTTCCGTATGTCGGACAGTCTGCACGGATTTGTACGCCAGAGCAAGACTCAAAAGCGGATTCTTTCTCTGGCGTACAAATCCGCACAGCCTTTCCGCC
>JBJENW010000175.1:0-12624 GCA_051880395.1 Lachnospiraceae bacterium | reverse complement strand
CATCGGAAACGCTCCCCTCCAAAACTCGACTTCATTTCTGTCTAGCCAGATCTGTACCCTCCACCCCTGTCGTTGTGTCCGCCGGATACTGGAAACGTCCGCGTAGGAAATCCCCCTCGGTTGAGATATTTTTCGTCAAAATACCAAAAAAAATGGTGGCTACGAAAACGTAGTGGGAGGCCAATAACGTAGAGTTCGAAAAGACTTACACCCATATAAAGCGTAAGTGCGTGTACAGACAAAAAGCTTGCGTTTACCGTGGCGATGAGATAAAAAATTCTTGCAAAATTTATGTAAGCCTTGTATAATAATGTTTGTATCAGTTCTTGAACAATCAAAATACCAGATCCGGTATTTCACGGAGCAGATCGCTCCAAACATTTCACGATTTATCATTTGCAATCCGTTTTTTTCATGTTATACTTGACTTATATGAATGCAGTGACGTTTTTGACATGAAAAACGGAAAAATAGGAGGTTTACATGTCAAAAGAAACAATCGTTACCGCAAATCAGAAACACAAGGACAGACTGTTCTGCGCCATTTTTGGTCGCGAGGAAAATAAAAAATATCTGCTGTCATTGTACAATGCGCTGAATCATTCTGATCACGAGAATGTAGAAGATTTAGAAATCACAACACTGGAAGATGCCATTTATATGAGCATGAAAAACGATGTGTCATTTTTGATCACGGATTACATGAATCTGTTCGAACATCAGAGCACATTTAATCCGAACATGCCGTTGCGTGGATTTTTATATTTTGCCAGACTGTATGAGGCGTACATTGCCTCGCACGGACTTGATATTTACAGTGAAAAGCAGATTCAGATCCCGGCACCGCAATATTTCGTATTTTACAATGGAACAAAAGAGATGCCCGAACGGAAAAAATTCCGCCTGTCGGATGCGTTTCTTACAAAGGAAAAAACAAGCGGATTTGAATGGACAGCGACGATGCTGAATATCAATGCGGGGCATAATCGCTCATTAATGAAAAAATGCAAGGCTCTGCAGGAATATGCCGATTTTATCCAAAACGTGCGTGTATTTCAGGAACAAAGCGGGAATCTGGACTGGGCGATCAATGAAGCAGTAAAAAGAGCGGAACAGGGAAACTGTCTGGGAGAATTTTTCAAGAAGAATCGATCGGAGGTGTATCATTTGGTCTTAACAGAATATGATGAAGTATTGCATGAGAAAACGTTGCGGGAGGAAGGAAGAGAGGAAGGAAGAGAAGAGGGAAGAGCTGAAGGAAGAGAAGAAGGCGGAGAAAGAAAAGTGATTCACCAGGTTTGCAAAAAAATGCTAAAAGGAAAGAGCATCCCGGAGATCGCAGATGCGCTTGAGACAGACGAGGAAATGATCGCAAGGGTTTATGAGGTGGCCAAAAAGCAGATGCCGGATTATGATGTGGATGCGATTTATGAGGAACTGCACAGAAAGAATCCAAAATAACCACGGTAAACGCAAGCTTTTTTATTTGCACACTTACGCTTTATATGAGCGTAAGTGTTGCAACCCTTTACATCAGCCAAAAACATATCGGGTTCGTAACTCTTTTCCTAAGCGAAAAATACCTCAACCTACCGTTTCCGATACACAGTTTCCGAAATTCGGCTGGGTGCGCAAGGCGGGGGCGACGGTTTCCAGAAAGGCTTTGACAGAAATGTTAGTGAGCTTGGGTGGGCGGATTTGCGATGCCTTTGCTGTTTTGCCGAGAGGCGTACAAACTGTGCGTAGGTGTATGTGGGAGAAAGAGTCTGCTTCTGAGTCTTTCTCCCACATACACCTGCGTGCAGTTTGTACGACATTCGGAAAACCGCAAAAATAAAGCATCGCAAATCCGCCCGCCCAAACTCGACTTCATTTCTGTCTAGCCTTTCTGGAAACCGTCGCCCCCGCCTTGCGCACTCAGCTGAATTTTGGAAACGTCCGCATAGGAATCCCCCAGTTGAGATATTTTTCGCACCACTCTTTTTCAAAGAGTGGTGGGGTAGATACCGTTTCGGGTGGTCAACAAAGTTCCGTCCGCAACACTTACACTCATATAAAGCGTAAGTGCGTGTACAGACAAAAAGCTTGCGTTTACCGTGAAAATAACGAAAAACCCTTGCAATATTTGAAAATAAGTGATACACTAAAACTAATCATACGATGAAAGTTACGATAAGAGTGGGCGTGAGTCCACTCTTACTTCATGTTTGGAAATTTTTTCAAAACAGTTTGACGCTTGGAAAAGAGGTGAAGAACGTGTCAAAAAAAGAACAGTACGAACAGCAGACAGAAACCTATCTGCAGCCGATCGTAGATCGTTACGGTTTTGAATTGGTCGACGTCGAATATGTCAAGGAGGGTTCTGAATGGTATCTGCGCGCCTATATTGACAAAGAGGGCGGCATTACCGTGGATGACTGCGAAAAAGTCAGCCGGGAAATGAATGAGATTCTTGACCGTGAAGATTATATAGAAGGAAGTTATATCTTTGAGGTGAGTTCCCCGGGACTGGGACGTCCGTTAAAAAAAGAAAAGGATTATGTCCGCAGCATGGGAAAGAAATTGGAAATCCGCACATATCGTGCCATTGATCACGAAAAAGAATTTTATGGCATCTTAAAAGCTTACGATGCCGATACAGTTACGATAGAAAACGAGGATGGAGAAGAAAAAACGTTTGCCAAAGCAGATATTGCCTTGATCCGTCTGGCATTTGATTTTTAATGCAAACCAAGAACAATCTCAGGAGGAAGAAAAAATGAGTAGTAGTAAACGAAGCAAACAAGCCGCAAGCAGCAGCACGGAACTGGCGGAAGCATTGAGCATATTGGAGAAAGAGAAAAATATCAGTAAAGAAACCATGTTGGAAGCGATTGAAAATTCTCTTCTGACAGCTTGTAAAAATCATTTCGGAAAATCAGATAATATTACGGTAAATATCAATCCGGATACTTGCGAATTTCATGTGCTGGCAGCCAAAGAGGTCGTAGCAACAGTGGAAGACGACTGCTTGGAAATCAGTCTTGTCAATGCGCAGCAGATCGACCCGAAGTATGAAGTAGGCGATATCGCGACTGTTGAGATCAAATCGAAAGAATTCGGACGTATCGCGACACAGAATGCAAAAAATGTGATTCTGCAAAAGATCAGAGAAGAAGAACGTAAAGTGATCTACGATGAGTTCAGAGAAAAAGAAAAGGATGTTGTCACCGGAACCGTACAGCGTTATGTTGGAAAAAATGTCAGCGTAAACCTCGGAAAAGTGGATGCACTTTTAATGGAAAATGAGCAGGTAAAAGGCGAGGTATTCAAACCGACGGAACGCATCAAGCTGTATGTGTTAGAGGTAAAACCGTCTCCGAAGGGACCGAAAGTTTTGGTTTCCCGTACACATCCGGAGTTAGTAAAACGGTTATTTGAATCGGAAGTGACAGAAGTTAAGGACGGAATCGTAGAAATCAAGAGCATTGCGCGTGAGGCTGGAAGCCGTACAAAGATTGCGGTATGGTCCAATGATCCGGATGTCGATCCGGTCGGAGCATGTGTCGGTATGAACGGTGCCAGAGTCAATGCGATCGTCAATGAACTGCGGGACGAAAAAATCGACATCATCAACTGGGATGAGAGTCCGGCAAAATTGATCGAGAATGCCTTAAGCCCGGCAAAAGTAATTTCCGTCATTGCGGATGATGAAGAAAAAACGGCAAAGGTAGTGGTACCGGATTATCAGCTTTCTCTTGCTATCGGAAAGGAAGGACAGAATGCCCGTTTAGCTGCGCGTCTGACCGGTTTTAAGATCGATATCAAGAGTGAGACCCAGGCGAGAGAAGAAGGAGAACTGCCAGACTACGATACTTATGATGAGTCAGATCAGCAGAATTTCGCACAGAGTCAGGGATATGAAGAAGAACAGAATTTTGACGAAAGTCAGGACTATTTTGAGGAAGACGGATACGAAGAAGGAATGATCGATGAATAAAAAAATTCCCATGCGTCAGTGCGTTGGCTGCGGAGAGATGATCGAGAAGCGAAATCTCATCCGTGTCATCAAAACGTCGGAAGGTGACATCCTGCTGGATGCGACCGGACGAAAGAACGGACGTGGCGCGTATATATGTAAAAACAGTGCTTGCTTGCAGAAAGCAATCAAGAGCCGGGGATTGGAGCGTTCTTTAAAAACGGCGATCCCGGAGGATGTATATGAGGCATTAAAAAAGGAGATGTCAGAGATTGAAGCAGGATAAAGTCTTATCTCTGTTGGGCCTTGCGGCGAGAGGAAGAAATGTGGTCAGCGGAGAATTTGCTACCGAGAAGGCCGTAAAAACCTTTCATGCAGAGTTAGTGATCGTGGCAGAAGATGCATCGGACAATACAAAAAAGATGTTTCGAAATATGTGTGAGTATTATGAAGTGAGGTATTATGAATATGCACAGAAGGAGGAACTCGGTCATGCGATCGGCAGACAGTTCCGTGCATCTCTTGCTGTGACGGAAAAAGGATTAGCGGATGCAATCGAAAAGCAGTTGAAACTTGTGACAGAATAGAAAGGGGTTTAAAAATGGCAAAAACTCGAATCAGTAGTCTGGCGAAACAATTTCATGTGCAGTCGAAAGAAATTGTCGCTTTCCTGAAAAGCAAAAATATAAACGTAACAAGTGGTAATAATACAATAGAAGAGGATGCAGTAAATATGGTAAATGAAGAATTCACAAAGACGTCTGGTAACACGGATGCAAAGCAGGAAACAACGGAAAAACAGGAACGGCCGAAAAAGAAAGCAAGTATTTCTGCCGTATATAATCCGCAAAACAGCAAACAGGCATCTGGAAAACGGCGTCCTGTAAAGAATGGACAGTCCGCAGATAAAACAAAACAGGATGTAAAGCAGGAACAAAAACCGCAGACAGAAAAGAAAGACGATACGAAAAAAGCAGCTACAGAAAAAAGTGGACGAAATGAAAACCGTGGAAACGGGGAAAGAAGAAATAACGGCGAGCGAGGCAACAACCGTGGAAATGGTACGACCGGTGACAGAAGAAACAATGGCGAGCGCAGTAACAACCGTGGAAATGGAACAACCGGTGACAGAAGAAACAACGGCGAGCGCGGTAACAACCGTGGAAATGGAACAACCGGTGACAGAAGAAACAACGGCGAGCGAGGTAATAATCGTGGAAACGGCGGAAATGGAACAAGAAACGGATACGGAAACGACAATCGTGGTGGAAACCGCAATAATGACCGTGGCGGAAGATTTGAAAAAGAGATGAATCGTTTTAACAAGGATTCTGTAAAGGCTGCACCAGAAGAGCTGCGTGGCAGAGATGGACGTGACCGCGATAATAATCGGAAAAATAAACGTGCGGAACATGACGCTTTGGGTGGAAAGAAACAAGAGCGTTTTACAAATCTCGAAAAGCATGGCGGAAAGAAGAAAAAACCACAGCCGGCACCGGTACAGCAGGAAGAGGATACGATCAAGAGTATTACTCTGCCGGAAAAAATGACGATCAAAGAGCTGGCTGACCGCATGAAGGTACAGGGCTCTGCAATCGTAAAAAAACTGTTTATGCAGGGAAAGATTGTCAACATCAATCAAGAGATCGATTATGAAACGGCAGAGGAGATTGCGCTAGAATTTAATTATATTGCAGAGCAGGAGGAAAAGGTCGATGTGATCGAAGAACTGCTGCGTGAGGATGAGGAAGATGACAGCAAGATGGTTCCGCGTCCACCGGTTGTCTGCGTTATGGGACACGTCGATCATGGTAAGACCTCTCTGTTGGATGCGATCCGTGAGACTCGTGTGACAGACCGTGAGGCCGGTGGTATCACACAGCACATCGGTGCATCCGTTGCGTCTATCAACGGTCAGACGATCACGTTTTTGGATACACCGGGACATGAGGCGTTTACTGCGATGCGTATGCGTGGTGCAAATTCTACAGATATCGCCGTTTTGGTCGTTGCTGCGGATGATGGTGTCATGCCACAGACGATCGAAGCGATCAACCATGCAAAAGCAGCAGGAGTTGAAATCATCGTTGCAGTAAATAAGATTGACAAACCGAGTGCAAATATTGAACGAGTGAAACAGGAACTTTCCGAATATGAACTGATTCCGGAAGACTGGGGTGGAAGTACCATTTTTGTTCCGGTTTCTGCAAAGACACACGAAGGAATCGATCAGCTTTTGGAAATGATCCTTTTGACTGCAGAGGTACTGGAATTAAAGGCAAATCCAAACAGAAATGCACGTGGTATGGTTTTGGAAGCAAAGCTGGATAAAGGCCGTGGAGCAGTTGCGACCGTTCTGGTTCAGAAAGGTACGCTGCATGTCGGAGATCCGATCGCTGCAGGAAGCTGTTACGGAAAAGTACGTGCGATGATCGATGACAAGGGACGTCGTGTCAAAGAGGCGAAACCGTCTACACCGGTTGAGATTTTAGGTCTGAGCAATGTGCCAAACGCTGGTGAGATTTTTGTCGCAAATGATACGGAAAAAGAGGCGAGAAGTTTTGCAGAGACCTTTATTTCCGAAGAAAAGAATAAGCTGATCGAAGAGACAAAGAGCAAGATGTCCTTAGACGATCTGTTCTCTCAGATTCAATCTGGAAATGTGAAAGAATTGGATATTATCGTAAAAGCCGATGTACAGGGTTCTGTGGAAGCAGTGAAACAGAGTCTGGAAAAACTGTCGAACGAGGAAGTTGTTGTCAAAGTCATTCATGGTGGTGTTGGTGCGATCAACGAATCCGATGTGATCCTTGCACTGGCATCGAAGGCGATCATTATCGGATTTAATGTCCGTCCGGATGCGGCAGCGAAAGCAACTGCAGACCGTGAAGGCGTTGATGTACGTCTGTATAAAGTCATTTATAATGCGATCGAAGATGTATCGGCTGCCATGAAAGGTATGCTTGATCCAATCTATGAAGAAAAAGTTATCGGTCACGCAGAGATCCGTCAGATCTTTAAGGCATCCGGTGTCGGTAATATTGCTGGCTCCTATGTTCTTGACGGTGCATTCCAGAGAAACTGTAAGATCCGTATCTCCAGAGAAGGGGAGCAGATCTATGAAGGAAGTCTGGCATCCCTGAAACGATTCAAGGATGATGTAAAAGAAGTAAAAGCTGGTTACGAGTGTGGTCTTGTATTTGAAGATTTCAATGAGATTCAGGAACTCGATATCGTAGAGGCTTATATCATGGTAGAAGTACCTAGATAAAAATAGAGGAAAAATAAGCTATGAGAAAAAATAGTATTAAAAATACCCGTATCAACGGGGAAGTTTTAAGAGAGCTGAGTATGATCATTCACAATGAGATCAAAGATCCACGCATCAACCCGATGACGAGTGTGGTCGCTGTGGAGGTGGCACCGGACTTAAAAAGCTGTAAAGCCTATATCAGCGTGCTCGGAGACGAGGAATCGCAAAAGAGTACGCTGGCGGGCTTGCGCAGCGCAGAAGGATTTATCCGTTCAAAACTTGCAAAGTCTGTAAACCTTAGAAATACACCGGAGATTCGGTTTATCATGGATCAGTCGATCGAATATGGCGTCAATATGTCAAAGCTGATCAATGATGTGAATGCAAAGGACTCAGGAGCAGACGAAGAGTAAGGAGCGATGCAATATGCAGCTGACAGAGCAGTTACAGGCGCACAGAACAATTGCCATATCCGGTCATGTAAGACCGGATGGCGACTGCGTGGGTGCGACGCTTGCCGTTTATAATTATATACGGACTTATTTTCCGGAAAAAGAGGTAGACATCTATTTGGAAGAAATTCCGCATATTTTTGATTTTCTGACGAATTCATCGCAGATCAAGCATACGTGTGATCCGAAAAAAGTATACGATCTGTTTATTGTGCTGGATTGTGGGGATGCAGGACGTCTGGGTGAATTTGAGCCGATGTTTCACCTGGCAGAACATACGCTCTGTATCGATCACCATGCAAGTAACGGCAGTTTTGCGCAGACAAATTATATTTTTCCGGATTTGAGTTCTACCTGTGAGCTGGTGTTTGATGTGATAGAAAAAGAAAAAATCACGAAAGAGATTGCAGAGTGTATTTATGTCGGACTTGTGCATGATACTGGTGTGTTCCAATATGCCTGCACGTCATCGAAAACCATGAATATTGCAGGAGAACTGATGGATATCGGTATTGATTATACCGGAATCATCGACCGCACGTTTTATACCAAAACATATGAACAGAACCGTGTCATGGGACAAGCGCTCTTAGACAGCCGTCTCTGCCTGGATGGACGCTGTATCGTCAGCCAGATCACATATGCGCAGATGCAAAAATTTCACGTTCGCCCAAAACATTTAGATGGCATTGTGAATCAGCTGCAGGTGACAAAGGATGTGGAAGTGGCAGTCTTTTTGTATCAGACGGATCCGGACAGTTTTAAAGTCAGTATGCGCTCTAAGAAACTGGTGAATGTCGCAGATGTGGCTGTGAAATTCGGTGGCGGCGGTCATGTTCGTGCTGCAGGTGCGACAATTAAAGGAGACTGGAAGGAAATCGAAGAGAAGGTGATCTCAGAGATTGCCAAACAGTTGCAGCAGGAGGAAACATGATCAACGGCATTATCAATGTATACAAAGAAAAAGGATTTACATCTCATGATGTGGTGGCAAAACTGCGCGGTATCCTGCATCAGAAAAAGATCGGGCACACCGGAACACTTGACCCGGATGCGGAGGGCGTTCTGCCGGTCTGTCTGGGAAGAGGAACAAAAGTTTGTGATCTTTTGACAGATAAAGAAAAGGAGTATGAAGCGGTACTGCTGCTTGGACTTGCCACTGATACGCAGGATATCACAGGAGAAATTCTGGAAAAAAATGTGGTGGATGTGCAAAAAGATCAGGTAGAAGAGGCGATTGGTTCTTTTGTCGGAACGTATGATCAGATTCCACCGATGTACTCTGCGTTAAAGGTAAATGGGAAAAAATTGTGTGACTTGGCACGTGCCGGAATCGAAGTGGAGCGAAAGCCGCGAAAGGTACAGATTTTTTCGATTCAGATTTTGGAGATTTCGCTTCCGCGAGTGCGTATGCGGGTGCATTGTTCGAAGGGGACGTATATTCGTACACTCTGTCATGATATCGGTCAAAAACTCGGATGCGGCGGATGCATGGAATCTTTGCTTCGTACAAGAGTTGGACAGTTTTGTCTGGATACGGCATATCCATTGGCAAAAATTGAAGAGCTGGCAAAAGAAGATCAGATTTCACAGATTGTGCAGCCAATTGACGCGGTCTTTCTGAAGTATCCGAAAGTTGTGGCAAAACCGGAAAGCGAAAAACTTTTATATAACGGAAATCGCCTGCGTGCGAACATGGTTCATGCGGATGTGGATCTGTCGCAGGAGTGTACGGTGCGTTTATATGACAAAAGCGGGCAGTTTATTGGGATTTATCAATATGACAGGAAAAAAAAGGATTTAAAACCGGTCAAGTTATTTATGGAATAAGAAAGTAGAAATAGGTTTATGGAATATATACATGGCACAACAGAGGTTAACATTCAAGAAAATACAGTGATCTCGCTTGGCAAATTCGATGGCCTGCATACAGGACATAAGTTTCTCATGGAACATGTGATGCAGAAAAAACAGGAAGGGTTGAAGACGGTTGTCTTTACGTTTGATCTTCCACCAAAAGCAGTTGTAGAACACGAAAACCAGCGGGTTTTGACGACGAATACGGAAAAAATGCATCTTCTTGAAAAGATGGGGATCGATTATCTGATTGAATACCCGTTTACGCCGGAAATGATGGCAATGGAACCGGAAGCGTTCATCCGTTTTCTGGTAGAAAAGCTGCATGTAAAATGTATTGTTGCGGGAAAAGATTTTCGTTTCGGACATAACCGCAAAGGGGATTATCATATGCTTCAAAAAGCCGGTGAAATGTATGGATTTGAGACGAAAATTTTCGAAAAACGGAAATTTCGTAACCGTGATATCAGTAGCACATATATCCGCGAAGAAATTTTGGAAGGAAATATGGAATTGGCAGAAGAACTGCTCGGGTACCCGTATTTTGTTCAGGAAACTGTGATCCAGGGACAACATCTGGGGCGAACGATCGGAATTCCGACGGTCAATCTTTTGACGTCACCGCAGAAACTGCTCCCGCCGTGCGGTGTCTATATTTCCCATGTATATGTGCAGGGAAAACGCTACGGAGGCATTACCAATATCGGGCGAAAGCCGACGGTAGGGGAAGATCATCCGATCGGTATCGAAACAAATATTTTTGATTTTGACGGGGATCTTTACGGAAAAGAGATTAAAGTGGAACTGTTACATTTTGTTCGTTCGGAACGTCGTTTCCCATCTGTTGATGCCCTGAAACGGCAGATGATGCGGGATATGGAAAGCGGAAAAAAATATCTGCAGAGAAGAAAAAGTTTATAAAAAATGATTTACAAATGTAAATGGTTATGATAGAATAAGCAAGTGTGAGTTGTGCCCATATTCGGTAGTTGGACACTCCGACCTATTACTGAGTATCTCACGTTTGATTGTTGGGTGAATAAAGAAAATGGAGGAAAGAATCATGATTTCAAAGGAAAAGAAAGCAGAAATTATCAAAGCGTATGGAAGAAAAGAAGGCGATACTGGTTCACCAGAAGTACAGATCGCAATCTTGACAGAAAGAATCGCAGAACTTACTGAGCATTTGAAAGAGCATCCGAAGGATCATCATTCCAGACGTGGTCTTTTGAAAATGGTTGGTCAGAGACGTGGCATGTTAGCTTACTTAAAGAAATCCGATCTGGAGAGATATCGTTCTCTGATCGAGCGTCTTGGCTTAAGAAAATAGTTTAAGTAAGAAGGTCTGTAACTGTTCAGAGTCACAATGCAGAAACATTTGGCGTGACTGCAGGGTCGTGATTCTGAAACAGTTACAAACATCGTATAGCAGATAGAGCGGTGTTCCGCTCTATTTTGTTACTTAGGAAAGAATTTTCCTAACAGATTCGCCAAAGAGCAGTTCCGAGACCACTGAAGCGTGCATGCGCGGCGTGGATGGTTCAGTAGTTTCGGATCTTTGGCAAAAGAAATCAGGCATTGCCTTGGAAAAAAGGAGAAAGAACATATGTATAAAAGTTTTTCAATGGAGTTAGCAGGAAGAACCCTGACTGTCGATATTGACCGTGTCGGGAAACAGGCGAATGGCTGTGCATTTATGCATTACGGGGAGACCACCGTTCTAAGCACCGCTACCGCATCAGAAAAGCCGCGTGAGGGAATCGATTTCTTCCCTCTGAGTGTGGAGTTTGAAGAAAAAATGTATGCTGTCGGAAAAATTCCGGGTGGATTTAATAAGCGGGAAGGAAAAGCATCCGAGAATTCCGTTTTGACATCCCGTGTTATTGACCGTCCGATGCGTCCATTATTTCCAAAGGACTATCGCAATGATGTCACATTAAATAACATGGTCATGAGCGTGGACCCAGAATGCCGTCCGGAGCTTGTTGCGATGCTCGGTGCATCGATCGCGACATGTATTTCAGATATCCCGTTTGACGGTCCTTGTGCGATGACACAGATTGGTATGATCGATGGAGAATTTATCGTCAATCCGTCTCAGAAACAGTGGGATGAGGGAGATCTTCAGTTGACAGTTGCATCGACCAGCGAGAAAGTGATCATGATCGAAGCCGGAGCAAATGAGATCAAAGAGGAGCGCATGATCGAAGCAATCTACAAAGCGCATGACATCAACCAGACAATCATTACATTCATCAATCAGATCGTTGCAGAAGCCGGAAAACCAAAGCATGCGTATACCAGTTGTGCGATTCCGGAAGAAATGTTTGAGGCGATGAAGCAGATCGTGACACCGCAGGAGATGGAAGAAGCAGTGTTTACGGATCAGAAACAGGTTCGCGAAGAGAATATCAGCCAGATCACAGAGAAATTTGAAGAGGCGTTTGCTGAGAACGAAGAGTGGCTGGCACTGGTTCCGGATGCTGTTTATCAGTATCAGAAAAAGACCGTCCGCAAGATGATCTTAAAAGATCACAAGCGTCCAGATGGTCGTGCGATCAATGAAATTCGTCCGTTGGCTGGAGAAGTGGATCTGATTCCTCGTGTGCATGGTTCTGCGATGTTTACAAGAGGACAGACACAGATCTGTACCGTTACGACACTGGCTCCTATGTCGGAAGTACAGAAAGTGGACGGATTAGATGAAAATATCACAACAAAGCGCTATATGCATCATTATAATTTCCCGTCCTATTCCGTCGGTGAAACAAAACCGTCAAGAGGACCGGGACGACGCGAGATCGGTCATGGTGCGCTGGCGGAACGCGCATTGGTTCCGGTTCTGCCGAGCGAAGAAGAATTCCCGTATGCGATCCGTACTGTATCTGAGACATTCGAATCAAACGGTTCCACTTCACAGGCATCTATCTGTGCATCCACCATGTCATTGATGGCAGCCGGTGTGCCGATCAAAAAACAGGTTGCAGGTATTTCTTGTGGATTGGTAACAGGTGAGACGGATGATGATTATATTGTTTTGACTGATATTCAGGGATTAGAGGATTTCTTTGGTGATATGGACTTTAAGGTAGCAGGTACCCATG
>JBJENW010000174.1:0-2249 GCA_051880395.1 Lachnospiraceae bacterium | reverse complement strand
TCACGCTTATTTTACAACAGAAACGATACTTTTAGCAAGCTTTTTTGGTTCTTTTTAGCCGGATCCCATGCGGTTTTCTGGTTCACCCGCCTCCAGTCCATTCCCCGTTTATGATTCAGAGCGTATTGAGCCGGAGAGGGAATTGCCCTTTCGTTCAGGATAGAAGCGATTTTATTTCCGGAAAGACCGGAGAGCCGCAGCCTGAAAATCTCCCGAACCACAGCAGCCGCTTCCTCGTCAACTACCAGCTTATGCTTATCCTCTGCCGCTTTCAGATAGCCGTAGGGCGCGTTTGCACTGGCGAACTGTCCTGCCTTTGCCATCTTATTTCTCACGTTGCGAATCTTTTTGGAAGTATCCCGGCTGTAAAAGTCATAGATAAAGTTTTTAAACGCCACTTCCAGCCCTGCAGTCTGTTTCCCTCCTGGCTGTCATACCTGTCGTTTACCGCAATGAACCGTACTCCCAGGAAGGGGAAGAGCTGTTCCAGATAATCCCCGATCTCGATATAGTCTCTGCCGAATCTGGAAAAATCCTTTACAAGAATGCAATCCACTTCCCGCCGCCTGACCAGCTCCATCAGCTCGACAAACTGAGGGCGATCAAACTTTTTTCCGCTGTAGCCATCATCGCATTTTTCTATAATCCGGTAATCCTGAAATTCCGGATGGGATTTCAGATAATCTTGCAGAAGCATCCTCTGGTTGGTAATGCTGTTGCTTTCCTCTTTTTCAGAGGAAATCCCGACATCATCGTCTTCCTTTGAAAGCCGGATATAGAGCGCCAGTGTCTTTTGTCTCATACTGTCTCCCTCCTACCCTAAGAATAAAAAAATAAATGCCCCTTCGCCGTCCGACAGTAGCAAAGTGACATTTATTGTCCAGGGTTAATATGAAATTAAACATAAAAATGCCAGGCAAGCATTCAAGGCCTGCCAGGCTCACATCATATATTTTATTCATTTCTGCTCTCAAATTCAACTGCTTTTTTACAATCCGAATCAACTTTAGTGAATGATACGCATGATAAAAGGCGTTGTTTTTGTGCATTTTTCCAGTTTACAACTCCAGCACTTCTTTATGGACAAGTTTGTAAAACAGGCAGACCGCCAATATTGCAGTAAGAAAATCAGAAATGGCCTGTGCCATCAGCACGCCCATGTAGCCAAATGCTCTTGAAGCAAGCATAATCACGACTGCAAAGACCACACCCTGTCTGCTGGCCGATAAAAGAAATGCCCCTCCGGCCTTTCCCGTCGACTGAAACGTGCAGGTCGTTATCAACACAAGCGCTATGAACACCATTCCAAGCTGCTGCATACAGAGCATAGGAACTCCAATCTCAACAATGGAAGCATCCTGCATAAAAATCCTACCAGTCTAGGCGCCAAAACTGAAAGAATTACCGCAAGTACAAGTGCAGCTCCACATTCAAAACCATAACAGAAACGCAGAATCTCTTTTAATCTGGAATGATTCTTTGCTCCGTAATTATAACCGATCAACGGCTGCGCTCCAAATGCGAAACCTACCATAATCAAAATGGCAATCAGATTGATTTTCATTACAATTCCCATAGCTGCCACCTTATCATTTCCATAAGGAAGCAGATACCGGTTCGTCAGCGCCATCCCAAGACTCTGCATGAGATTTGTAATGGACGCAGGAATCCCGATTGCAAAAATCTGCCGGATTTCATTCAATTGAATATAAAGCTCCGCCGGGTTAGTCGACAGCCATTGGCTCCTTGTCAGCAAAAACCACAAAAAGAACAGATCGGTACATATATTTCCGATTACCGTTGCAATCGCCGCGCCAGCCGCCCCCAATCCCAACACAGAAATGAAAAGCGGATCAAGGATCATATTGACAGACGCCCCTAATATGGTTCCCGTCATGGAGGCGGTTGCAAATCCTTCTGTCCGAAGAAGATTTGAGGGCGTATAGGACACAATGATAAAGGGAGCGCCAAGTACAATAAAAGTAAAATACTGTGAGGCATAAGCGAATGTTTCTGTATCCGCCCCTAACAGGTGCAGAATTGGAGTCCGAAGCAACATCATCACTATGGCTATCACAATCCCGCAGAGGAAGGCTGCATAGAAACAAAACACACTAAGCCTTTTCCCATCTTCATCCCGTTTCTGCCCAAATAACCGAGAAATGACAGAACTTCCGCCCAATCCCAAAATATCACCGAGAGCGATCATCAAAGTAAAAATCGGCGCTCCCAGGGAAACACCTGCTACC
>JBJENW010000173.1:0-2252 GCA_051880395.1 Lachnospiraceae bacterium | reverse complement strand
AAGCAGATTGTTCCTTCTTTTTCACAGCGTTTAAGCGATTTTTTTTATATTCTTCTTCCAGTTCATCAACTGTGCACGAATCATGGCCAGAAGATTCTTTCTCTTGCTCAATAAATTCCTTCACAAGTTCTTCTGATGTACGCTTTTTTTCTGGATGTTTTCTCGATTCTTCTAAATAATTTATAAACAAATTCTGTATCTCAATACGTGTATCTTTATCAAGTATAAAATATGATTCTAAAAAGTTTTTATCAAACTGACCAGTAAGAAGTTCCGCTGCTTTTCCAATAAGAACATCTTTGTTTTCTTTTGTTAGGTTATGAAATATTTTAATCAATTTTTCTTCTGTTTCGTTTAAATAAACCATTTCTCTCAGTTCTGGTATGTATTTAGATAGATCTTTCTGTATTGATTCTGAGAATCCTTCCTTATCATATTTTTGCATTATTAGAAGCAGATTGTTTACAGTAAATTGTTCTGTATTATTTTTAACAGAAGTATTTATATCATCTGTTTTATCTAATAGATAATCTATGGAAACTCCGAATAATTTAGATAAAGCGGTAAGAGTTTCGCTTTTTGGCTCTGATATATTTTTTTCCCAGTTGCTTACAGTCTGTTTTACAAAACCTAGTTTTTTACCTAATTCTTCTTGCGTTATACCTGCTTGAACCCTCAAATCTTTTATTTTATTACCATTTACAGCCATTATTATATCCTCCATTGTATACTTATATTATTTTAGTCCAAATATTTTGGACTTTCAACGAAAAAGAATAAATGTCCAAAAATAATAGACAAAACTATTGACTGTCAATAAATCATGGACTATAATGGAAATGTCCATAGAATGTGGACTGAAAGGAGGATTTAAATGGATACCAACACACTAAACACAGCAAAGCGAGTAAAAGATGCTCGTAAAGAAGCAAAATTGACGCAAACTGAACTCGGAAAAATGATTGGAAAGTCAAAACAGTGGGTATCCGAATTAGAGCGCGGAAACATAAAACTCAGTTTTGATATGGCTGTAAGTATCTCAAGTGCATGCAATAAAACGACAGAATTTTTTTGCCATTAAAGTCCATTAAAAATTGACTTTTGATTTTAAGTATAACACAGGGAGGTGAAAACCCAAATGTCAAATGTGAAGAGTCGAACCATATCCAACGTGTTTTATAAAGCACGTTGCGAGGCTTCAAAGCATAACGAACAGCTAAAAAGCAGAGAGGGAGCAGCAGACATCATGTCGATTGACAGAGGTCGGCTGTACCGGATCGAGAGCGGGATTACGAATCCACATCCAGAGGAAGTACATCTGATGGCGGATCTGTATCGTGCTCCGGAGCTGGAGAACTATTTTTGCACAAACATGTGTACGCTTGGTTGCAATGTTCCAAAGGCGGAAGACATCTCAGATCTGTATCGTATCGCATTCAGGGCGGTATCAGTTTTCCAAAAGGTCAACGATACTGAGAAAAAGCTGCTTGAGATTGCAGAGGACGGAATTATCGACGAAAATGAAAAGCCAGTAATGAATCAGATTATCAACACATTGAACGAGCTGGAAGGAATTGCACAGAGCATGAAGATATGGGCAAAAAAGAACCTGTGAAGTACCATTTTTCCGGCAGAGACACAATGACCGGTAATGTTTGGAGGTGAGGACGTGAATAAAGTAAATAATCGCCAGTTGAAAACATGGCGATTATTAAAAACTAGTATGAAATTATCGGCCAGAAGCGTTTTCAGAGGATTTATTTTTTCCGTTTTCTAAAGCATCAAGACCTAATCGTATTAACTCGACCGTTGCTTCGGAACGAGTTTGGAAACGATGCTCAAAGCGAAAGTCCTCTATTTTTTGGAAAAGCTCTGGATCCACGGAAACAGTATACCGTGGTTTATCAGTTGCCATATGCATCACCTCAAACAAATTATACATCGGTGAACCAAAGATGTAAAGAAAAAGAAATGAAATAGCACTTGACAGTGAACCACTGAACCAGTACAATAGAATAAAAGATTCAGTGAACCACTGAACTTGAAAGGAGAAATAGCCATGGCTACAGATTTAAAAAGATTTACAATCTCTGTTACTCCAGAAATGGAAGAAAGGTTGGATAAGGCAAAACAAGAGCTTTACTACAAAGATACACAGAACAGAATGATCAGAGATCTTATTTTGCTTGGACTTAATGCAATCGAAGGAGATTCGAAGGTAGGTGAAAAACAACAGAAATGAGAACAACATG
>JBJENW010000172.1:0-2268 GCA_051880395.1 Lachnospiraceae bacterium | reverse complement strand
AAGCTTTCTTAATTCCTGACTTTTTAATGTTTTCATGAATATGTACCCTCCAAACCTCTGTTTTGTTTAGATGCAGAACAGAAAAAACTTTTATGTGTTTTTCGACAATATATAATGATTGATACATCAGATGTTTTAACGGTTTTATTATATATTAGGCTGAATTTCTCGTCAAGTAGTCAGATGTATTTTGGCGTTATACATAAAAAAGAACTCTTTATCACATAAAAAAGAACGATGATTTAGGTATTTTGCCGAATCTCTGTCACAGATCCGGGAAGCGGACAGCACTCTAGTGACGCATCACATGGTTGAAAGAGGAAAATCGGAGAGGACTGGTATGGTATTTCGGAGCATATCCTGCTTTTGTTCTTTCATTGAAATTCTATGTGAAATCCATTATACTAAGAAAAAAGAACATGTTTTTTTCGGGAGGTGCTTATGGCGAGGACAGTCGCAATTGGAATCCAAAATTTCGGTGACTTGATACAAAAGAAGTATTTCTATATCGATAAAACTTCTTTTATTAAAGAATGGTGGAGCAGCGGAGACAGTGTGACTTTGATTACCCGGCCGCGCCGTTTTGGAAAAACTTTAAATATGAGCATGGTGGAGCACTTCTTTTCCATTGATTACGCGGATCGTGGAGAATTATTCGAGAGCCTTTCCATCTGGAAAGAGGAGGAGTACAGAAAACTGCAGGGATCTTATCCGGTCATCAGTTTGTCCTTTGCTAATGTGAAGGAAAAGGATTATCCGATGACACGGAAAAAGATTTGCCAGCTTTTGACGAAGCTTTATACGGAGCATTCTTTTTTGCTGGAAAGCGGAGTTCTTCGGAAAGCAGATATTGATTATTTTAATCGTGTTTCGGAAGTGATGGATGACAGCGATGCGTCATTAGCCCTGTACCAGCTTTCCGATTATTTATATCGGTATTATGGACAAAAGGTAATTATACTGTTAGATGAATATGATACCCCGATGCAGGAAGCTTTTGTAGATGGTTACTGGGATCAGCTGGCCTCCTTTACCAGAAGCCTTTTTAATTCTGCATTTAAAACCAATCCATGGCTGGAACGCGGCATTATGACCGGAGTTACAAGAGTGAGCAAGGAGTCTATTTTTTCAGATTTGAATAATTTGGAAGTAGTGACAACAACCTCAGACAAATATGCTGCGTCTTTTGGATTTACAGAGAAAGAGGTTTTTGCTGCTTTGGAGGAATGCGGATATTCTGGAGAAGAGGAACAGATAAAAGAGTGGTATGATGGTTTTATTTTTGGAAAGCAAAAGGATATCTATAATCCGTGGTCGATTTTGAATTTTCTGGACAAAGGAAAAGTAACTACTTATTGGGCAAATACAAGTTCCAACAGTCTGGCGGGGAAACTTTTGCAGGAGGGGAGCAGGCGGCTGAAAGAGAAGTTTGAGATTTTGCTGCGCGGAGAAGCCATCAGATCCTGTATTGATGAACAGATTGTATATGATCAGTTGGATGGAAATGAAGAGGCGGTTTGGAGTCTTTTGCTTGCCAGCGGGTATTTAAAGGTCTTGTCCTATGAAAGCTATCTGGATGTTCCGGAAGGAAGGGAGCCGCAGTACGATCTGGCTCTTACCAATCTGGAAGTAAAGCTAATGTTTCAGAGGATGATACGCGGGTGGTTTAAGGAAACAGAGGGTGACTATAACGATTTCGTCAAAGCCATGCTGCTTGATGATATCGATGCTATGAATGAGTATATGAATCGGGTAGCTTTTGTTACTTTCAGTTCTTTTGACACAGGAAAAAGGCCATCCGGAGCAGAGCCGGAGCGTTTTTATCATGGTTTTGTTCTCGGGCTGATGGTAGATCTGCAGGAAAAATATGTGATAACCTCGAATCAGGAAAGCGGCTTCGGCAGGTATGATGTGATGCTGGAACCGAAAAATCCGGGGGAGAATGATGCTATTCTTATGGAATTTAAGGTTTTTAATCAAAGAAGGGAACGGAATCTTGAAGATACGGTAAAAGCAGCTCTGGATCAGATTGAGAAAAAGCAGTATGCTGCGAGTCTGACTGCCCGGGGAATTCCGAAGGATAGAATACGCAGTTATGGTTTCGCTTTCCAGGGAAAAAAGGTGTTGATTGGATCAATATAAAATGGATTTTTATGCCGAATTGCAATTGAAGGACAGTGGCAGATCGGGGAATATCGAGTGGGAATAATCCGTTGACAAACCTCCGATTCTGTCGTAAAATCTATCGTGAAACGGCAGAGAAGGGGA
>JBJENW010000171.1:0-12818 GCA_051880395.1 Lachnospiraceae bacterium | reverse complement strand
CGCCGAATCCCGGAAACGTCCGCATAAGAATTAATAGGCTAAATAGAAATTTTTACATTTGATGACGTACCACCTGGTATTCATCGTCGAGCTGATAATATGGACAGGACTGACAGGTGCCAGTCAGAAACCGGTACATCTCGTCCTCATCTAAATCCATATCACAAAAATAATATTCGAGTTCCTCGTCATATACATAATTTACACAGGTCTCGCAATTCGAGACCTGTGATGCTTTCTTTTTTTCTGCCATATTTATTGATTCGATTCTGCAACAAGTGCTTCTAATGTCTGCATAGCTTTTCCGGAATCAATTGCTTCTTTTGCAAGTTCGATGCCTTTTTCAATACTGTCTGCTACACCGCCGACATACAGGGTTGCACCTGCGTTTAACAGAACAATGTTTCGTTTTGCGCCCTGTTCTTTTCCGCTCAAGATGTCCTTTGTGATCTCTGCGTTTGCTTTTCCGTCGCCGCCCTTTAATTCGTCGATGGAAACATACTCAAATCCGTATGATTTCGGATCTAAGGTGAATGTTGTCACTTTTGCGTCTTTTAATTCTGCTACCGTTGTTGTACCGGTTAATGTGATCTCATCCATGTTATCACATCCACTGACAACAAATGCACGTTCCACTCCGGTACGACCCAGAACGGTTGCGATCGTTTCTGCTAATGCCGGATCATAAACACCGACAACCATCGCTTTTGCCTGAGACGGATTTGCCAGAGGTCCTAAGATATTAAATACCGTACGAACCCCCATCTCTTTTCTTGCCTGACCGACATATTTCATGGATTTATTGAACAACTGGGCAAACATAAATCCGATTCCCACGTTTTCTACACAGCGCTGTACTGCATCCGGCTCTGCCATGATATTGACACCTAAAGCTTCCAACACATCTCCGGCACCACTCTTTGAAGAAATGGAACGGTTTCCGTGTTTTGCTACCGGAAGTCCGGCTGCTGCTACAACAAATGCGGATGTCGTAGAAATATTAAACGTAGACGTACCATCACCGCCGGTTCCAACTAAATCTACATATTTTGGCACATTTGGAGTGATCTTCTCCGCTTTATCTGCTAATACAGATGCCAGTCCTGTCAACTCATCGACAGTTTCTCCCTTCATACGCAGACCGATCAAAAATGCCGCGATCTGCGCCTGTGTCGCTTCTCCGCTCAACAGAATCTGCATCACACGTTTTGCCTCTTCTTCTGTCAGATTTTTTCCACTTACAACTGCATTGATTGCCTCTTTCATACTCGTTTCCTCCTATAATTGATTTAATTCTTTTTTGAAAGTCGCACAATATTCTTCTGCTGCTTTCGGTTCAAAATTGTTTTCTTCCAAAAGTTTAATAAAATGACTTCCTACAATCGCACCATCAATACTGTCCTTCATCGGTGCCACATCTGCTGCGGTACGAATACCAAATCCCATCATGACCGGAATCTTGGATTCTTTTTTCACAGCGGAAAGATAGGACAGGATTTCTTTGTGGAACGTTGCTTCCTGCCCGGTCACACCCATAGAGGATACGCAGTAAACAAATCCTCTGGCATCTTTTAAAATCTCCGGCACGCGGTCTTTCGATACCGGAGATACAAGCTGGATCAAAAGCGGAGATGTTTCCGGATTCAGATACTGTTTTAATTCGCCCTGCTCTTCCATCGGAAGATCTGGGATGATCATTCCATCCACACCGACCTCTTCACATTTTTTCACGAATGCTTCCAAACCATAGTGCATGATCGTGTTGTAATACAACATAAAGATGATCGGCATTTCCACCCCCTCGTCGCGGACGGTTTTTACCAACTCAAATGTTTTTTTCAAGTTTGCGCCGCCAAGGATTGCATGATACGATGCATCCTGGATAACCGGACCATCTGCGGCAGGATCGGAAAATGGAACACCAAGTTCCACGATATCGCATCCGCCCCTTTCCTGTGCTTTGATGATTTCCGCGGTATGTGCCATATCCGGAAGTCCGGCTGTGATATAAGTAATAAACGCTTTTTCATTCTTTTCTTTTAACTGCGCTAATTTCGTTTCAATTCGATTCATTTTCACATTTCCTCCTAGTTCATGTAGCCTTTTCCATCCAGATAATCCGCGATGGTATTCACATCTTTGTCTCCACGTCCGGACAAACATACGATCATGATCTGATCCTTTGTCATGTGCTCTGCTTCTTTGATTGCCTGCGCCATCGCATGTGCACTCTCGATGGCAGGAATGATTCCTTCTAATTTACACAATTCCATCAGGGCGTCCATCGCCTCGACATCTGTGATTCCCACATATTCCGCACGGCCGCTGTCACGCAGATATGCATGTTCCGGTCCAACACCCGGATAATCCAGCCCGGCAGAAATAGAATGAGCCAACTCGATGTTTCCATCTTCGTCCTGCAATAAATAAGACTTCATACCGTGGAGCGTACCTGGGATTCCTTTATTTCCGGCCAGTGCGCAGGCGTGTTCTCCGGATTCGATTCCTTTTCCGGCTGCCTCAGCACCGATGAGACGAACTCCTTTTTCATCAATAAAGTCCGCAAACATACCGATCGAATTTGATCCACCACCAACACAGGCAACGACAACATCCGGCAGTCTTCCTTCTGCCTCTAAGATCTGTTTTTTTGCTTCAATACTGATCACACTCTGAAAATGTTTGACCATCTTCGGATATGGATATGGTCCGACAGCCGAACCGATGACATAGAAGGTATCCTCTGCTGTTTTTGCCCAGGTACGGATTGCCTCGTTTGTCGCATCCTTTAACGTATTGCTTCCAGATTTCACACCGACAACCTCCGCGCCGAGCATACGCATACGCATCACATTCAAAGACTGCCGTTTCATATCTTCTTCACCCATATAGACCGTACATTCCATATTAAAAAGCGCAGCTCCTGTCGCAGTTGCCACACCATGCTGTCCGGCACCGGTTTCTGCGATGACTTTTGTTTTTCCCATTCGTTTTGCCAAAAGAATCTGTCCGATGACATTGTTGATCTTGTGCGCTCCAGTGTGGTTTAAATCCTCTCGTTTTAAATAGATCTTTGTACCATATTTCTCGCTCATGCGTTCTGCGAAATAAAGCGGTGTCTCTCTTCCGACGTACTGTTTCAGATAGTAATCCACTTCTTTCTGAAATGCTTCGTCATGAATGGCTTCCTCGTAAGCCTCATCCAGTTCTTTCAATGTATTCATCAGAGATTCAGATACAAACTGTCCTCCAAAGTTACCATAATACTTTTCACTCATAATTTCTCACCTTTCCAGCAAATTCTAAAATCTTATTTTTCTCTTTTCCAATGCCCGACGATTTTTCCACGCCTGAGCTGACATCCACCACATCCGGTGCAAAAATACGGATTCCCTCCGTCACATTTTCCGGGCACAGCCCGCCTGCTAAGATCAATTTTTTTCCATGGCAGAGTCCACGCAGCTGCTGCGCCTTTTCCGGTTCCCACGCAAACGTTTTCCCGCTTCCATAAGACGCTGCATCCATGACGTATCCCTCGATCTTTGCATCATCTAAAATCTGCGATGCTGCCTCGTCGATTTTTGCGATATTGACTGCCTGCCAGACTGGATGCCTGCTTTTTTTCACAATCTCTTCTGTCACCGTTTGATGCATTTGTACAATGGAAAACGGCATCGCATTCAATTTTTCGATCATCGCATCATCCGGAGATACTACGACTGCCACGCTTTGAATCTTTGGGGAGAGGCATTTCAACAATGCCTCTGCTTTTTCAAACGATAAATTCCGCTTGCTTTTTTCGAAAAACACGAATCCCGCATACTGGACTCCCGCCTGATTGACCGCTTCAATGTCTTCTTCTGTTGTCAGCCCGCAAATTTTTATTTCCGTCTGTCTCATATCTCTGCTCCTATCCTGCGATTTCTTTCCAGCGCGCGGCCAGTCTTTGCGGATTTTCAGACTCCATAAATGCGCGTCCGATCAAAAATGCATTCACTCCGCAGTCTGCCAGAAATTTCACATCGTCGTCTTTTACGATTCCGCTTTCTGCCACAAATACCTTTTCTTTCGGCACCATTTTTGACAACCGTTTTGTCGTGTCAAGTTTGATCGTAAAGTCTCGCAGGTCCCGATTATTTACACCAATGATATCACAATCCAGTTTCAATGCCCGCTCCATCTCATATTCGTCATGCACTTCCACCAGCGCATCTAATCCCAGCTCTTTCGTAAGCTGATAGAAATCTTTCACCTGCGCATCGTCTAAGATTGCCATGATCAGAAGTATCGCATTCGCACCGATCGCTTTCGCCTCATAAAACTGATACGGATCGATCATAAAATCTTTTCGAATGATCGGAAGCGGCGAGATTGCGCGAATCTGTTTCAGATAATCAATATTTCCGAGAAAATGATCCTCTTCTGTCAAACAGGAAATCGCATCCACAGACGCATTATATTCATCGATCCGATCGGTCAGTTCGATCTTGCTGTCAATTTTTCCAAGGCTTGGGGACGCTTTTTTAAACTCCCCGATGATCGACATGCCAGGCTTTGCAATCGCCTCTTTGAAACTGATCGGTGCTTCCTTATAATTTTCCGCCAGTCTTCGTACTTCTTCAAACGAACATCTCGCCTTATGCTCTTTTAATCTCACTTTTTTGTCTGCTACAATGGTATCTAAGATCATCGTTTTTCCCACTTTCTTCTATAAAATAGCAGGTGTATTAAAACACACCGTTTACAAAGTTCTCGATCATGCGCTTTCCATGCTCGGTATAAATGGATTCCGGATGAAACTGTAATCCGATAACCGGATACTCTTTGTGGCGCATTGCCATGATCTCACCGTCCTCCGTCTCTGCCAATATCCGCAGACAATCTGGAAGTCCCTCTTTCTGTACAGCCAGCGAATGATACCGTGCCACTTTGATCTTTTCCGGAATTCCATTGAAAACACTGCTGCCGTCATGCTTGATCACCGATTGTTTTCCATGGAATAGCTTCTTTGCATAGCTGACCGTTCCACCAAGTGCCATGCCAATACTCTGATGCCCTAAACAAATACCGAGAATCGGAATCTTATCATAAAACGCTTTTACCGCATCGACACAGATTCCTGCCTCTGCTGGGCTCTTTGGTCCCGGAGACAAAACGATTCGATCTGGTGCCAATTTCTCAATCTCTTCAACCGTAATCTTATCATTTCGCACGACCTTGATGTCCTCTGAAAAAATTCCGATGTACTGATACAAATTATAAGTAAATGAATCGTAATTATCAATCAATAAAATCATAAATTTTCCTCCTCAACCAGTGTCTTTGCCAGCGCCATCACCTTATTACAGCACTCCTGGTATTCATTTTCCGGTACAGAATCCGCCACGATTCCTGCTCCCGCCTGCAAATATACCTTGTTTGCTTTCTTGATCATCGTACGGATCGTGATACAGAAATCCATATCACCGGAAAAATCGATATATCCGGTTGCACCACCGTACAATCCTCGTCTGACATTCTCCAATTCTTCAATGATCTCCATCGCACGGATCTTTGGTGCCCCGCTGAGCGTTCCTGCCGGAAGGAACGATGCCACCAGATCCAACGGATGAAACTCGCCCTTCTTGCGCCCTTCTACCATCGATACAATATGCATCACATGGGAATACTGCTGCACATTCATAAACTGCGTCACTTTCACGGTTCCAAACTCGGAGATGCGCCCCATATCATTTCTCGCAAGGTCTACAAGCATCACATGCTCGGCGCGTTCTTTCTCATCCTGCAAGAGGTCATCCTTTAACAACTGATCTTCTTCCTCTGTTTTTCCTCTTTTCCGTGTACCGGCGATTGGACAGGTATAAACGCGTTTTCCCTGCTGTTTTACGATCATCTCCGGCGAACTTCCGATGACTTCAAACTCGCCAAAATTGAAGTAATACAGATACGGAGAAGGATTCAACTCTCTGAGTTCTTTATATAATTCAAATCCATCCTGCTTCGTCTCGATCGTCCATCTCTGTGACAGAACCGTCTGGAAAATATGTCCCTCGCGAATATACTGTTTGATCTTTTCGACCTTTTCGCTGTACTGCTCTAAGGTATCCGATTTATGAATGATCTTTCCGTCATGGAAAAAGGTACGCGGCTTTTCTTCCGTTCCATGTTCTCTCGCTTCTTTAATGAGCTGATCGGCTTTCTCTAACGCCCGTTTCTTTCCTTCCTCGTTTTCTTCATCCAAGACGATTGCTGTCAATGTCTCTGCCTCATGATCCACAACGATAAATTCTTTCATCAGCATCATCTGTATCGTTTCGATTCCAATCTCATCCGGATTCGTATCCGGAATCTTTTCTGAATACCGTACAAAATCATATCCCAGATTTCCGACCAGACCTCCGGAAAAGCTCAAGGAATCGTCTTCCTTATGAATTTCAAACGAACTGTAATATTCTTTTAACCGATCCAGTGGATTTCCCTCACGTACTTCCTCGTGACCGTCCCGATACTGAATCACCAGTGCATTTCCTCGTGATGTCAGGATTTCTTCCGGCTCCTTTCCGAAAAAGGTATATCTGTCATAATTTTTATCATAACTTTCCAATAAAAATCCTTTTTTCCCACCAACCATATTTTCATACATGGCAATGGCTGTCTCGTTTACCACACTAACGGTTTTCTTATAGACTTTCAATATTCGTTTCATGCATATCCCTCCATATAAAAAATCCCTGAAGTACGTCTTCGACGACGATACCTCAGGGACGAATTTCTCGTGGTGCCACCCGGTTTCGCTTTTTATAATCCCGGCAAAAATTACATAAAAAAAGTATCTCCAAATCGGAAATACGCCACCAATTTATAAAAAACCTCTTTCACGATACGGAATCTTTCGATTCGATATCTTCCCTCTGTAACGTGAGGACACGGCATCCGCTACTCTCTTTCACTTTGCATCTCACAAACCCATTCCTGTAAAACTTTCCTATCCGTTCACACCAACACGGACTCTCTGCGAAGAACCTTTTTACAGTACTCCTTTTGATCCCAGATTTTTCTGTTCTATATTTTGTTTTCTCAAAACTAACTCTAGTTTAACTTCTCTTCCACATTCTGTCAACACCTTTTTTCATTTTTTCTTCTACTTTTTCCTTGCACAAGTAATTTATTCCATCTATAATAAAATTGTTCCGAACTATCGAAATATTTTATACAAAAAGAAGTGTACGATTTGGAACTTTTCCATTCTGTCGTACATACTACTATTTAGGAGGAGTTACTATGGACTATGACTTTTTACTTTATCTGGCAATTATTTTATTGAGTACCAAACTACTAGGCTTACTCACGCGCCGGTTTCATCTGCCGCAGGTCGTCGGAGCCCTACTGGCTGGTCTGATCTTAGGTCCGGCATGTCTGGATCTGTTAAAAGAAACGGACTTTATCAAACAGCTGGCAGAAATCGGTGTCATTGTTCTCATGTATATGGCTGGTCTGGAATCTGACATCAACGAACTAAAAAAATCTGGAAAAGCATCCTTTGTGATTGCTCTGATCGGTGTGCTGGTTCCTTTGATCGG
Source organism: Lachnospiraceae bacterium (assembly GCA_051880395.1). Classification (GTDB taxonomy): domain Bacteria; phylum Bacillota; class Clostridia; order Lachnospirales; family Lachnospiraceae; genus JBJENW01. Next base: position 5,238 of record JBJENW010000171.1, on the reverse strand, counting down.
TGGATTTGCAATCGCAGAGGTCTTCCATGTAGGCGATTCCTCATTGCCAACCAGTGCCGTTTTACAGAATATATTTATCGGTATTATCTTAACGGCAACCTCCGTCAGCATTACCGTTGAAACACTAAAAGAACTCGGCAAACTCTCGACTCCGGCTGGAACCGCCATCCTGGGCGCTGCTGTCATCGATGATATTCTCGGAATCATCGCCTTGACCATCGTGACAAGCATGGCAGACGGGAAAACAAGTGTGGGACTGGTCCTGATAAAAATTGTGCTGTTTTTTGCTTTTGCTTTGGTATTTTCCTTTGGTTTTGAGAAATTATCACAACTTGAAGCAAAGCATTGGCCAAAAAAATTACAGCGAGATGTCATTTTATCCTTTGCTTTCTGCCTATCGCTATCCTATTGCGCAGAAAAATTCTTTGGTGTTGCAGATATCACCGGTGCTTTTATTGCAGGTGTTGCTACTTCCATGAGCCCGAAACGTGAATACATTAATGAAAGATTTGGTCATCTTTCTTATATGCTTGTAGCTCCGGTATTCTTTGCAAGTATCGGCTTAAATGTCGTCATCCCAAAGATGTCAAGTAGCATTATCATCTTTACACTTTTGCTTTTGATTCTTGCCATTATTACAAAAGTAGTCGGCTGTGGACTGGGTGCACGATTCTGTCATTACTCCACATCCGAATCTCTGCAAATTGGTGTAGGAATGATCTCTCGTGGAGAAGTCGCACTGATTGTTGCAAATAAAGGTGCATCTGTCGGTTTGATGAGTGATTTATATTTTGGACCGATTGTGATTATGGTCATTATTACCACTATTTTGACACCGATATTATTAAAAGTTGTTTTTCGAGAACAGGCATCTAAATCTAAAACCTAAAACGAAAAAACACGGAATAAATTGAAACACTCCAATTTATTCCGTGTTTTTTACATTCTGATCTGAAAACCTGTCTCACACATACATGCTACCGTTTCACTTTCAATAGAATCAATCCGTATATACGAATCTTCTCGAAGCTGTTCCATGAATGTATCGATCAGTCCTTCTTCGCCCTGTACTTGAAGCTCTACATCTCCATTTGGCAAATTCCGCACAGCTCCGTGCAGTCCCAATTCCTGTGCGATCTGAGATGAACGATAACGAAATCCAACACCCTGTACACGACCGTGAACAATCATATGTTTCCTTATTTTCATTCGTGCATCACCATTCCTTTACACAGATTATATGCTTATTTCGGCGAATCCGCAACTACTTTTTTCTTTCTTTTTTCGCTTTTGAATGGCTTTTCTTTTTTTCGGGTGGCATCTGGGTTCGTTCACCTTTTTTTATTTTTGTCATTTTTATTTCTGCATCCGGATGTTCCCGGCGCAGACGGCGTTTCATCTGATAACAGTACTCCTTTTCAATCTCAATACCAATGCTGTTGCGACCACTGTTTTCTGCCGCTAAAAGTGTCGTTCCACTGCCACAAAAAGGATCTAAGATCGTGTCCCCGTAAAAAGAAAACATTTGTACCAGTCGACTGGCAAGTTCTAACGGAAACGGCGCAGGATGCTTTCGCGTAGAAGCGCCTGGCATTGCCCAAATCTGGGTAAACCACTTATTATAATCTTCTGGTGCAATCTTGCTTTTCATGCGCTGTTCTTCTGTCGGGTTCCGATATGCTCCCGGCTTTCGAAACATGAGAATATATTCCATATCATTTTTTACGATTCCATTTGGTTCATATGGCTTTCCCAAAAAAGTAGCCGTACGATTTGCTTCATAGGAGACATTACTGATCTTATACCACAAAATAGGATTCAGATTATCAAATCCCAGTTTCCGACAATGCACCTGAATATCAGAATGAAGAGGCATAACCATATGACGTCCGTATCTGCGTCGTGACAGACATACATCCCCTGCAACACAGATCAAACGTCCCCCCGGAACCAGCACACGCAGACATTCCTTCCATACTTTATCCAGCTCTTTCACAAATTGATCATAATCCTGAATCAGCCCCAATTGACTTCGGCTCTGATTGTACGGTTTCAGATTCCAGTATGGTGGGGAAGTGACGATCAAATGAACGCTTTCATCCATCAGATACCCCAATTTTCTGGCATCCCCATTTATGATTTCGTGCTGCATCCTGTTTCTCCTATTCTTCTTTCCTGTACCTGCCGCAACATAGATTGTGCAAAACATGCAAATGACAGATCCGGATTCGGATAATTCACCGTAACTCCGGATGCTGTCTGCTTTGTCGTAAGAAAACATGTATGCGTATATTGCCGCTCCAGCATCAGCTTCTTACAGAAAATCTCATATCGTTTTTGATAAGATGCCTGATCAAATTCCGGAAAAACAGAAAAATGCGGGGTTCGGTTTCGCACCGGCTGGCTGGATTTCTCACAATCTTCTAAGACCATCAGATATCCCAGCCATGGCGGACTCTGCACGCCAAATGCTCCTTCTCTGTATGCAGTCCAGATATCCAGTGCACTTCCCATCGCTTCTTCTGTCCGGTTATTAAAATTGTTACTGAACGATGGTCCCACCTGACTTTTCAGCTCAATCGCCACTTCCAGACGACCTTCTCGCACTACCAGAAGGTCCCATTTTTTGGTTGCACGATAAAAACCGGGCAGCTCTAAATCCGCGTTTGTAAAAATTGCATCTTTCGATACACCACTCTCTAACAGAAGCGCTTCCAAAAGAGAAACAAATCCGTCCAACTGCTTTCCTCCTGTCACCTGTGCCCTACGTCCAACATAGGCTCCATCCGCCACTTCTTCTTTTTTTCCTTGTTTTGTCCGCATATTCCAAAAAAATTCCGCTGCTTTTTGGACCTGCTGCTCTATATGCTCCATCTGTCTTCCTATTCTTTCTGCTCGTCTTTTTGATCCCCCTCTGCTTTCTGCTGCTGTTCCCGCAAAAACAAAAGTCTCGGATCGACATGTTCTTCTTTTTTATGTTTTCCTTTACGCTGTATCGCCAGCCTCTCCATAATATCCTCTAACTGAGAATCCGAATATTCTGCATCTTTTTCTTCTTCCGGTTTCTGTACGTTTTCTCCCTGTTCCACTTCTTCCGGTCTGTGATGTACCTCATACCTTCCTAAATCTGGAGAAAAACAAGACTCTTGTTCTCGTTCTTCTTTTTTCTTTTCATATGCTTCCGGGTTCACAGCCTTATTCAGCTGGCTGATCAATTCATTTTTCAGACTCTGGTCCATGTTATCACCCACCTTTTCATTCTATATATATTAATATCGAACAATTTGGGCGATTCAAACACCTTTCCTATGCCTGTTCTAACAATTCAATTCCTTTTTTTATACGTTGAATGGATTCTTCTTTTCCAAGAATCTCCATTAACTCGGTAGCGCCGCCCGGTGTCATCTGTTTTCCGGAAACAGCGGTACGAATTGGCCACATCACATAGCCATTTTTAAATCCGTTTTCTTTTACATAGCCCAACAACATCTCATACAACGCATCGTTGCTGTAATCTTCCTGTTTTTCTAACAACGGCAATACATCCTTTAATACAGCAAGTGAAGTCTCACTGTTGGTCTTCATTTTCTTATGCGTATACATCAAAACATCATATTCTGGCAATTCTTCAAAGAAATCAATATGATCCGCAATCTCTGGGAATGTCTCAATTCTGGTTTTTACCATCGTTGCGATTTTCTTTAAATCCAAATCTTTTGTGATGACTTTTTTAATTTCTGGCTCTGCTTTTTCATAGAAAGCATCGAATTCCATCGCCTTGATATATTCCCCGTTCATCCATTTCAGTTTTCCATAATCAAAAACTGCCGGCGATTTTCCCATATGATGATAATCAAAAGCTTTTACCAGTTCTTCCAAACTAAAGATTTCCTGATTGTCCGCAGGACTCCATCCAAGCAGCGCCACAAAATTCACGACTGCCTCTGACACAAATCCCTGTTCGATCAGATCCTCATAAGAAGAATGTCCGCTTCGTTTACTCAATTTCTGGTGTTCCTCATTTGTAATCAACGGACAATGTACATACACCGGTACCTCCCAGCCGAATGCCTCATACAAACGATTATATTTCGGCGAAGAGGACAGGTATTCATTTCCACGTACGACATGGGTAATTCCCATCAGATGATCATCCACTACATTGGCAAAATTATATGTTGGATATCCGTCGGATTTAATCAAGATCATATCGTCTAACTCATCATTATTGACTGTAATATCCCCGTAGATTTCATCATGGAAGGTCGTTGTCCCTGTACGTGGGTTGTTCTGACGAATGACATACGGCTTTCCAGCTGCCAGGTTTGCCTCTACTTCTTCTTTGCTCAGAGACAGACAGTGCTTGTCATACATCACGATCTCTTTTCCCTCAACCGTCTGTTTCAGGCTGTCTAAGCGTTCTTTATCACAGAAACAGTAATATGCCTCCCCTTTTTCTACGAGCTGCTTGGCATATTCCAGATAAATTCCTTTTTCCTGACGTTCACTCTGCACATACGGGCCAACCCCGCCGTCTTTGTCCGGTCCCTCATCGTGAATCAGACCGGTTGCCTCCAATGTACGGTAAATTATATCAACAGCACCTTCTACATACCGTTCCTGGTCGGTATCCTCAATTCTTAAAATAAAATCTCCGCCATCGTGTTTTGCTATTAAATATGCATACAATGCGGTACGCAGGTTTCCTACATGCATTCTTCCTGTTGGACTCGGTGCAAATCTTGTTCTTACTTTACTCATTTCGTTCTCCCATCTGTTTTTTAACATCTATAGTTCTGTGCAGCTTTGCGCTGCTTTTTTACAATCATTTGCTATTATATAACATTACTGCACTTCTTTCAAGCCGGATTCCCTATAGAGTTTCGGTAAACGTAAACATTTTTCTTGTTTGTCCACATGTATATTTACGTTTTATAGCGGACGTTTCCGGTATCCGACAGGAGGCAAGGGCGGGGTGGCTGAAACAAAAGTGGCTAGACAGAAATGAAGTCGAGTTTAGGATGGGCGGATCTGTGATGCTTTATTTTTACTGTCTTTCGAAGGTCGGACAGTCTGCACGAATGTGTACGCCAGAGCAAGACTCAAAAGCGGATTCTTTCTCTGGCGTACACATCCGCACAGCCGGTCCGCCAAACGAAAGACAGCAAAGGCATCACAGATCCGCCCATCCAAACTCACTATCATTTCTGTCAAAGCCACTTTTGTTTCAGCCACCCC
>JBJENW010000170.1:0-2288 GCA_051880395.1 Lachnospiraceae bacterium | reverse complement strand
ACCAATTCTCATGATGTACTCCCCCCTTTTTTCATTTATGCATTCATCAGAGCTTTCCTGGCTTCAATCTTTTCAATCACAGCATCCGTATATTCTGCGGTAGAAGCACTGCCGCCGATATCTCTTGTAATATGCTTTCCTTCAATCAGAACCTCTCGTACGCTGTTCTCGACAATATCTGCCCACTGCGGCATTCCTATATGACGAAGCATCATCACAGCAGAAAGGATCAAAGATGTGGGATTGGCAATGTTTTTTCCTGCAATATCCGGTGCGGATCCATGACATGCCTCAAAAACAGCGCAGTTTTCGCCGATATTTCCGCCGGCGCCAAGTCCAAGACTGCCTACCAGACCCGCACACAGATCGGATAAAATATCGCCATACTGATTCATGGTTACGATCACATCAAAGCGTTCCGGATTTGTCACAAGATAATAAGCGGTTGCGTCTACCATCAGATCTTCCGATTCTATCTGAGGATATTCTCTGGCTACTCTGCGGAAAGTTTCCAGAAATAATCCGTCCGTCAGGCTGATTGCATTTGCCTTATGAGCACATGTGACTTTTTTCCGTCCGTTTTGGATCGCATAGAGGAATGCATAGCGGCAAATGCGTTCTGCACCGGTTTTGGTGATCAGTTTGATTGCTTCTGATGCACAATCTCCATCAATACGATGTTCCAGGGCAGCATAGATTCCTTCTGAAATTTCCCTGATCACCACCAGGTCCATATTTTCATTTTTACCTGAGATTCCCGGAATTCCTCTGGCCGGACGCGGACATGCAAAGCAGTCCAGTTCCTGACGTATCGCATTGTTATTGGAACAGTAAACATGGCTGGTTCCGTCTTTTCTGGTATAGGTTATACGCCCTGCCATTTTTTCCACACTGATCGGTCCCTTGATGGCAACCTTCAGTTCCCTCAGCAGGTCTATGGATTCTTCCGGAACTTCCGTTCCATACATGGCAACTGCTTCATCTGCAATCGGAACATTAACCCACTCAATGCCGATCTCGCAGGCGTCAATCACACGCTGCATTGCCGCTGTTATTTCCGGTCCGATTCCATTTCCTTTCAATAATCCGACTCTCATTTTCTCTACCTCCAACTCATTTTTTTGATAATCTTATTATTCCACAGTTCACTTCTTTTGAGAAATGCTGCTTTTTTATAGAATACGATCAAAAAAATGCATATTAATCCTTTTTATTTGTGGTTTTTGATGATATGATAAAAACAGCAGAAGTTTAGATATGAACAAGGGAGAGCTATTATGAATCTGCAGGATTGGTATCTGTTGACTGAGTTATATAAAACAAGAAGCATATCGAAAGCCAGTGAAAATCTGTTTGTTTCACAGCCGGCGCTTACCAGACGCCTGAAACAGATAGAAGAGGAATTTTCTGCAGTAATCATACTTCGCTCTTCCAAGGGAATCTCTTTTACTTCCCAGGGAGAAAAGCTGGTAGCTTATTCCAGAGACATGCTGCGCCAGTATGAATCCATTCAAAGATGTATGAAATCAGAAGAAACCCTCCAGGGATCCTTGCAGATCGTATCTTCTCTTTCGCAGACACAGTTTTTCCTTCCGCCGCTTCTGCAGAAATTTTCAAAATTACATCCCAATGTCAGCTTTGAGGTGGAAAGTATGATGAGCACAGAATGTATCCGCGCATTGAACACCCGCAAAGCACAGGTTGCTTTTTATCGGGGAGAGCATCAGGGAATTTTCGAACAGAAGCTTCTGGGAACGCAGTATGCGTATATTGTATATCATCAGCCGTTTATATTATCAGATCTTCCGTCAATGCCCTATATTTCTTTTGAAGCAGATCATTCCGGAAAAAGCATTCGTGAAAACTGGTGGTATAATCATTTTGATGTTCCGCCTTATACAGCAATGACTGTGAAAAATAATAATATCTGTTATGAAATGGTCAGACACGGACTGGGATTCAGCATTTTCCTGAATTCTGACTTTTGGATGCAGAATAAAGATCTGTATTATCAGCAGTTGTTTTTTAAAGATGGCACACCGGTTATCAGAAATGATTATCTGGGATATCGCAAAGAAGCTTTGAAGCTGGAAAAGATATCAGCGTTTGTTGATTACACGATCACATATTCGAGTGCTTTAAATTCTGACCGCAAAATGCCGGACAGACAAAATTTTTAAATAACCGCAAAAGTAAACATCACTATTTTAAAGGAATTGCTATGGATGAGAAAGATTGTGAACTGCTGTTGGAATTGTATGAACTGAAGAATATCACAAAGGTGTCAC
>JBJENW010000169.1:0-12909 GCA_051880395.1 Lachnospiraceae bacterium | reverse complement strand
GAAATCCCCCTCGGTTGAGATATTTTTCGTCAAAATGCCCAAAAAGTAGTGGAAATGTAAAGTTCTCAAAATGATTGTGTTTGGCGAGTATCTATAGTAAAATAGAACATAGGAACATGCAAATTCTCAAGGAGATGGTAGGAGGAACCACTATGGAATACACAAAATCCAAATGTTATTCATTTGAATATGAAGAATATGAAGAGCAGGGGAAAAATCAGACAACGATGTTACAAGAGATTTTAAATGACAAAGAACTTCCGGAATTAGAGGAGATCAATATCGGATGCTGGGGCGAAATGTGGGAAGACAGCTGTCAGGAACTTTTGGATGGCATCGTAGAACATAAAGATGCATTTGCACATATTAAAAGTTTGTGCATTGGAGATGTTGACTTTGAAATTTGTGAGATTTCCTGGATCATACAAGGGGATTATTCTAAACTTTGGGATGCACTTCCAAATTTAGAGCATTTACTGATCAAAGGCAGTACTGAATTGGAACTTGGTGATATTTCCCACAGCAATTTGAAATGTCTGGAAATTCTCTGCGGAGGTCTGCCAGGTAATGTGATCAAAAGCGTTACAAACGCGAAATTGCCAAATTTAGAGTGTTTGCGTCTGTATTTAGGAAGTGACAATTATGGATTTGATGGCGATGCCCAGATGATTCAGGAATTACTGGAAAAAACAGATTTTCCAAAACTCGTTTCTCTGGCCCTTATGGACAGTGAAATGCAGGATGAAGTTACAAAACTAGTGTTAGAATCAAAATACATATCGCAGGTGAATGCATTGGATTTTTCACTTGGTACATTAACAGACGAAGTGGGGGCGTTGTTGCTAGAAACCATACCAAAGTATCCGAATATCGAATATTTAAATATCGATGAGAACTTTTTAAGTGACGAAATGGTGGAAAAACTGATGGCATTGCCAATCGAAGTGGAATCAGACAGCCAGAAAGAAGACGAGGAATATGATGGTGAAATCTGGCGTTATGCAAGTGTGACCGAATAATGAAAGTGATTTTATTAGGAGAGCCGGATAGTAAACGAACCCGGTTTTGGATGCAGGCAGCAAAAGCAGCCAAGCTTGATGCTGCCTGCCTTGCATGGAAAAATTACGAATTTGGTATGCTAAAAGATGCGTTTGTAAAAATAGATCCACCAAATCTGCAGACCAGTGATCTGCATGAAATGAACGAAAAATTGCAGCAATATCGAATACTGCTGCAACAAATGCAAAAAGAAAACTGTCGCTTTCTCAATACGCCGGACGGAATTTTGCAACTATTAGATAAGTCTGCATGCAAAAAACGACTGCAAGATGCAGGCATTTCTGTTACAACGCTCTGTTTTGAAATGATAAAAACGTTGGATGATTTATTAGAGCAGATGCGAGAGACACATATTTATTCTGTTTTTATAAAACCAATTTACAGTTCGGGTGCTGCCGGTGTAACGGCATTTCGATTTTCACCAAAAACGGGCCGCATGGTGGCATATACGTCTGGTATTCTTCAAGACGGTGTCTTGCTTAACACGAAAAAAATACGACGCATGGAGCAGAAAGACGAAATTCGAGCCTTATTAAACGAAATTTTTTCGTTGGATGTCATTGTTGAACGTTGGATTCCCAAGCAGAAGTTTCAAAATCAAAGTTATGATTTACGTATCGTTCAACAATTTGGAAAAACTGCTTTTTGTGTGGCAAGACGGTCAAACGGACCGATCACGAACCTGCATTTAAATAACCAGGCATTGGAAATCAGCCAGCTTGCCTTATCCGAAGAGAAGAAAGCAGAATTAGAGGGATTGTGCCAATCTGCGATGGAACAATTTCCTGAAATTCAAATGGCCGGAATCGATGTATTGTTTGAGCAAAGTTCCGGTAAACCGTATGTCATCGAAATGAATGGGCAGGGGGATTTGATCTATCAAGACATTTATCATAAAAATAGCATTTATCTGGAACAGATTGCATACATACAATCTTTGATCCATACAAAGTAAAGGGGGAAAAGACGTGGCCCAAAACATCGATATGAATCAGGTTGTTGGTACCCAAAATATTTTATTTGTCTGTATTGATTCGCTGCGATATGATATTGCCTATCAAGAACAACAAAATGGTGGTACGCCAGTTTTAAACCGATACGGCCCATGGCGAAAATGCCAGGCTCCCGGCAATTTCACCTACCCGTCCCATCAGGCAATGTTTGCAGGTTTTTTCCCAATTGACGATGGCATCAAAGATATGAAAAAAAGAGAGATCTTATTTTTCTCGGAAGATATTGGAATGGGGCGAAAAGCACCAGAAGGCGCATTTACTTTTCAGGGCGCAACGATCGTAGAAGGTCTGGCGTTAGAAGGGTATCAGACGCATTGCATCGGTGGCGTTCATTTTTTTGATAAACGAACGGCCATTGGAAAAGTACTGCCATCGTATTTTCAATACAGCTATTGGAATCCGTCGTTTGGCTGTAAGGTAAAAGACTCTGCAAAAAATCAGGTGGATTTTGCCTTAAAAAAACTCGCACAGATTCCAAAAAAACAGTTGGTTTTCTTTTATCTGAATGTTTCTGCCGTACATTATCCAAATTTTCACTATGTAAACGGGGCAAAAAAAGATTCTCCCCAGACACATGCGGCTGCACTTCGATATGTGGATGGCGAACTGGATCGACTGTTTGCTGCATTTTCCCAAAAAGGAGATACATTTGTCATCTGCCTTTCCGACCATGGAAGTTGTCACGGCGAAGAGGATTACTGGTATCATGGCATCAATCATCCCATCGTAAACACTGTACCGTATAAACATTTTTTTCTGAAACATACAGAAGTATAAAAAAGGAATGAACAAATGAATCGTTATATTCAATACATGTATAGCTATCCGCATAAAACTGCATATCGGCCGATGAAGGGAGTTCGCATGGAGGAGTATCTTCATCTTCTGAAAGATACGACAAACGGCCTCTATTTTCATATTCCATTTTGTCAGACAAAATGCGGATATTGTAATTTATTCTCTGTCACCGGGAAAACAGAATCGGAATGTGACCGCTATATCGACGCGATGGAACGACAGGCCGCGCAGATTTCGAGGACACTTCCGGATGGTGTGTCTTTTTCTGATCTGACCATCGGAGGTGGAACGCCACTCTATCTGACCGAACAACAATTGCAACGGATTTTTTCCATTGCAGACAAGTATTTCGGATTTTCCAAAGGCGACGGTCCGGTGATCGTTGAGACATCACCAAAACAGACAACACTGGAAAAATTACAATTGCTAAAGGCTGCCGGCGCAACAAGAGTCAGCATCGGGGTACAAAGTTTTCATGCGCAGGAATTAAAAAAATTGCAGCGGATTCATACACCGGAGGATGCAAAGATGGCATTAAAACGAATACGGGAAATGGAATTTTCCTGTATGAATCTCGACTTGATCTACGGTATCCCCGGACAAACAGCGGCATTGTTGCAAGAATCACTTGAAGAAGCCATGCGTTATCATCCGGAAGAATTATTTGTCTATCCCCTATATATCAAACAGGGGACCAGACTTTCGAAACAGCAAGTGAAAACAGCAGAAAACACGTATGAATTATATTTATTTGTGCGGGAATTCTTGAAAGCACATGGCTATATTCCATATTCCATGCGACGATTTGTAAAAGCAGAAACAATCGGGCAAAATCCGGCCAAATCGTGTGGATTTGAAAATACCATCTCCATCGGCTGCGGTGGCAGGAGTTACATCGGGAATCTGCATACCTGTACCCCATACAGTGTTTCAGAACAATGCTGCAACAAACATCTGCAGGAATACATGGATACAGAAGATTATCTGCAAGTGACAAACGGATATCTGTTATCCGAGGAAGAAATGCGCAGACGTTATGTGATCAAACATGTATTGTTTGGAAACGGAATCAATCAGCAAGAGTATAGAGCCGCGTTTGGTAGTGCTCCATGTCTGGATTATCCGATTCTACGGGACTGGGTTCGACAGGGATATGCACAGGAAAACGGAATCTTTTTGGGTTTGACCGAAGAAGGATTTGCCTGTTCGGATTACTTAGGACCGATGTTGATCTCCGAAGAAGTGGTCGAAAAAATGAACGCGTGGGAAGAACAGTGATGAGAGAGAGGATTCAATTATATTACCGCGGAAGTTTGAAAAACTGCAATTACCGCTGCAGCTATTGTCCGTTTTCAAAATTCCCAGAATCAAAGAAACAAGTGGAACAGGATAAACAACACTTTTTTACGTTTGTTACATTTATGGAGCAGCAAAAAGATTTTCTCGGTGCGATTCAGATCGTACCGTACGGGGAAGCCCTGCAATACGAATATTACTGGGAAGGGCTGGCAAGACTCAGTAGATGCACCGGAATCGAAGCAGTGGGAGCGCAGAGCAATTTCAGCTTTCCAGTCGCACATATGCTTTCCGTATTTCAAAAGCATGGTGGAAAATTAGAAAAATTGCGGCTGTGGGGCACCTTTCATCCGCAGCTGACAACTATTTCTGCTTTCTTAAAACAGTGCGAATCCCTGCGGAAACATTCGATTTTATTTTCTGTCGGAGCCGTTGGGGATCCTTGTAATCTTCTTTTGATTCAGCAATTACGCGAAAAGCTTCCAAAAGAGATTTATCTGTGGATCAATCGGATGGACGGTCTGAATCGTTCCTATACAAAGACGGAATATCAGGCATTTTTAGAAATAGATCCGCTTTTTTCGCTGGAATGCGCGCACCATCCGGCAGAAATATCACGATGTCAAAACGCCTTCTTCCTCAATGAAAAAGGCGATGTATTCGGGTGCAATCTCAGTAAAAAGAAGATTGGAAATCTGTATCAGGCTCCAAACATCTTCTATCAGCCGAAACAGCCGAAAGACTGTCTTCGAAAAGAATGTAATTGCTATCTGGCTTATAATAACCGGACAGGAGAGAAGCGATTCGAAATATTTGGAACATATCCGGCATTTCGAATACCGGTAAAGAAAGGAAAAGAATGATGTTGCAAAAAGAAAAAGTCTGGCGTATGATCGAACACTTTGGCAGTGATATTTTAAATTCGGACGGCATGTGCATAGAAAAACGCTGCCTTCAACATGGACAATACAGCGTTTATGACCATTCCGTAAATGTTGCCATATTATGTGTAAAAATCGCACTTCGTTGTCAGATTCGTGTTAATTTGCGCGCACTCATACGCGGAGCGCTGCTGCATGATTACTTTTTATACGACTGGCACGAACCAGAAAAAAGTCACTCCCTTCATGGCTTTTTCCATGCAAAACGGGCATTGTGCAATGCACAACGTGACTTTCAACTGACAGAGATTGAAAAAAATATGATAAAAACACATATGTTTCCATTAAATCTGTTTTTTCCCAAATACCGTGAGAGCATGATCCTTTGCATTGCGGATAAGTTGTGTGCCACAGAGGAAACGGTATCTGGTATTTTATTCACACTTCATAGAAAACAGGAGGAATCTCGACATTGAATATTGGTTTACATCACTTTTGTAATCCCGGTTTTTTAATAGACCATATTGGAACTTTTGGAGTTGGATCATTAAAAATAATTGTTATTGTAACAAACGGCAAAAACAAAAGAATAAAAGAAACAGAATCCAGTTGATTACATTGCCGGTAATGTGCTATACTAATGAAAGAAATTGATAAAAATCACTTTGAAACAAACGGAGGGAAGCAAATGCAATATCTTTCAGTTAGTGAAATAGCCAGGAAATGGAATATCTCTGAACGCAGCGTAAGAAATTACTGTGCCCAAGGGCGTGTTTCGGGTGCGTTCCTTACCGGCAAGACCTGGAAGATTCCGGAAGATGCAAAAAAACCTGAGCGCTCCAATATACGAAAGGAAAAGCCTGTTACCTTATTGGAGATTCTGCTGGAAGAAAAAGCAACGAAGTATTCCGGCGGTATCTATCATAAGACACAGATTGAGCTGACATATAATTCCAATCATATCGAGGGCAGCCGTCTGACCCACGATCAAACCAGATATATTTTTGAAACCAATACCATTGGTGTAGAAAATGAAGTCCTCAATGTGGATGACGTGATCGAAACGGCAAATCATTTCCGTTGTATTGATCGGATCATTGAGAAAACAAATGCAGTATTGACAGAAAAACTGATCAAGGAGCTTCACCTGATTTTAAAAAGCGGAACCAGTGACTCTCAAAAGGACTGGTTTGCAGTAGGAGAGTATAAAAAGGTACCAAATGAAGTCGGCGGAATGAACACGGTACTCCCGGAAGATGTTGCGGATAAAATGAAAACGTTGTTGGCAGAGTACAATTCAAGAAAGAAAAAAACGCTGGAAGATCTATTGGACTTTCATGTGAAATTTGAGAGAATCCATCCGTTTCAGGATGGAAATGGGCGTGTCGGCAGATTGATTCTGTTCAAAGAATGTCTGAAATATCATATCGTTCCGTTCATTATTGAAGATAATTTGAAATTGTTTTATTACCGTGGACTGAAAGAATGGGACAATGAAAAAGGATATCTGACAGATACCTGTTTGACGGCACAAGATCGATATAAAGCATATTTGGATTATTTCAGAATTCAATATTAAAGTGGAAAGACCTAGAATAAAAGAGACTTGTATATTTAAATGCAAGTCTCTTTATTTTATAATAAAATAACTTCATACAATTATTTTTCTTCTGCTTTTTCTTCTGCTTTTTCAGAAGCAGTCTTCGGGTGGGAGCGGAGCGTAACCGCATTCGCCGCCCGATGCTTATGTTCATCCTCGATCGCAGCATAATAATTGACCGTTGTATTCACGTTTTCGTGTCCTAACACATCTGCAACCAGGCGGATATCCCCGGTTTCGCGATACAAATTTGTTCCGTATGTACTGCGTAATTTGTGCGGTGTAATTTTCTTGTTCGGAACGGCCATCTTTGCATACTTTTTCACTAGGTTTTCAACCGCATCGACACTGATACGTTTGTTCTGCATGGAATAAAAGAGTGCATGTTCATGCCCTTTTTCCGGGATGATGCGTTTTCGTTCCCCGTCGATGTAATTTGCCAGTACATCGCGTACTTCCTCGCTGAAATACAGCAAATCCTGTGTACCGCCTTTTCGCACAATTAAAATGGAATTATCTTTGAAATTCACATCCGTATCATCTAAGCCGGCACATTCCGAGACACGAATCCCGGTTCCGAGCATCAAAGTCAAAATGGCAAGATCCCGTTGCTTTGTTTTCTCTAAAAATGCACGCTGGCGTTTGGTCATCTGTTCGCTGCCAAATTCAATGGTATTTAAAATATCTGAAACTTCAACGGGATTCATTCGCACGATATTTTTATCTTTTTTTAATCGTGGCATTTTCACCAGAGCCATCGGATTATTTTGGATATATTCGTGCTCAAAATGATACTGGAACATACCGCGTAAAGTCGATAATTTCCGTGAAATGGCGCGTTTGCCGTTTTCGTGTTTTTCCCCGTCCTCATTCAGCTCTAAATAGCGCTGAAATTCCACAATATCCTCAGAACGGAGCAACTCGATATCCGATAGCTGCATTTCCTTGATTGGAATATCCTTAAAATGTGGATTTTTTTCCTGCAAAAAACGGAAAAAGGTCAATAAATCGTAAGAGTACGATACCAAAGTACTAGTCTGCGCGGACATTTCTTTTTCATGAAGAAAAGCAACCGCAAAGTCCGGCAATTCGGAGAGTAGCTCCCGTAATTTGGTCAGTTGTGCGTAATGTTTTTGTTTATAATATTCGGAATCTTTTCCCATAAATTTTTACTCCTTTTAAAATTTTTCGTCTTATCTATCGGATAAACTGATATTTATCCGATAGATTCATGTCTCTTTTTTTTACTCCTCTTAGGGATTTTGGGCTGCATAATGGAAATTTAAGAGAAAAATAAAAAATTTTTTTTGCAAAAAAATGTATTTTTTTCTGCAAACTTTGTTTTCTCCGTCAGCTAGCCCGTCGTTGTTTCTGGTTCGACCAATCATTTTTATCGTACACCAAAAATATGTTTACAAAAAAATAAAAAACGTTTTTTGTTATACATTACAAATTTGCCACAAACCAGTTTTTGAGCATTTTTTCATTGTTTAACCATATTTTAGTATAAAGGATTTTCGAACAAATTACAAATTTTTATTTGTTACAAAAAAATCAGGAAACCTGTAGATGCCTGTTTCCTGATTTTTTTGCAACCTTCTACTCTCCTATTCTGCTACGATTTTTTTGATTGCATGTATTTATTATAATTTTCGGTAGCTATTTTAATAAATTCGGTATCATTTTGCTTCTCTGGCGGAATGTAAGGCTTTCCGGTTGTACGCCTGCGGAGAGTAAACTGGCTTACGGATTCTATTAAAATTTCAGCATTTTTATTAATTTCTTCGCCCATTGCAGCAGTTTCTTCACTTGCAGCGGCACTGTCAGATATGCTGTCAGATATTTCACTTATTTTCATCTCAATATCCTTCATATACTCTTCCTGAAGCTTACCTGATTCAGAAATCGTTTTGGTAACTGCGATGATCTTTTCGATACTTTCCGTGATCGTTTTGAAGGTTGTGTAGGTATCATTCGATATTTCGCTTCCTCTTCCAGACTTCTTGATCGTATCATTGATCAGGTTTTTACTTTCTGTTGCAGCCATCGCACTCTTTTCAGCAAGCTCGCTTACACTGTTTGCCACTACAGCAAATCCCTTGCCGGCTTCTCCTGCCCTTGCAGCCTCAATGGAAGCGTTTAATGCGAGAAGATTCGTCTGTCTTGCAATATCTTCAATGTCTCCGATTACATTTGAAACTTTATCTGATGAAGCTCTGATATCCTCCATGGCAGCTACAAGTTCATCCATCTTTAACATACTTACATCGATTTCATTTTTAATTGTATCCGAAAGATCAAAGGCATCCTTTGCATCTTTGGCATTTTCATTGATAAGGTTGCCTGTTTTATCAAGATCTGACTGAAAATCTGTAATAGCTTGTGCCTGCTCCGTGCAGCTTGTTGCAAGAGACTGACTGGCATTTGCAATTGCCTGAGTCTGGTCAGAAACGGCATTCGCAATCTCAGAAACCTGGGCGAACATCATATCGTTATTTTGAACCATTTTGTACAAGTTTTTGCCAAGGCTGTCCTGATCAGAACGGATATTAACAAAAGCTGTCATATCACCTTCTGCAACTTTGGTAACGACTCTCACATTATCACGTATGCTTTCAGCCATTTTTAAGAAAGAATTGATCATTCGCTTTACTTCTTCTAATTTTACAAGTTGAAGTTCCTGCTCAGATACATCAAATTTATCCGCTCCTAATGAAAGTTTTTCTGCCCATTCTGCGATTTGATTAATTGGAGTAGAAATTTGTTCCGCTGTTTCATTACTTGAATGAATGATACGTTTAATAATGATATATGAAAAAAATAATCCGATCAAAATACAAATGATTGTTATAATAACAACGATTGTATAGGCTTCGCTTACCATTTTTACATAGCCGTTTGAGACAGCGGTCAAGCTTGCTTCTAATTCGTCTTGTTTTGGAATCAATTCATTGTCTAAAATGTTAAGTGCACTTTCGTGATCCGTCTTGCTCTTTTCGAATGTATCGACTCCCATGGAAAAGAACTCAGCAAAAAGTTTATAGGCAGTATCAACTTTTCCTGAAACGGAACCACGCTCATTTTTGGATGCTTCATAAAATTGTTGAATACTTGTTTTTGAGATATCGGTTTCATTCGTAAATTCAGTAGAGTACCGAATACTGTTCTCAATATCATTCACCCATTCGTTCATATCTACTATCGCTTCCATAGCCTGCTGCTGCTTTTTGCTGTAGTCAACGACAGATTCTGCACAGATCAGGATAAATATCATACAGACGCAAAAGAAAATGATCAAAAAAATGATTCTGGAAATTGTTGTACGGTTATTATCTGCAAGCTGTTGTTGAATTGTTCTTGGGTCTGAAATACTTGATTTTGTTTGTTTTCCCCTCTTCATATTTACCTCCATTTGTGTACTTAACAAAATGAATAACGTTTCATCTCACTTCGTTTTATTTTCTTAATTTTATCATATTTTTAATGCATTCGCAATAATATTCTGTTAATTTCGAGGCGTTCTATTTTTAATTTCAACAACTGACAGTTCTTCTTTGGTATGCTTTTATTCGATATATCTGATTTTTATCCGATCAACACTTTTTTCCTTTTTTTCGTCATTCCCAAAATGGACATCGCTTTCCGATGCACTGATTATTCTGTGCAGAGTGATTGCAGATGATTTCTATCTGTTCCATCTCGATTCCAAACCGTTCTTTTACAAACACAACGGCCGCCTGAATTGCGAGAAAGGAATCCCGTTTGCAGCAGCGAGGACCACCGATCGTGCCGATCTGTTCTAATGCCTGCGCGGTCATAAGATTTGAAAGTCCAAACGGTTCAACCGCAAGCGGGGTCGATTTTGAGATAATGGATACAAACATTCCGGCGCTGACGCCTGCACCACACGCGCCCCAGAATCCACAGGCACCACCCGGAACCTGTTTGCCGCGGCTCATCATTTCTAATAAAGCTGCAAAAAGGTCAATCTCTCCTCCTGCATTTTTATATGCGGTCAATAAAGATGCTCCTACCATCACATGATGTTCCGGGCCATGCATGTGACAGAACGGCTGCGCCATTAGTTTTTCGATAATTTCAACTGGATTTTTTGATGTTTCTTCCAGACAAAGTCCGAGAATAATATCCATTCCTTTTGTATGACATTCATTGCAGATGAAATGTCCGTTTACACATCTGGTTCTGCTACTTTCTTTTTTATGACAAAGCGCACATTCCATCGATTCCTCTGTTTCGAGATACTCTAGTGGTGCCCCACAAAATAAACATTCTTCCTGCATTTTTTTCCCTCATTCCAAATTTTTCTTTAATTGTATCACATTTTCTTCGATCCGTTTTATGATTCGGATAAATTCCTCATCTGATTTTCCTGTCGGATCCTCTAATCCCCAGTTCGCGTCAAACGGTCTGCCGATAAACGGGCAGCCCACATTGCAACCCATGGAAATCGCGATGTCCGGCTCTGGAATCTCCGAGATCAATTTGGAATACTGCGTCTGTTCCATGTTAATCCCATATAATTGTTTCATGATACGGACCGCATCCTGGTTTATTTGCGGTTTTGTCTCGGTTCCCGCAGAATAGCTTTCAAATACATCTGCAGCGAGATGTTTGCCCAATGCCTCTGCAATCTGGCTTCGGCAGGAATTGTGGACACAGATAAAGGCTACTTTTGGTTTGTTCATCCTTAAAATTTTCCTTTCGTTTTGTTATCAATTTTTATAAGTGTCAGCATGACTGGAACTTCCGCAATACTCCCACCATAGTAGCAAGTTGTGCCTAATTTTGTGAAATGATTTTTCGACAGATGTGCACAAATTCTTGCCTTCTCTGCTGAAATTTTATCTACCCGATTTTTGCAGCAATTTCTCTATATCTGCTGGTTTTAGGACCTTACCCGCAGAGACAACGGTCTCATTCACAACAAGACCTGGCATACACATCACGCCATATTCCATGATTTTTTCCAAATCGGTGACATATTCTACTTCAACAGAAAGTCCTGCATTTTTTACCGCTTCCTTGGTATTCTCATATAACGCATGGCAGGACTTGCAGCCTGAGCCAAGGACCTTGATGCTTACCAGCGAATCCATCTCATTCTGGCAGCAGCAGTTTTCTGGTTCTGCATCCGCAGTCTTGCTGCCACAGCAACAGCTTTCTTCTTTTTTTTGCGTTTCCGTTACATTACAAGCACACTCCTGCTCCGTTTCTTCTTTTTTCTTTCCAAAATGAAATAATCCCATTTTTAAATCCTCCTTCAATCATCATTTTATTTCAATGCCTGAAAGAACCATAACGCCCTATTCTTGCATTTTTTCTAATTCTATACAATCAAATACTGAATCGCATTAAAGAAATATCCAACAAGGATAATTCCAATCGTGCAAATTGCAATAAAGATTCCTAATAGTTTCGGCTTTACCGCTTTTTTTAACATAACCATCGACGGCAAAGAAAGCGTAGTCACTGCCATCATAAAAGAAAGTACAACCCCTAATCGTGCACCCTTTGCAAGCAAAGCTTCCGCAATCGGAATACATCCAAAAATATCTGCGTACATCGGTACACCGGCAATCGTCGCAAGAATAACCCCAAACGCATTACCCGTTCCTAATACTTTTACAATCATTTCTTCCGGTATCCAATTATGAATCACAGCCCCGATGCCAACGCCGATCAGTACATAAGGAGTCACCTTTTTCGCTGTCGAGACAACCTGTTCCCACGCATAGTGCAACCGGTCTTTTGGGGTGAGTGTTTCCTGTGGCACATCGATGGACCTGCCCTTTCGTATAAATTCTTCCACTTGGTTTTCCAAGTGCATTTTTTCAATCAAAGTTCCACCGATCACTGCGATCACCAGTCCAACCACCACGTACACAATCGCAACTTTCCATCCAAAAATACTCATAAGCAGAACCAGCGATCCTAAGTCCACCATAGGAGACGAAATCAGAAAGGAAAAGGTCACACCTAATGGAAGTCCCGCACTGGTAAACCCCATAAACAATGGTATGGACGAACAGGAACAAAACGGCGTGACCGTTCCGAGAAGGGCCGCGATGATGTTTGCCCCGATTCCTCTCCATCGCCCTAATATTTTCTTCGTTCGCTCCGGCGGAAAATAACTTTGGATATAAGATATCATCAAAATCAGAACACCCAGCAAAAGCATGATTTTTATTGTATCATAAATAAAAAATTGAATACTTCCACCGACTCTGCCACTTGTATCGAA
>JBJENW010000168.1:0-12915 GCA_051880395.1 Lachnospiraceae bacterium | reverse complement strand
GTCCACAATCTGAAAAATGTGTCGGTGGACATTCCGCTGAATGTGCTGACGGTGATAACCGGCGTAGCCGGTTCCGGCAAAAGCTCCCTGATTCGGGATGTGTTCGCCAAGCAGTATGCTGAACGGGTGGTACTGGTGGATCAGTCTCCGGTGACTGCTACCGGGCGCTCCACTCCAGCCACCTTCTTAAGTTTCTTTGATGAAATCCGCAAGGTGATGGCGGCAGAAAATGGTGTGTCAGCATCACTGTTCTCGTTCAACAGTAATGGTGCATGTCCTGTCTGCGGAGGACGAGGACAGATTGTGACCGAACTGGTGTTCATGGACCCGGTGACCACCGTCTGCGAAGCCTGCGAAGGAAAACGGTATAGTCAGGAAGCACTGTCCTATCGGTATCAGGGAAAGAACATTGTGGAGATCCTGGACATGTCCGCTGAGGAAGCCTACGAGTTTTTCAAAGACAACAGGAAACTTCGCAAGGCTCTGGGGGCAATGATTGAAGTAGGTCTGACCTACCTGTCTCTGGGTCAGCCTCTTTCTACCCTCTCCGGAGGCGAGCGCCAGCGGGTGAAGCTGGCAAAGTATCTGGACAAAAAAGGTAATATCTATGTATTGGACGAACCCACCACCGGTCTCCACGCCTCTGATGTGCAGAAGGTCATGGAGCTACTGGACAACCTGGTGGATCGGGGTAACACTGTCATTGTCATCGAGCACAATCTGGATGTAATGAAGCAGGCGGACTGGCTCATTGATGTTGGCCCCGATGGTGGTACAGCCGGTGGAGAAATCGTCTTTGCCGGTACACCGAAGGATATGGCGGAACATTCTCATACAATTACGGCGGAATACCTGAGAAAGTCCCTGTGATTCACCCGGGGACGGAAATGCAAAATGGATGCTGCTTTCACAGATATTAGGTTCCGCATCCATTATCCAGATAAATCGGGCTCCTTGAAACGTCTGCAGACAGATCATATCGATTTGTATTTTCAGCATCGCATAGACCCTTCTGTGGAACCGGAGGAAGTAGCCGGTGTCATGGCAGATTTGATAAAAGAAGGAAAAATCCTGTACTGGGGTATTTTGGAGACAAACGAGGAATATCTTCGTCGTGCGCATGCGGTTTGTCCGGTTACAGCAGTAGAAAATCGCTATTCCATGATGGAAAGACATTACGAAGAACTGTTCCCGACGTTGGAAGAGCTTGGCGCGGGCTTGGTAGCGTTTTCTCCGATGGCGAATGGACTATTAACGGGAAAATATAAAAAGGGAGTACAGTTTGATAAAAAATATGACTACCGCAGTAATATGCCGCAGTTTCAGGATGAGGCCATCGATAAAAATCAAAAGCTGTTGGAACTTTTGCAGACAATAGCAGAAAACAAACATGCCACACCGGCTCAGATTTCCATGGCATGGACGCTTTGTAAGAAGCCTTGGATCGTACCGATTCCGGGAACACGTAAAATAGAGCGGATGAAAGAAAATATGGGAGCGGCAGATATTCAATTGTCGAAAGAAGATGTGGAAACACTCGATCATATGTTGGATACGATGCCGCCTGCGCGACCGTCTTTCCGGCGCGGATCGCTGCGAAACACTCGATCATATGTTGTATATGATGGAAATGTCAGAAGTCCAAGGACAGAAACAGCAACTGACCATTGCTCGTGCGATGATCGCGGACAAACCGATGTTGATTCTCGATGAGGCAACCAGTTCAGTAGATACCAGAACCGAACAGCAGATTCAAAATGCGATGGATCAGTTGATGCAAAACCGTACTTCTTTTGTAATCGCACATCGTCTTTCTACGATCAAGAATTCAGATTTGATTCTTGTTCTGAAAGATGGTGATATCATTGAAAGTGGTACGCATGAAGAATTGCTTGCGAAAAATGGAAGTGCCATCTTTTTAGGACACTGTGCGTCGGAAGCATTGAAAGAGGAAAAGAATGTGATCAAAGTGTTTATCCGCTGTTCAAGTCAAGAAGAAAAGCGTAATCGGATTGTGGAACAGTATGGTATTTTATCTTCTGAAGTAGAAAAGACAAGAGAGCGAGTAAAAATGGAATGATAACGCATAAAAACAAAGTATAAAGCTCAAACAGCAAATAAAGTACAAGAATTTCCAGAAATATTTGCGTAAATTTCTTGAAACCTGCTGTTATTTTCTCTACAATAAAGGATAGAAATATGTCAAATAGGAGAGAAAAAATGAGAAAGAAAGAATTAGCATTGGAAGTGATTCAACGCTTAAAAGCCGCATATCCGGATGCTGATTGCAGCTTGGATTATAATGAGGCATGGAAACTTTTAGTCAGCGTGCGTCTTGCGGCACAGTGTACAGATGCGCGAGTAAATGTGGTCGTACAGGATTTGTATGCAAAATTTCCGGATGTAGAAGCGTTGGCTAAAGCGCCAGTGGAAGAAATTGAAGCAATTGTAAAACCATGTGGATTGGGAAAAAGTAAGGCAAGAGATATCAGTGCCTGCATGAAAATCATATATGAAGAATATCACGGAGAGGTACCGGATGATTTTAATGCACTTTTAAAACTGCCAGGAGTAGGGCGAAAGAGTGCAAATCTGATTATGGGGGATGTATTTGGAAAACCGGCGATCGTTACAGATACCCATTGTATTCGTTTGTCAAATCGAATCGGTCTGGTCGATCAGATCAAAGATCCTAAAAAAGTTGAAATGGCACTTTGGAAGATCATTCCTCCGGAGGAAGGAAATTCCCTTTGTCACCGATTTGTAGAGCATGGAAGGGCAGTGTGTACCGCTCGGACAAAGCCGCATTGCGAGGAGTGCTGCCTGAAAGAGATTTGCCAGAAAAATGAGGTGTAAAGACAGTATCGTTAAAACAAAACAACCATTATATATAAAAATATAGAATGGTTGTTTTGTTCTGAAGTAAAAAATGTTGAGTACTTAAAACGTAAGATTTTATTAGGCAAGTCTGATTCTTTGTAGTTTTTGGTTTGAAATCGTTTAAGTTATTATATAAATGTCCACAAGCAGGTCAAGACTTGTAAAAAAGAAATCCAACTATGTTGTATGTCGTATCAAAAGTGCAATGGATTATTTTGAAAAATAAGAAATGTGTCAGAATGTCCAAAAAATACAAAGTTCACTAAAGATGTAGATTTGAATTATGTTGTGTTTACCAACACTTGTATTATATCAAATTTAGATAAAAATACAATAGGAAATAAGTCTGGGTAAAAAATATGTGCAGGTTCGATTATGTAAATACTATTTTCTGACGAAATAAAAGGTAAGAATATTTTGAAAATTAGCACCGAAGAAAGAAGAGAATAAAATGGAAAATAATATTTTAAGTAATCGAATGAATTTCGCATGTGGGCGTACTTTTTATGAAAAAGGCACACCAGTGAAACAGATTGCACTATTGTTAAAAGGGACGGTATCTGCAACAAACGAGTGCGTAAAAATGAGGTTTGAGAGTGGCTCATGGCTTGGAAGTGTTGATCTGTATCAAAAAACATATCTGTTTGATTATAAAGCAGAAACAGATTGTATGATCGCTTTTTTTGACTTTACAGAATTAGAGCAGCTGCATCAAATCTTTCAAGGTGGGAAAAATTATCAGCAGCTGCTTGTAATGTCTGCAATATCACAGTTTCGGAGTGTGGAACAGGTATATCAGAAATTATTTGAGCCGTATGTGACGGTTTATCAGCAGATGCAAAAGGAAGAATTACAGACTCCGAGAACAGTGGAGAGGCAATATTTAAAAGAAGTGATGCAGCTTGATAAAAGTGTGTATCGCAGTTTGTTTTCTTCTGGAGAGAATATTGCCATTTATCATATCGAACTCTGTGCAAAATTGATTCATCAGATGGCAGAAGTGGCGGGAATTCTGATCAATACATTTGGCAAAGAGGCATTGGGGCTGGTTGAAAAGGAAAAACCGAAGGCAAAAAAGGATGCACCACAGGGAAAAACTATCGAAACAGAAGAGCAGAAGCAGGAAGTGCTGGCGGAACTTTCCGGGTCACTTGGAAAGTTGTTGAATTATGGGAAAATTGAGAAAGAACCGGCAATTAAATTTCAGGTTCTGGTAAAAAATTTCCGTGAATTGCCGGATCGCGGGTCAACGGATATGGAAGTGCGGAAACTTCGCAAAGAGATTACAAAGCAATTTTATGATATTTATGAAAAGGTATTTTTTGAAGCATTGAAGGATGAAAATATACCGCGTATTGTGGAGATGTTTTTGCGATATGGCTATATGGATGAACAGATGTTTGGGGAAGAGGTTTTGCTGGAGTTATATCAGTTTTATCCGGATACAGGAAGTAATCTGTATCATCTGTTTACGATCTATGACTGGTTGTGTGCAATTTACAAAAATGAGCGGCAGCCATCGAAAGATCAGATGGATATGGATTACAAAGAGCAGCTGGTAGAAATAAAAAAACGCCGGCAGATGACAAAAGCGGAGGAAGAGGATTACCTGAACGATCAGGAGGCAAAAGTAAGTTTTGAGATCCACAATATGATCACAAATGCTAATCGTCTGATGAGCGAGGATATCGCGACATTTTGTCCGATTCTGACAGAAGAGGAATTTATGACCGGTGTTCAGAAATCATTTTTGGATGTTGAACGAGTGGAAGCGGTTTTTGAACATATGCGTGAGATTGATTACTCTCTGTTTTATAGAGAACGGTTGTATCATGATCCGGAAAATAAGATTGATAATACGTTTGTGATGAAACAGGTGCTGCCGGATATTATTTTGATGCCGACAGTTGGAACGAGAGGGATTATGTGGCAGGATATATCAGAAAAGAAGCGGGATACACCGGCAAGGTTTGTACTTCCGGCATTTTTCGAAGGAAATCTGGAACAAGAAGTGATTAAAATGTGCGGCGCTTTTCGGTGGGAGATGTGCCGGACGGTTCAAGGGGTATACTGGAATGATATCCGAGAACATTCACTAACCTCAGAATATAATGATTATATTCAGTTTTATCGGAAAAATTCCGAGCTTTCGGAGGAAATGCGGACAAAACTTCGAGCACAGATTAAAAGTTGCAGAAATAATCCAAGAGAGGTGTTTATCAAAGATTATACATTATGGATTCAGTATGAATCACAGGGGGCTCCTCGATTGAATAAAGTGGTGCGAAGAATCATGTATCGCTATTGTCCGTTTTCAAAAAAGATTCGGGAAAAATTATCCGTATATCCGGCATTTACGGAAGCAGGAGAAATTTTCAAACGGGATCGTGCGAAAAAGGTGCGTGATATCACATACTTTAATAAAAATGTAGAGAATAAAAATGGAACTGTAACACAGACTTTATTGGAAAATCTCGATTTTTATGCAAATATGTAAAAAACACAAGGAATCTTTGTTCTGATTTTTACAATTTTTCTTTCTGAAAAATGCGTATGATTTGTACATAGAAAACAGGCAAAGACGTCTGAATCGATCGTAGTGATCGGTTTAGGCGTCTTTTTTCATGGAAAGGAAGGATAAAATATGGCAAAAAGAATTGCAGAGCATCCAATCCTTGGCGTTCCACAAAAGGGTGCCATTGTGACATTTACATTTGATGGAAAAGAGTTAGAGGGTTATGAAGGAGAACCGATTGCGACGGCGCTGAAAGCAGCAGGTGTCATGGTTCATCGATATACAAAAAAAGAGCATAAACCGCGTGGGATTTTTTGCGCGATCGGAAGATGTACAGACTGCGTCATGATCGTGGATGGCATTCCAAATGTACGAACCTGTATCACACCGCTGAAAGCAGGAATGGATGTACGGACACAATATGGTGTTAGTGATCAGCCATTCGAAAAGCAGTAGAAAGGAGAAAGTCAAGATGAAAAGATATGATCTTATTATAGTCGGAGCCGGCCCTTCCGGATTATCAGCAGCCATCGAGGCGGCAAAAAGAGGACTAAATGTAGTCGTATTTGATGAAAACGAAAAGCCGGGTGGACAGTTGTTCAAACAGATTCATAAATTTTTTGGTTCTAAAGAGCATCGGGCAAAGGTCAGAGGCTTTGTGATCGGACAGCAGCTTTTAAACGAGGCAGATGAGGTCGGCGTACAGGTGGTTTTAAATGCGACGGTGATCGGTCTGTATCAGGACAAAGAAGTGGTAGTAAAAATCGGAGAGGAGATTCGGCATTACAAGGGTGATGCGATTATTATTGCAACCGGAGCTGCAGAAAATATGGTGACTTTTCCGGGGTGGACGCTTCCGGGCGTGATCGGAGCGGGGGCGGCACAGACCATGATGAATCTTCATGGCGTACTTCCGGGGAAAAAAGTTTTGATGCTTGGATCAGGAAATGTCGGACTGGTGGTATCGTTTCAGTTGATGCAGTGTGGATGTGAAGTGGTTGCGTTAGTAGATGCGGCACCAAGAGTAGGCGGTTACGGTGTGCATGCGGCAAAAGTAGCAAGATGCGGCGTTCCGTTCTATCTTTCCCACACGATTGTAAAAGCCGAAGGTGAGGAAGGTGTCACAGGTGTAACGATTGCGGAAGTTGACAGTAAATTTCAATTTATTCCGGGAACAGAAAAGCATTTTGATGTAGATACAATCTGTCTGGCGGTTGGTCTTTCCCCGATGTCACAGCTTTTAAAAATGGCGGGGTGTGAGATGGAGGACAATCCAAAGCGAGGCGGTCAGGTTCCAATCTGCGATGCATATGGAAGAACTTCACTCGATGGCGTGTTTGTTGCCGGAGATGTATCTGGTATCGAGGAGGCATCTTCCGCGATGATCGAAGGACGTATGTCAGGCATTGCAGCAGCAGAGTATCTGGGATATATCGAAAAAGAAGAATTGGATACAGAACTTGCTTCCTTAGAACGTGCATTAGACGGACTGCGGCAGGGAATGTTTGCACCGAAGAATCGAGGAAAGGCAATCGAGAAAACCGAGGAGGGAATAGAGATTTCACAAAGTCTGTTAAAACATGGGTATGTGGCAGACGATGAGATCGAGCGTTTCCCGGGTGTGACACACAAGGTCGGTGTCCATCCGGTGATGGAATGTACGCAGAATATTCCATGTAATCCTTGTCAGGATGCCTGTCCAAAAGGCTGTATTTCCATTGGAGCAAATATCACATCGCTTCCAATCGTGGTTGATGGATCGGAATGCATTAACTGCGGCATGTGTGTAGCAAGCTGCTCCGGACAGGCCATTTTCCTTGTGGACGAGGATTGTGGGGATGAAACGGCAACCGTAACGATTCCATATGAATTTCTTCCATTACCGGAGGCTGGTACAAAGGGCGCAGCACTCGGAAGAAATGGACAGAAAGTCTGCGAGGCAGAAGTAGTTTCTGTAAAAAGTACAAAGGCGTACGACAAGACGAATCTGCTTACGATGAGAGTACCGAAAGAATATGCGATGAAAGCTCGTTTTTTCAAGGCAGAGTAGGAGGAAAAAAGCGATGAATACAGTAAATGATAGATCAAGAGATATCGGTCCGTTTGTTCCGGGACCGGATGATGATATGCTGATCTGCCGCTGTGAGGAGATCACAAAAGGAGAAATCAGAAAGGCGGTTCATGAGGGCATGTGGACCATTACGGAAATCAGAAGATACTTACGGACCGGCATGGGACTTTGTCAGGGACAGACCTGCAGTAAGCTGGTAAAAGGAATTGTAGCAAGAGAACTTGGCATCTCACCGGCAGAACTTGAACCGGCAACCAGCCGGGTTCCGATGCGCCCGATTGAAATGCATGTGTTTGCAAATGAAGCAAAGGAGGGCGATGAGAATGAGTAATGCAGCAGAAGTAGTGGTAGTTGGTGGCGGAATCATAGGCTGTGCGATCAGTTATTATTTGGCAAAAAGAGGCGTAGATGTGATCTGTCTGGAGGGATCGGATCATTTTGGAAATGGCGGTTCCAGCAGAAATGGCGGCGGTGTGCGCCAGTCAGGGCGTGATCCGAGAGAGCTTCCGCTTGTGATGTACGGCATCAAAAATTTCTGGCCGACACTTTCCGAAGAACTGGAAGTAGATTGTGAATATCATCAGGACGGAAACCTGCGTCTGGGAAAAACAGAGCAGCATAGACAGATTTTGACGGGATTGACAGAGCGTGCGGTGAAGGTCGGACTGGATGTAAAAATGATCGATGGCGATGAGGTTCGAAGAATCAATCCACATTTATCAGAAGAAGTAACCTGCGCTAGTTGGTGCCCGACGGATGGACATGCAAATCCGCTTACAACGACTTTGGGCTACTATAAGACAGCGAGAAAACTGGGCGTCCACTTTATTTCGGGAGAAAAGGTTGTAGAACTGAAAAAAATAAAAGGAAAATTGCGCAAGGTGGTCTGTGCTTCCGGAAATGTGTATGAAGGAGAGAACGTTGTGCTTGCAGCCGGCTATGAATCGCGTGAGATTGCAGCGACGGTTGGAATTGATATTCCGATGCAGAAAGCCTTGTTAGAAGCACTTGTTACAGAGGCAGAGCCGCATATGTTTGATCAGATGCTGGGAACAGCAGAGGCAGACTTTTATGGTCATCAGACAAAGCATGGTTCGTTTGTATTCGGTGGTTCCTCCGGTTTGGAAGGGTATACAAAGGATAACGGCACACCTGTCTGCTATTCCAAAACTGCTCCATGTATCTGTCGGGGAATTATGAAATATTTTCCGGAACTTTCGGATGCAAAGATCGTTCGAACCTGGGCAGGATGGATGGATCGATGTGTCGATGGTGTACCGGTGCTTGGAAATGTAGAGGAAGTACCGGGGCTGGTTTTGGCCTGCGGTTTTACCGGGCATGGATTTGGAATTGCCCCGGGAGCTGCAGATCAGATTGCGGAATTGATCACAACAGGAACGACGACCGTCGATTTATCTGACTTGCGCTATGACCGTTTTAAAGCTAAAATATAGGTATGATTTGGAAGAAAGATAAATTAAAACCAACACAACCCTATTTTGTATTTGATACGGAAGATTTTTACCAGGAAATTTATTTACAACAGGGGATTTCTCATTTTTTCAGTTTTCACATCGATGCGGAAAAACCGCTTCGAACGGTTCCGGACGGATGTATCGATCTGTTTTTTGAATTTGAAAATGGGAAGATGGAAGGATATGCCTGCGGAACAAGGCTGGAATACAGTTGTGAGGAGTGGAACGGAAAAAATGAAGTATTTGGCGTTCGCTTTATGCCGGGCGTGCAGCCGGAATTTTTGGAGGCAACGATGAAACAGCTGGTAAACAAAAAGACTCCGATTGAGGATGTGCTCAAAGGGAGCTTTGACTGGCTGAAAAAAGTGGAGGAGGAACAGGATTTTTATCAGCGTATCCGTGTATTTCTGGAGGCATATACGAAGGCAGAAAAGAAACGTGTGAAACCGTATGGAAAGCGGGAAATCGTGCAGTCGATCAAGCGTATGGTCTATGAATCGGACGGAAAGATTCGGATTTCGCAAATGCGGGAGGAGACCGGCTACAGTGAGCGCTATATTGACAAAATTTTTATTGAGGAGATGGGATTTTCCCCGAAGACATTTTGTAAGATCATTCAATTTCAGAGATCGCTGGAATTTTTAAATTATGGTGCGCCGGATAAGATGACGGACGCGGCGTTTTATCTGGGCTATTATGATCAGCCACAGTTTATACGGGATTTTACGAAATATGCGGGGATTACACCGAAAAAATATTTAAAGCTGGTAGAGGATGAAAATTATACAGGAAAAATTCAAAATCTGTAGTTCCGATTTATACAATTTTATACAGAACACAGAATCTATAATTAGAGAAAAAGACGAAGGCGTCTGACAGGAAACACTGTCAGGCGCCTTTTTTGGCAAAAAGAAACGGAGGGAATTTGTATGGGATTTTCAAGAATTGATGTAGTGACATCTATGAACAAATTGAGCAGTTTGAAAAAAAGTTTGAGTAAACTGGGAGTCAGTGGTATGACCGTATTGCAGGCACTTGGATGTGGCGTGCAAAAGGGAACCTATGAGTTTGAAGTGGAACAGAATCCGGAGATGGAGCTTTTGCCAAAACAGTTGATCATGATCGTTGTGGAAGATGACATGATCGATCAGGTAATAGAAACGATCAAAAAAGAACTCTATACCGGACACATTGGAGATGGAAAAATTTTCGTAAGTCCACTATCGAATATCGTTCGTGTCAGAACCGGTGAAGAAGGAAAAGATGCCTTGATGTAACCGTTTGCAGAAAAGAGGTAGAACTATGAGTAAGAAAAAATTAGGTTTACACAGTGTCATAGCAACAGGAATGGGACTGATCGTTGCAACGAGCTGTCTGATGTCTTTAGGACAAGGTGCGGGTGCGATCGGAATCAGCTTTATCATTGCGATGGTGATTGCCTGTTTGTTTAATATTTGTACTGCACTGTCTATGGCGGAACTCAATGCACTGATGCCGAATCTTACGGGTGGTCTGGCACAGTATACGCTGGCATGTCTCGGGCCGTTCGTGACGATCGTAACAATGGTTGGCGGATATTTGATCTGTAATGCAATGATGGGAAGTGTGGAGTGTGCGATGTTTGGAAATGCGATTACCTCTGTATTTCATACCAATATTCCTTCCAATGTGTTTTGTATTATTCTATTGGTGGCATTGATCATTGCAAATTTAAATGGAATCGATATGTTTGCAAAGATTCAGGACATCGTGGCATATGGTTTGATCATTTCTTTGATTCTCATGGGACTGATCGGAATCTTGGGACTCGGAACAGGAGAGCAGGTGTCACAGCCATGGGTTCTTTCCTCTGCTCCGTCGGATATTTTTTCCTTGGTAGGACTTGCATTTTTCCTTTTCTTAGGATGTGAATTTATTATTCCGATTGCAAAAGATGTAAAAAATCCGAGAAGAAATGTGCCGCTTGGAATGGTATTGAGCCTTGTGGTTGTTTGTGTGATGCAGATCATCGTTGTTTTAGGAATGCACAATTACACCGATTGGACAGAGCTTGCCGGCAGTAATTCTCCGCATATTTTTTACGGAAATGCGCTTCTTGGAAAAGCAGGTTCTCTCTGGATGATCTTAGTATCCATTTTTGCAGTCGTCAGTACAGTTAATTCGGTAATCGGTTCTCTTCCTTATTTATGTATGGGAATGGCAAAGATTCATCTGCTTCCGGCGTTTTTTGGAAAACGCAATAAAAAGGGGGCACCGTATGTGGGAATCCTTTTAATAGGAGGGTTTATGATTTTTGTCAATGCAACCGGACTTTCCACTTCGGATCAGCTATCGTTTCTGATTTTGGTGGGATGTGTATTTTGGATGGTTGCATACATTGTAGCAAATTTAAATGTACTGATTTTACGAAAAAGATTGCCAAAAGCACCGCGGACATTTAAGGTACCGCTCGGTCCTGTTGTTCCAATCTTGGGAATTGTAGGGAATGCATTTATGATCTGGAATATTGATGGAGACCCGGCAACACGAATGGCAATTTTTAAACTGGACGGTGTGATTTTCTTGATACTTGCCCTTTATGCGGTCATCTGGGTAAAAAAAGTGATGAAGCAAAAACTGTTTCAACCGGTACCGATGCATAAAGTGATGGCAATGGAAAATGAATTGTATAGGCTTGCCAGGGAACAGGAGAAAGAAAAAGCATGTTAGATGGAAAAGAGGGAAAAACAATGGAATATCCAAGAGTAGATTTTTTGTATTTAAGTGAAGATGATATGATCGCAGCCGGAGTAAAGGATATGAAAGGCTGCGTGGAAGCTATGGAAGAAATGTTTAAACTGATGAAAGTGGGAAATTACCGCATGGGTGGAGCAAATGGAAATTCCCATGGAAGTATGGTAATGTTTCCGGAAAAATCGCAGTTTCCGGAGATGCCTGTGGATGGACCGGACCGCAGATTTATGGCGATGCCGGCATATCTGGGCGGAAAATTTGATATGGCAGGAATGAAATGGTATGGGTCTAATGTGGAAAATAAGGAAAAAGGACTTCCAAGATCCATTCTTATGTTGACATTAAATGATAAAGATACAGGGGCGCCACTTGCTTACATGTCAGCAAATATTTTATCTGCCTATCGGACAGGAGCTGTTCCAGGGGTCGGATTTAAGTATTTTGCAAAAGAGGATGCCACTACGATCGGAATTGTGGGACCAGGTGTGATGAGTAAGACGGCGCTTGCAGCGGCAATGGTAGTGCGGCCGACATTAAAGACTGTGAAAGTCAAAGGACGCGGGAAGGCATCCTTAGATAAATTTATCGCATATGTGCAGGAAGAGTATCCACAGGTGGAAGTATATGCAGTCGATACGATCGAAGAGGCGGTTCGGGATTCTGATATTGTGTCGGTATCGACTTCCTCCCCGACAGGTGATCCGAGTCTGTATCCATACATAGCAGAGGAATGGATCAAACCGGGAGCTATCATTGAGTCGACAGCAGCGCTTCGGTTTGATGATGATTTTATCATTCATAGAGCCAGAACGGTAACGGATAATATAATGCTCTATGAGGCATGGGAAGAAGAAATGAAGCCGAATGCTTATAATACAGTTCCGATACCGGCAGTTCATGTAGAGGATTTGATCGCTGAGGGCAAAATGACATCGGATCAGATTGATGATTTAGGAGATGTTTTGCTTGGAAATATTCCGGTTCACAGAAACGAGGATGAAATTGTGATTTATTCAGTAGGCGGTATGCCGACAGAGGATGTTGCCTGGGGAACAATGGTTTATAGAAATGCGTTGGAAAAAGGAATCGGAACAAAATTAAATTTGTGGGAAACACCGAATATGATATAAAAGAACACGGTAAACGCAAGCTTTTTTGTATGCATACACACTTACGCTTTATATGAGTGTAAGTCTTTGCAGTTTCTACTTTATTGGTCTCCCACTGCATTTTCGCGACCA
>JBJENW010000167.1:0-12921 GCA_051880395.1 Lachnospiraceae bacterium | reverse complement strand
TATTTGCACTGACTTAAAATTTAGCATATTTGGAAGTCAGTGTCAATAGTTTTTCCCAGGTCAGACATTTTTCAGCAATTTCTCTCTCAGCAGAAGTCTTGACACTTTTCCATTTGAATTTTCAGGAAGGCTGTCCATAAAAAATACTTTTTTCGGTTTTTTATAACTGGCTATATGCTGTCTGCAATAAGATATCAGCTGATTTTCCGTAAGAGAGGAATGTCTTTTCCTGACCACACAGGCAGCTACAATCTCTCCCCAGACTTTATCCGGAAGTCCCAGGACACAGACCTGCTGCACATCTTCTTCCATAGAGGCAATACAATCCTCCACCTCCTGAGGATAGATATTTTCTCCTCCGCAGATGATCATATCATGCTTGCGCCCTGCAAGATGAAGAAATCCCTGATGATCGATATAGCCGATATCACCGGTCGGATAATACCCATCTTCCGTCCGAACACCTGGATAAGAGGCATCAGCCGAACACAGAAAAGGACTTTTCACTTCCACCTCACCATACATATTGCCCTCTTCCCAGTATGCATCTTCTTTACTGATCCTCATCTTAACAACAGGAAGGGGCTTTCCGGCGGAAGCCAGAATACTCCTGTCCAGCTTTCCCTTTGCACAGTCCTCATGGTCCTCCGGCAAAAGCACTGCCATACAGCAGCTTTCCGTAGCTCCATAAGCCTGCTCCAGTTGGCAATGAAAACGTTCCATCGTCTGCACTACCGTAGTATAGTTCATCGGAGAGCCACCGTAAACGATTTTTTTCACAGAAGCAAAGCTGAAATCCTTCAGCCTTTCATCGTTAAGAAGACGCGTGACCAGTGTGGGAATAAAACTGATTCTTGTAGTTTTCTCCCTCTCCATGACCGTCAGAAATTCAATCAGATCAAAACGGCCAAAAAACACCGTAGTGCTTCCTACCATCAGGCTTATAATAATTGACAATCCCGACATATGAAACAGATTAGCACTTGTCTGATATATTTCATTCTGAGTCCACTTGGATTCTACAGAGTATGTATATACATAGGACATCAGACCGGCATTGGTGTGACATACCGCCTTGGGAATTCCTGTACTTCCGCTGGTAAACAGCTGTATTGCTATATCCTCTGGTTCACATTCCACAGCTGCATTCCGGCAGGGTTCCTCTTTATCATCGCACATTTCCTCCAGCATCAGCACAGACGATTCTGATTCTCCCGACAATCCGCAGGCCGCCTGCATCAGGCAGATGTTCTCTCTGTCACATATCAGTACCGTATACTCATGCGTCCGAAGCAATACCGCCAGTTCTTTGTAAGAGAGCCTCCAGTTAATAGGACAGGCAACCAGATTTGTTTTAAAGCATCCAAGCATTACAGCAACCATGTTAATTGAATTTTTGGATAAAATAAATACCTTCTGCCGCGATTTACCCTTGGTTTTCTCCAAAAGCTTGTCTGCCATTCTGCAGCTTAACTGATAAAGCTCATAAAAACTGATCCGACTGTTTCCAAGCACCAGTGCCGTCTTATCTTTGTACAATCGAACTGAACGTTCAAATAATTTCCATAGGCTCATACTATTACCTTCTTTTGAAAGGGGCTTTTATTCTATATTGTCGTCATCTTTTATTGGCTTGTCCATATTGCTCAGCTTATACCGAAGTGTTCTGTCTGAAATTCCCAGATACTGAGCCACTTTTTCTTTCCTACCGTTGAATTTATTAAGAGCCTCCAGGATCATGGCATCCTCCTGCTGCTTTAAATAAAGCTTCAGATTATGCGGAACCGGCTTTTCATGATACACAGCTGTTTTCGTCTGGCTCACACGCAGCGGGAGACAATCGGCATCCAGAACATCCGTACACAGAACCACTGCGCTTTCAACAGCATTTTCCAGCTCACGTATATTTCCCGGCCAATTATAACTGTTTACTGCCTGCCAGAACGAATCCGCCACTTCCGGAACGGGCTTATCAAAGCTTGCGCAAAAACGTTTTATGAACTGCAGCGTCAGTGTTCTTAAATCATTTTTCCGATAACGAAGCGGCGGCATTTCCAGCTGAATCACATTAAGCCGATAATACAAGTCTCGGCGAAAGCTTCCTTCCTCCACACATTGCTCCAGGTTGGCATTTGTCGCTGCTATTACACGTGCTCTCATAGGAATAACTTCATTTCCGCCTACACGTTCAAAGCACTTCTCCTGAAGCACATTGAGAAGCTTGGACTGGAGCTGAAGAGGAATCAACCCTATCTCATCCAGAAATATAGTTCCCCCTCCTGCTGTTTCGAATTTTCCCGGTTTCATTTTATTGGCGCCTGTGAAAGCTCCTTTTTCATAGCCAAATAACTCACTTTCAAACAGATTGGAGGGTATCGCTGAACAGTTTACATGTATAAATGGCTGGTCTTTCCTGATACTGGTAAAATGAATCCGTTTAGCCAACATGGTTTTTCCTGTGCCGCTCTCCCCAGTAATAAGAATTGTGGTCTGATAGTTTTTTACTTTATTTACCACTTTTTCAATTTTTTCAGCAGCTGTCGTCTCAAGTTCTTCCTTACTCTCTTCCGCCTCCTGCTTCCAGTCGTGCTTCGTATTAAGCAACTCCCTGATTTTTTTAATCAATGCATCAAAATCACAGGGCTTTTCAATAAAATCATCTGCCCCATTCTTCATAACGCGAACAGCACTGGAAACATTTGGTTCGTCACTTAACACAATAATATAAAGCTCAGGACACAGCTTTTTCAAATACAGAACCTGCTCTGTCTGATCCTCCTTGTCCAGATAGAGATCAAGCAGCAGCAAATCATAATCTTTAATACTGCACTGATGGAGCAGATCCTGAACACTGGATACCGCCATTACCGAAAAACCACATTTCGAAAGTCCGGTACAAAACATACGATTTGCTATTTCAGAACGATCTGCAATTAATATTCGTTTCATTCTCAATTCCTCCTCACATTTCTGTGCGACCTGAACTCGCTTACGCAATACAAGGAAGAGTAATCCTCCGAATATTTTCTCTGTTTTCAAGAGTACCTGTTTCCAGTTTACCTCCGCAGTCCACCACGATTTTTTTGGCCAGCAACAATGGAATATCGATCCATCCCTGGTTCTTATTTGCATTCAGCTGCAGGTAAAGCTTCTCTTCTTCCTGATCGCCCTCACCATCACTGGTAATTTCAACTACTACGGCTTTTTCTTCCGGTTCAAAATGACTGGTTATATATATTTTTCCCTTTTTCTTAAACCCGTCGATTGAACTCAGAAGAAGATTAAAGAACATCTGCTGCAGATCCGCACTTCTTGCCCTGATCAACGGCATTCCCTCCTCCAATCCAATTTCCACCGTAAGCTGCCGTTTCATATGTTCGCGATGCAATGCAGATACACAATTCTGAAGCACATCATTCACATCAATCTGTCCGTAAGTATTATCCCCCGTGATATTATAAAAGGAAACCATCTGATCATTAATCTGGCGAATATGATTTACTTCTTCTTTAATAAATGTCAGCAGTTCCTTCGTCTCCTCCGATGCATCTACCGATGCATCTGCAGAATCCATCAGAAGACTGGCGCATCCCTGAATATTCATCAGTGGCGTTCGTATATCCTTTATCATATCGAAAGTCATATTTCCGGCCAATTTAAAATGCTGTTTTTGCGTGGCCAGGCGTTTGTTAATAAATGTCTGAGTGATATCCGTAGCCACAATTACCACGCAGCCCACCTTTTCCTTACTGTTGCGAAGAGGAGTAAGCACAAATTTATACATGGAAAATCCCAGTTCATTGTCCTTGCCGTTAAAAATCGTTCTCGGAAGAACCAGCTTCTCCTTCTTGGAAAGTACCTTGTCCACTGCTTTCATTAAAGTCAGCATTTCCCCTGCTGGCGCCTTTTTTAAATTGTCTCCGAACACCTCTTTTGCCTCATCATTAGAGGAAATCACATTATAATCAGGATCCACTACTGCTATACAGCCCTCAGAACTCTCCAGAATACTTGTAAGGTAGTTTTTTTCCTGAATCAGTTCGTTTTCCAGTAAAACGCGCTGATGCCCTACCCGGCTGTACAATTCATACCATTTGATATCCCGCTCATTAAAAGGCCCGTCTGTTCTGCAGTGCAGAAAAAAAACACAGTTTCCCTTATCAGTCTGCCTGATTGAATAAATAAAAAAATACGCATTTTCAAACTCAAAGCTCTGAGTTTTCTGGTGCAGCAGGGATTCCCATCGAACACAATTTTCTACAAAACGCAGAGGGATGTCATTTCCAATCCCATGAACATCATTGTACGTATCCAGATATACCCTGCCTCCCGGTGACAGAAGCATAATCCCATACCAGTCACTGCCCAGAAGATCAATAATACCATTTTCCTGCTGACGCAGTATCGTCTTTTCAGAATTGCAGCTTTCATCATTTATCAGCATAGACACTTCTCCTTTATTCTCCGTTCAGCTTTTATTCCACTTTGATTTATCCCCTATAGCGTATCTTAATGTTAACCTTTTGTCAATCAGCAGAAAACGTACAATACAGAACAGGATTGCCAGCTGTTACTATCTTCGGCATCTGGCAATCCTATCCCCTGTTTTTACAAAATCTCTTACCTGACTGCTCCCTGCTTCTGCAGTTCTTCTACCTGCTCTCTGGTATAACCTACTGCTTCAAGCACTTCCTCTGTATCACGTCCGACAGCGCCGGTAGGCTCATAACGTGAACCGGTATCATACGCAGAAAATTCAACCGGAACAGTCGGCATAGCAACTGTTTTTCCACTTGGGAAAGTTACCTGACGCACAAAGTTGTTGGCAATTGCCTGTTCGTCCGTAGCCAGCTCGCTGAGATGACCGATCTTTCCGATTACAATGTTCAGATCCCCGATCAGCTTCACCCATTCATCTCTGGTTTTCGTCTTAAAATATCCTCTCAGAATAGGCATAAACTCATCAAGATGCTGCTGCACCGCACTGATCGTATTAAATCTCTCATCATCCAGCATGTCGTCCCTGCCGAACAGATGGAAAATCTTTCGGTATGCATCGGCATAATCAACCACACCAATCATAAGCCATTCACCATCCGAGCATTCATACTGCCAGCCAAAGGGGTTTGCCGGATGATCCTTGTCCTTCGGGAATTTATTGCCATACTGAGTAGAAACAACAGCTGCATTATTATACCAGATGGAACTTCCCATCAACGATGAAGACACAAAGGTTCCCTTACCTGTTTCCCTCTTGGAAATCAGAGCCGCCAGTACACCGGCACAGAGAATGGAACCTACCATGGCATCACCGGCTCCCGTAGGTGCCAGGAAGGGGAAGTTTCCTTCCGTACCCCAATCCAGCATGGATCCGGAACGCGCCCAGAATGCAACCGAGTCAAAGCCCGGCTTTGCTGCATCCGGTCCTTTATAACCATAGCCGGAGAAATGCACATAAATCAGCTGAGGATATAAAGCAGACAGTTTCTCATAATCGAACCCCAGCTTTGTCAGCGCCGGCATACGCATATTGCTGATAAAAATTTCAGCGGTACCAATCAGCTTGATCAAAGCTTCCTTGCCCTGCGGATCTTTCAGGTTCAGCGCTACAAACTTTTTATTTGCATTAGGAACGGTAAAAAAAGGATTTTCTTCATCCACGATCGGGCATTTCTGATTGCGTCCTACAATTCTCCAGGCATCTCCGGAAGTACTTTCCACCTTGATTACTTCAGCACCCCAGTCTGCCAGCATTCTGGCTACACTCGGGACAGCAAAATGTGTACCGAGCTCAATCACTCTCAGCCCTTCCAACGGCAATTTACGTTCTTCCTGCATATTTATCACCATATCCTTTCTGTTATACTCAAATTAACTGGGTGTATATCCCATTGCCTCAATCTGCTTTTTACTGCTCATATTGGAAGCAGCATACAGCAGACCCACAACTACCATCAAACCAGCAAAAATGATCCAGGCAAGTCTGTATGTACCTGTCACGTCAAAAATAAATGCAGCCACTGTCGGTCCTATAATCTGACCTACATTTCCCGCCATATTCATCCAGCCGTTCATAACGCCAAATTCTTTATCACCAAAATTGCGTACAGTAATCAGCGCCGGGATAACTGACGGAATCGCGCCGCCGATCATATAGCAGGCTGCCATTCCGGTGGAAAAAGCCATATTGGATGCGGCAAGTACCATACAGATAAATACTCCTGCATAGAAAAACGGTGCAAGTACCGCCGTACGCTTAATATGGATTATATCTGAAATAACTCCCAGAATAAATTTTCCAAATATCAATGTTCCCAGAGCACCCGAATAAATAAGAGCTGCCTGTGCCTTATCTCCTGTAACATCGGTAAAATATGCAACACACTGAGATGAAAATGCAGATGCCCCAATCATCGTTACCATAGCCGCCAGCCACTGGAACCACCAGCGGCTTGTTTTTAATGCCTGCGCCCCGGTAATACCGGTTTTCTGGGTTGAAACACCGCCTGATTTTTTTACCTCTTCCGGAGATGGATCGCCTACTCTGGTTTCAAAACCTTTATCGCTGGGCATGCTCACTACCAGAATAAGAGCAATGGGAATCATCAGCGCGTTTACACCTGCCATGGCAAGATATGCCGTACGCCAGCCATTATTGGTAATGATCCTTCCGATGAGGTTCACCCATACCAATGCTCCGGCGCCGCTTCCCAGCATACCGATAGACATAGCCGTACCTTTAACCTTCGGTCCAAACCAGTTGCTTACCATGATACTTACCGGAAGATTGGTTGCTCCTGCCCATCCAAATCCCTGAATTGCGGACAGTACCAAAAACTGCCACATGGCATTTGCACGTGACATTCCCAGATAACACAGACATGTCAGAAGAACGCAGCCGGAAAGTACATATTTTACAGGATATTTCTTATAAATCTTGCCCATAAAGGAGGAACCGATCAGCATGCATATTGTAAGAACCGTATTGGTCTGCGTATAAACAGTTCTGGTAACACCCAGCTCTTCACATATTGGTGTATAAAACAGAGATGTACAGTTTGCTTTAATAACATAACAAATGAACATCGTCATGAAACCGCACAGCAGCATGATCCAACCATAATAAAAGCGTCCGTCAATTTTTAAAATACTTTTTTTCTCCATGACAAGTCTCCCTATCTCCCCTTAAATTCGGGTTTTCTCTTCTCACAGAATGCTTCAACTGCCGCCCTGTGATCTTCTGTTTTGCTGCAGATATACTGTGCTTCCACTTCCTCCTGCATGCAGGCATTCAGCTCTCTCATGGTACAGCTGTTGATCATCCTTTTGATCTGTGCATAAGCGACACTCGGGCCCTGAGAATATTTTCTGATATATTTCTGTACAGTTTCCTCCAGCTGTTCCTTTGGAACAGCTGCTGTAATCATACCCCACTGCGCCGCATCCGCTCCGCTGAAACGGCGTCCGCTCATAAGCAGCTCCGTTGCCTTTGTGCGCCCGATTGATTTGCAGAGCATATGAGTGATGCCGCAATCCGGAACAAAACCGATATTTACAAACGCAAATACCATTTTAGCATCTTCCGCTGCGATAGAAAAATCACACCCCATTGCAATACTCATACCGGCTCCTGCCACAGCGCCTTCGATCCAGGCAATCGTCGGTTTGGAAGCAGTACGAAGACGCATCAGCCACTCGCCGCCTACCCGAATTCCTTCTTTGGTCGTATTGATCCCTTTATCAAGACGTTCCTTCATCGCTTTTACATTGCCGCCTGCGGAGAAATTTCCACCCGCTCCCCTCAGAACGATCACCCGGACATCATCATCTGACTCACACATTCCCAGCGCATCGATCAGATACCGTGTAGTCTCAGCTGTCACAGGATTCATATTAGCCGGGTTATTCAGCATGATCGTTGCTACATTTCCTTCCTTCTCCAGTAAAACGCCATCATATTCTTTCCACAGCATTGTTGTATTCCCCTTTCTGCCTGAATATTTTCATCATTTCTTTTTCGGTACCAGTGTGCCGCCGATTACCATTCTCTGAATCTCATTCGTTCCCTCAAATAAGGAATAAATTCTGGCATCTCTCAAAAGTTTTTCAACCGGATATTCCCTGCTGTATCCGTAGCCGCCAAAGATCTGAACTGCCTCATTTGCAACATCAAACGCAACCTCTGACACATATGTTTTTGTAATCGATCCTAAAAGGCTGTCATAAATTCCCTGATCGATCAATGTAGCATTGTAAAGAAGCTGAGCACGTGCAGTCTGAATCTTAATTTCCATATCTGCCAATTTAAACTTGATAGCCTGTCTGCTGGCGATTGGCTTTCCAAAAGTAATTCTCTGCTGTGCGTACTCAATTGCAAGATCCAGAGCTCTCTGCGCAAGACCAATTCCTGCAGCCATACCTGTTGGACGTGTTCTGGCAAGTAATGTCTGGCTGATCTTAAAGCCGGTATTTTCCTGACCGATCATTGCGGAAGCGGGAACTCTGACATCTTCAAAAATAACATCTGTTGTATTGGAAGTACGAATACCAAGCTTATCTTCTTCTTTTCCTACACTGACACCTGGTGCATTCCGATCTACAATAAACAGGGATAATCCATTGTTATGCAGCTCCGGAGATGTGGATGCCATAACTGTATAAACATCCGCCAGACCGCCATTAGTAATAAAGCATTTTCTTCCGTTAATAATGTAATCATCTCCATCACGGACTGCACGGCATTTGGTATTTCCCATATCAGAGCCGGACTGCGGTTCCGTCAGACACATAGCGGAAATCTGTCCTTCCGCCAGCCTTGCTCCATATTCCTTTTTCTGTTCCTCTGTACCTGCCAGCAGAACCGGCTTAATACCAAAGGTAGAAGCAGCAAAAGAAGAAGCAAAACCCGGATCCACATATCCCATAGCCTCGCGGATCAGACACACGGAAACAGCATCAAGACCAAGACCGCCATATTCTTCCGGAACATCCATGGCAAATAATCCCAGCTCACCTAATTTTCTGTGGATCTCCATGGGATATTCACCTTTCCTGTCGTACTCAGGAACCAGCGGCAAATATTCCTTCATAAGGAAATCCTTCACCAAGTTCACCATGTCCCGCTGATCTTCTGTCATTAAACGATACTCACTCATAAATAAAATCCCCTTTCTATTTTTGCGCCATGCCATATAGTTTATTTTTTAACATATGGTTTGTGCGCATCTTCACTTTATTTATAAGCAATTTTTATGCCAATTTTGTCAACAACAATAATTTTAAAATTCCTTTTTCTCTCATTCTGCTCTTATTTTCTGTATTTTTCAGCTGTTTTCTTTTTCATGCAGGAAATGGTCCATACCTGTTTCCTGCTGTTGGTTTTGAATCTCTTCAAACGAACCGGCATATTTTTTCCGCTTTTCCGACAAAAAGCGGCAATAATTTGCCGGTTTTTATTTTTCTTCGCAAAAATATCCTGAATTTTCAATAGTTAAACCTTTGGCACGTAATTTGCTTAATATAAAATGTAAAGTTCCACTAAATAAATGAAAAGGAGTTACAGGTATGAATATTCTTGTTTGCGTAAAACAGGTACCGGACACCACAGAAATAAAAATTGATCCGGTAACAAACACATTAATACGAAACGGCGTCCCCAGTATCGTAAATCCATTTGACGGCTATGCTCTGGAAGCTGCCGCGCGGCTGAAAGACAAAAATCCGGAAACCAAAATCGTAGTTTTAAGTATGGGACCGGAACAGGCCAAGACTGCATTAAAAGAATGTCTCGCTGTTGCAGCCGACAAGGCATATCTCGTAAGCGGACGTGCCTTCGGCGGCTCTGATACCCTTGCAACCAGTTATATCCTCTCCTGCGCTATTAAAAAAATAGAAGAACTGGAAGGTCATTTCGATGCTATTTTCTGCGGAAAGCAGGCAATCGACGGTGATACCGCTCAGGTTGGGCCGGAAATTGCAGAACATTTGGGACTTCCGCAGATTACCTATGCACTGGAAGCAGAAGCCTCAGAAAACGGCTTAGTTGTGTTAAAGGAGGGTGAAAATGCCAATCAGAAACTGGCAATTTCCTTCCCCTGCGTAGTCACCTTCACCAAACCTGGATTTGATCCCCGCTATCCAAATATCAAGAGAAAATTAGCTGCCAACAGAGCGGAAATTCCCGTTCTGGGAGAAGACGCTTTTCCTGATATCGATAAAACACGTATTGGTTTAAAAGGTTCTCCCACACACGTAAAGAAATCCTTTGTTCCTCCTCGCAAAACAGGCGGAATTACTATTAAGGAAGAATCAGATCAGGCTTCCGCACACAAGCTTTTTGACTATCTCTGCGAAGCCCATATTGTTTAAAGGAGGAAAAAACATGGACGCAAAGACCAAAGATTTATGGGTTTTTATTGAAACTGAAGAAGACGGAAGCCCCAAAAAGGTTGGCCTGGAGCTATTAAATCCGGGACGTGATCTGGCTGATAAACAAGGAGGAAGCCTGGTCGGAATCGTGATCGGCCAGCATATTCAGGCTTCCATCGATGCTGCAGAACACTACGGTGCAGACAAAATCATCGCAATAGAAGGACCGGAATATCAGCTCTATACCACGGACGCTTATGTCGATGCTCTCTACCATCTGGTTGAAACCTATGGTCCCTCTACCT
The DNA here is from genome assembly GCA_051880395.1 of Lachnospiraceae bacterium. GTDB lineage: Bacteria > Bacillota > Clostridia > Lachnospirales > Lachnospiraceae > JBJENW01. The sequence goes on along the minus strand of JBJENW010000167.1, from coordinate 2,248 downwards.
TAATGATAGGTGCCACTCCCAACGGCCGGGATCTTGGTCCCAGACTTTCCTGCCGCCTAAAGACAGGACTGACCGCCGACTGCACTGCACTGGATATTGATGAAGAGACGGGAAACGTTGCCTGGACTCGTCCTGCGTTCGGAGGTAACCTGATGGCTACCATTATGTGTCCTGATCATCGTCCTCAGATCGGCACCGTTCGTCCCGGCGTATTCAAAAAACCGGAAGCTTCTGACAAAAAAGCGGAAATCATTCATGAAAATTTCCATGTGGATCCTGCTTCTATTCGAACACGCCTCCTTGAAACTATTAAAGAAACTGCGTCAGAGGTCGTAGATCTGGAAGGTGCAGAAATCATTGTTTCCGGAGGCCGAGGTGTCGGGGGACCGGAAGGTTTCCACATCATAAAAGAACTGGCTGATATTCTCGGCGGAACCGTAGGCGCATCACGTGCCGCTGTTGACGCAGGATGGATCAGTCACAGTCACCAGGTAGGACAGACCGGAAAAACAGTGGGGCCAAAACTTTATATTGCCTGCGGTATTTCCGGCGCCATCCAGCATGTAGCAGGAATGAGCAGCTCCGATACCATCATTGCCATCAACAAAGATCCGGAAGCTCCTATTTTTGGAATAGCAGATTACGGTATCGTGGGCAATCTGTTCGAAGTAATTCCCGTTCTCATTGATGATATCAAAAAAGCCAGAGAACTGTAAAACCTCCGTTTCGTCATATGACCTCTGTAAAAATCTCTTTTCTTTCAGAGAAGAGATTTTTATAAGGCATATTTCGTTATTTTTTTAACACAAAGGAGAACCCTATGCAAACAGGCCTCATAGGACTGATCATCCTTCTGATCTGTATTATATTTTTTATTACTGAATGGCTGCCGGCAGTTGTTACCGGCGCTCTGGGATGCCTTCTAATGGTATTATTTCATGTATGTGAGCTTTCAGAAGCCTTCTCCGGCTTTTCCAGCAGTATTGTATATCTGCTTTTCGGTGCACTGGTCGTTGGAAACGCCATGTTCGAAACAGGTGCAGCCTCTTTGATCGGAAAACAAGTAATCAGGTTGTCACGCAACAATGAACGACTTTTTCTTTTCGTATCCGGGCTTGCGGCGGGATGCTGTGCAATGTTTCTGGCAAACACTGCTGTTATTGCTGCCTTCCTTCCCATTGTAGAAAGCGTATGCAGCAGTTCGGACACAATGAAACGAAAAAATCTTACCTTGAATATTGCGATCTGTGCTATGATCGGGGGAAGCTGTACGCTGATAGGTTGTACTCCGCAGCTGACTGCAAACGCGATTCTTACAGAAACTGTCGGAATGGAGCTTTCTATGTTTACCATGTTCGCTCCCGGAATATGTATCCTGGCCATCTATCTGATATGCACACAGCTTTTCGGCTACCGTCTGGGACAGTATATATGGGGGAACCGGCCGGAAGAAGCCATGGATTTGGAGGCTGAAAACAAGCAAACAGCCCCTTCTGAACATCCTGACAAAAAAAGAATTGTCATTATATTCTGCATTCTGATTTTTATGATTATTTTTTATATTACAGAATGGCTTTCCACTGCTATGACTGCGATGTGTGCCGCAATGCTCTGCATTCTTACAGGCTGTACATCCGTCAAATCCATCCGCACACATATGAACTGGGACACAGTATTTTTCCTGGCCTTCTGCCTCGGCCTGGCCAATGCCTTAAACATCGGTGGTTCCGGAAAAATCATAGCTGACACGTTTTCCTCGTTCCTGGGCCCGAATTCTTCTCCTGTACTGATATATGGTCTGCTATGCTTCCTGACACTTTTCATCAGTAATTTTATCACCAACTCCACCGCCATTATCATAGTCCTTCCAGTTGGACTTTCTATCAGTACAGCTGTCGGCTTAAATCCCATGACCGTATGCCTGGGTATTTACTTTTCAGCCAGCCTGGCCTGCACCACTCCGCTGTCTGCTTCTCAGATTACTATGACACTGGTAGCCGGATACCGTTTTTCGGATTATGTAAAATATACATTGCCTCATGCAATTATCATATTTTTGTGCATTCTTTATCTGGTACCTGCTTTCTTCCCGTTAATTTAAGTATACATTAATTCAGAATTAATATTTCAGAAGGCTGCCTATCCGTGACAGGCAGCCTTCTGCTATTTCCCGCTCCCCGTTTTCTGGGCAGTGTTTTTCATTCCACATTTTTCATCAGAAAACGCAGCATCCCATAGGAATCCAGCG
>JBJENW010000166.1:0-12971 GCA_051880395.1 Lachnospiraceae bacterium | reverse complement strand
CCTCTCACCTCGCGGTCTAAAATGATACTCTCTAATGTCTCCAAAAGGACCAACACCATCTGCATCGTCGGCTTGTTATAATCTATGTCATCTGACTTGTCATATAATCCATTCCACCGATCAATCAGAAATTGATAGGCATCATAGAGCTCCACTGGTCTCTCTGCAATCTCGGCAAACTCAAAATAAGAAACAAACAACTCTTCCTGTGCTTTCATATGACTAAAACCGCTTCCTGGTTCCCGACTCATTCCAAGCTTTCCCCGATAAGCCAAAAACAGGCATGATCTCGACAATTTTTCCTTATGCGTCTCTGCAAATGCATCCATTACATGCAAATCTTCCTGATGTACCCAAATACAAATCGCATCGTCCCGCTGGCACTCTGCTACTTTTGCTGCAAATTTATGGCTTGCTTTTTCAAGCATACTGTCAAGTGCTTCAAAAAAAATCTGATAGCGATCTTCATTCCGAGTGGAAAGATATACTTTTACATAATCGGCATCCGAAAAATAAATCTCTTCTTTTCTTTCCGTTACCGGCCAAATTTTCAGCTGCATTCCATATCCGGTGTAGTCTGCAGAATAATTACTGTCCCAGTCCGCCATGCGGCCTTTCAAACGTTTTGTCAGCCAGTTTTCTCCTTTTTTATTCTCGATATCCCCGAAAAAATCATACAGTCTTCTGTACTTTTTGGAAAACGATTCCTCCAGCATCGAGATAGCTTCCATCTCCTGCTGTTCCTTCATTTCCTTTTGATCTTGAATATGCATCATCGCATGATATACCGCACCGGATTCACCTTCCTGTTTCAAATATACCTGATATAAAATCTGCAAATAATTGTTTCGTATGCGATAATTCTTATTCTTTGGCAATTCAGGCATATTACAAATGGTCGGAAATTTTATCTCAATCGGTTCCATATGCTCGCTTTGACGCTTTTTGTAATCTTTCAGTTCCTGAAAACATTTCTCCTTTTCTTCTTCCAATGTTTTCATCAGATACTCTTTTCTGCAATCCACAAGCATACGAATCGCTGTTTCATCCAAAACAAAAGACGACATCAAAGGTGCAAATGTCTGTGTAGTATTTTCTTTCATATGAGTAAGCGGACGAAAAAAAGCTCCTTTGGAATCATCCAAATCAATATTTCTCCCACGGAAAGCCATCCTTTCCTCCGAAACCGAATCCCAATCTATCAAATCTGAACCGAACCACCCTTTATCCGGCTCCTGCATGCCTAAGAACAATGCCACATGATTTTCCATGGTGTATGCATCTACACACCATTTCTGTATATATTTCTGCATCTGTTTTCCGTACCCAAATCTGTTCGCTACCGTACAAAGCCGATGCATATCATCCAGCAAGACCACCGGATCTTTCAAGTTCCGGATCAGATGTCTCAGACTATCCTGTATCACTGATTCGTCCTTACTACCCAGCAGAATCTCTGCACTTTTCCCTGCATTCTTCCAGTCTTTCTTTAAAAGTTCCGGCATAAATTTATAATAAACTTCCCGCATTTTTTGCCCCAGATAGGAAACTGCATCAGAAAAACAATGTGCATGAAAATCACGAAACGTCATCGCGATCACCGGATATCGATTTTTTTCCTCGCGGTAACATTCTGTTGCTTCAAATGCTGTACCAGCAAACACTTCGGAAGCATCCTCTTTGTTATCAAGCCAATATGCAACCATTGACAGATAAGTAGATTTTCCACATCCCTGAGGCCCCTGTAAAATTCTGCCATTATAATGTGACTGCAAATATTTCAAACTTTCTGTCCGGTCGACAAAATCCGGTCGTTTTCTTATTTCTTTAAAATCACTATAAATTGGATGCATACGATTCCTCCTCACCACTTTGCAACTTGTATGAATGAATCAACCTATTTATCTTCGTAAATTTTTTCCCATTCCTCTCGTCTTAGAATCGTTCGATCTTCCTTGCGAAGCAGTATCTGTCTGTTTTTTTGGGATACTTCAATCTGTCCCCGGCATTCCATCTGCAATGCCTGTATGGTTTCAGACCAATATTCCAGGATGATAAACATCAGATCCACACGATACCGAAGCACCACTTCGCCTTTGGTATCTGTAATTTGAAACGTTCGTGATGCTGGCAGTTGCTCGATTGAAAAATGTTCAAGCTCTCCTGCCTTATTTTTATAAATCGCTTTTTGTGGATAAACTCCATATAAAAGCAGATACAGATGCTCATTCTCAAGGAAAGCCGAAATACGAGAAAGCAGCTTTTTTTCTTCTTTCTGTCTGCAAGATTGATATACGGCAATGTCCGGTGATGCTACCTCTAATTGCCCAAAACAGCTCTGCGTGGTTTCGAACCGCTCCAGATTCATTTCCGAAAACAATAACTCATAGGTATGGTCGGACTTCGTCAGCAGAATCCAACGGTTTTTCGAAGAATCCAGGCAAATCTTTTTTACTGCGCTCGTATGAATCCTTTTGCCATCATAAAATCTGGAATTTGGGTGGTCAAAGACACAACCATATGCGAAAACATCTCGTGGCAGTTCGAACATACCGTTATCCATACGCCATTCTTTACTGATATAGTTTTCCTCTTCCAGATACCAGTCACATAATTGAATCATTTTTTAATCCTCCTATCCCATATGACAACATGTATGCTCTGAAAAGAGATTCCCATATCCGTTGCTTTCGGCTAAAACGGCAATTCTATCTCCGGCACATGCAGCAATTCAGCCAAACCATATTCACTCATAAACACTTTATCTGTCTCCCGAATCTCTTCTCCATGCAATTTTCGCTGAATCAAAATGGTTTCGATCGGATTGTTGCATTTCAGTTCCAATGTTTTCCCGTTATTTGAATCTATCATTTTTTTCATGTATGTTTTGGTATTTAAGACATGTCCGATTTCAAACAGCTCATAGTGCAGTGGTATCATGTGTTCGGATAATTCCAATACTTTATTTTTCAAAGTTAAAATCTCATCCTCCGACAACAGATCGGCATCGAATACAATCTCATCATTGTAAAAAGCAATCATTGCATGTTCCACATTTACATGGAATTGCAATTCTTTTAAAACAATGCTCATGATATATTTCTCAAATGTGATCTGTCGTTTCGGATTACAATTTCCAAATACAACCTGTCGAAGATATTTGGAACGGGCAAAATACGAAATATCCGTAAATTGTTTCATGAACTCTTCCCAGGAATAACTATTGTGATGAAACGGTTTGTCTTTCAGCTTTCCGTAATATACGAGTGCGCTAAAATTTGCTTTTGCCAGATCAATGCTGAGCATTTTTTTCCCTTCATATGCTTCCCCAAATACATTTCCTTTTCGCACATTTGTATCTACGGCATACTGATTCATATCATCTTTATTCAATGCGATAAATGTCTCTGAATTTTTGATGTATGCAATTATTTTTTCCTGTAGTTCATCCGCATACGCAAAATATGTTTCTTGATCGTTCTCGAATTTTTCTTCTAACAGATTTTCAAATTCCCTGTAGTCCTGCCCGGCTCCGAGCAGTTCGATTCGCTCGCTGAAATATGGTTCTCGATAAACCTGTATGGATAATTTCCGGTCTTTGCAAAATCTTTGTTTTAAGCTGTTTGTCACTTTTTCATTTCTACACATTTCCATACTCCTTTCCTACCCCAAACGACTCAAACCTTTTGCTGCTTCATCGTAATTCCTTCTATTTGCATTTATCATGATACAAATTTTCTTTCTTTTCTATTGCATAACGTAATCTGATTGACGAGCGGACAACCACCCGCACAATTAGCCCGATTCTTACACCCACCACAAGAGTTTCTCAATGAATACCGAAACTTCTCAAAGATTTCACTGTCCCATGCCTCCTGAATGGTATGTTCTCTTAAGCTCACAAACCAATCGCTGTTCTGATTGGCAAAAGAGCAGGGCATCATGTTTCCATCTGCATCAATATAAGCGGAAAATCTTGCGCCTTCACAATAATCCAGGCTGTCGGGATTGATATTGTCAGAAAAATTTACGATTCCGGAACAAGAGCAGCTATCAAAGCCGATTTTGTGATGATACGTTCCCTTGTCAATCAATTCAAAGAATTCTTTTACCCTTGGATCATCTGCCTTTAGCATATTCTCCTCGACACCAAGACCTACCGGCTTGTACAAGAGAAACACAACGGCATTTATTCCACGCTTAAAACTGTTATTTTTCAATCGATCAATCGCCGTATCAATGCTCTTATTGCTCAATACATAATGGATATTCGTTTTCACACCGGCTTTCATCAGCAAATCTAATGCCCGATTTGTATAATCCGCAAAATGCTCTGATACGGCAACAGCCCCACAGTATTTCTTGCAGATTTCAGCTTTTTCTTTTGTCAGAAGAATTCCACTTGTTGTAAAGTTTGGTACAATATCATATTCTCTGCACAGCTTTACAATTTCCTCGAAATTTTCATGCGTATCGACATCACCGGCCCCGCCTAATGCCACTTGAAACAATTTGCCTTTGCCTTGTTTTAAAATAGATTCAAAATCTTCGACCGACATATTGTTACCGGTCCGGTCAATGGCTCTCTGATAACAATCGACATTGCATTTGTGGCTACACACACACGTTTGCATAATCCCGATATCGAGCAATTCCGGAAAGGATGCCATAAAAGGATCAATTCCTGTGTCTTTTCCATTTTCCAGAATTCCACTTCTTAGATAAAAACCTGTATCCGGGTGAAAGACAGATACGAATTTGTTTTTCTTGTCATATTTTTTGATCATTTTATAACCTCCATTTTTTCATAAATTTTCCACACGTCTTTAAAATTCAAAATACAATTTACATCAAAATCCCTCGCTCAATCCACTGGACTGACAAGTTTTTTGCAGCCTTTACATTTCCTCCTCAGAAATAATATCGATTGCTTCATCTTCTGCAAGTACACGAAGAATATCTACAAAAGATGAATCATCATATCCTACTGATTTATCCAAAATACAATATCCTTTTTCCAAATACTCGACTGCGTCATGATAAAAATCTGCCAACTCTTCATCGTCTTCCAAAATGCGTTCTACTGTACTCTCTCCATTTCTGCCATATGTTGATACAAACTCTTCATCAAATTCTTCTCTGGTTCTTGACACAGTTCCGCTTGATGTATCAAAAGAACCTGCTGTTAACAAAATATCCTCAAGCAAATTCTTATAGTTCTTTAAAAGCGGATACTTTGTTAATGTCTCTTCGTCTATATCCGGAAAAGATTTATATGCAATAACAAAACTACTGCTGCTTGAATTTGTTACATAATCACTTCTAATCTTCATTTCAATTCTCCTTTTCTTTAAAATGTACTCTCGGAATCTCCCTTGCGCCTGCTTTTGCGGCTGATTTTCCGCCAGATGCACACAAATTTAATCAACGTACGTTCCACGTACGCCTCATAAATTTGTGCACATCTGACAAAAAATCATCTCACAAAATCAAGCACAAAGAGACTCCGAGAGTACATTAAACTTCTCCTACATAAATCAGCTCTTCGATATACGCTCTGTCCTCTCCTTTGAAAATTGGAATCTCTGTATCGATCACCCAGTTGCGCTCCGATTCATCGCTCTTATTTTTCACTGCACAACAGCCACGTTTTTCCACTGTCAAATAGTCATTCCAGTTGATTCCCTTTTGCAGCATCAGCATATCCTGAATGTCACTTGAGGATTTGCAGTGCAATTCTTTTTGACTGAAGTTCGCCTGTCCGACCATCTGCACACTGTTTCGGCTGGCATCAATCTGGCGCCAGTACACATAATTGGTGACCTCCTCCTTCGGAATATTGAAAACTCTCGAATCAAACATCGCCCCAATCTGCATTGCATGCTCATAAGCCTTAAACACAGAATCTTCTTTATTTGCTGCCTCCTCCTTTGCCGCTTCTGCATTCTCCCGAAATCTACGGTTAAACTCCATCGTTGCCATGCTGGCGGAAACGGATACCATCTTTTGAATTTCGTAATCGAACCAGCCGCTGGAGGTGAATCTCTGATAATCGATCAGCACCAGCGAAATTTCATCCGACTGGCAGTAACCCAGCACACATCCCTGGATGTTTTCGCACAAATATAACATCGTCTGCTGCATGGTTTTCATCAGAACCGGATCAAATGGTCTGCGAAAACCTTTGGTCAGTGTGTGAAATGCTTTTCCGTCAATCCGGATAATGACCGGTGTCCGACGCATCAGCCGGATTTTTGGAATTGTTTCGTAGTTTCCTTTCATACGGTTGCCCAAATCGTCTCTCTGCATTTTTTTATTTCCCATTGCAATCTCCTTTTCCACTATTCGTTATGCTTGATCAAAAACTCCGGGCTTACCGCCTTAAAGGACTGTGTTCCATCCACATTTCGAAATACGATACCTTCGCGCAGCGTATCATACAACTGGCTTTTTCCATCTGCGTAAGCGAGAACGTCCGCAACGCTCTTTCCTTTCAGTTCCACGTCTGTCTCAATAATCGGTACAAATTTCAATCCCTGTTCTTCTACGATCTTCTTTGCTTTGATAGATCCGACTCTCCCCTCCGGATAGATCAGATTAAATACATACAAGTCCGGCTCTGTTACTTTGTATTTGTTCTTTTGAACGTTCGGAGCAACGCATTCTCCCTGGATGGCAACCCATTCCTGTTCCCCGATCAGATTTTGCAGCACTTCTTTGATATGATAGGTTTGTGCGACGCTCCAGTAGGAGGAATCATTCTTTTTCGGAAGCCTGAGATTGCGCGAACAAACTGCAAAATCAAAGGTATCTTTGTTCCAGAAATGTCTGCCTTTCACGCGTTGCAGCGTAAAGGATCCTGACTGTCCGTCCACCTTTTCCGTCGCCACCCATTTGCAGTCCATCTTCAACACATACGGGACGTTCTGTACCCGCTGCTCATCTGTTTTTGCGATGAAAGATGGAAAACCCTGTGTCTGTTTCTTTGGTGTGACCCAATTGCGAAACCATTGCTGTTTCATCAAAAACTTTGGGTACTTTTTTTTCGGTTGTGCTTCACGTTCTTTTGATGGCTGTTCTTCCTGATCCATCGTTCCTTCAAACTGCGTGATACCCATCAGTTCCGTCACGTCATCGCCGATTTTGTACGATCCTTTCGGGAGTACACTCAAGGGGAAACAGATCCCCTGGCTTAACACCCCGCCCATTTTCATCGTTTTAATGCGAAATTTTCTTTTTCTCAAAAATTCATATTCCGGTTTTTCCGGAAACACACTATCGATCTCGCAAAAGACGCAGTTGTCTCCAACATTGTACTCATCTTTGTTGACAATGACCGTCCAGCCCAGCACCCCTGCCAGCGCGATGCGGTCTTTGCGTGGAATCGGCTCGATCCACTCAATCTTTTCTATATGTGCTAATGTTCTTCCCATATGTATTCTCCTTTCTTACGCCATCACTCGGATGGTTTCGCCTTCTAAATCTACCCAGACACCGTCACAGGAATCATCTGCCTGCACCACATCGGACAAAGAAGATTCCTTCAGTAGCGAGACGATGGAAAACTCCGATTTTTCCATGCAGCTTTCATACGCTTCTTTTAAATCAGTTCTTCTTATACGCGGTACTTCTTTACCGAATCGCAAAATGCAGGAAGAATTGGTGTTTACGATGTTCATCATCTCACAGGCCAGATCGTATGGAATCTCACGCTCATCCGTAAAACTTTTGTATTCATCCTGAATGGTTATTCTATGCTGGTTAAACCGCCTCTGCATTGCTAAATAAGGCCATCTGTTTTGCCAGAACCACTCTTTTCTGCGATAGTCATACTCGTAGCGAAGCATCGAAATCACATCTTTCTCCCCGATCATCGTTTGTTGTTTATAATTCCACAAAATCTCTCTCACAACAGTTCCATACGATGTCAATTCTGCGAAAATCTGACACAGGCGTTCCATATGCTCCAAAGATTCACTTCCCTCGTACTCTCTGCACCCGCCGCCAAGCTCAATGCCCAGACACTCCAATTGTTCCAACAGATCCTCCAACTCTCTGGCAGATACTTCTCGCCAGTTTTTTCCGAAACGCATCTTTACGCTCCCTGTTTCCTGTTCCATCTATCTTCACTCCTTTCGAAAATCCATCGTGTAGGACAGCTCTGCCCGGTGCGACAATACTTTTGCCACCAGACTGTCCGGCGCTTTTTCTGCCATATCAAACAACTCCGGAAGTAAGAGCAGTCTGCGCTCGAATACTTCTCTTGCCGCTGCATTCTCACTCATCATCATTAAATCGATGGCGTGATCCATCCGCTTGATCTCCTTTTTTGTCTTTCGCTTTTGAAAGGTTTCTGCAATCTCATGCGTACGCGTATCCATCCACGGAAGAACTAAAAATGCCTGCTTTTTGTTCTCTTTCAGCTGTTCTACGAGCGGATTGATCTTTCCGTTTTCGACCGCATCTTCCAACAGCGTAAACAAAGATTCGTCATGACACAGATCGTAAAAGGTAAAAAATGACTGTACGACGCGGTCATCGTGTATGTACTGTTGAATCAGGCCGCGAGTCACCTGCCAGCCCTGTTCCTCCCAGTCGCTAAGGGTATCCGCGAGCTGCGCCCACGCACGCGGTGTCGTGTATGCTGCTTCCGAACTTCCGTCTTTTTTCTCACAGCGGTTCAAGTCATCCGGATGCTGCTGCAGATACAGATACACACACATATGTTTCTGCTTTTTGTTCAGATACGCCAAAAAGGATTCCACATCCGGTTCCATGTACAAGATGCGCACCCGGTCAAGAATCGCGACATCAAAACTTCTCGCTGAACGATTATACACCCGGTCCTGCGGATTGCCGCATAACAGAATCACCCATCCATCCGGCAGTTCATGGTTTCCCAGCACTTTTTTTTGCAGAAACTGCAATGCCATCGGCAGAAGTAGTTCCGAGCAGCAGTTGAATTCGTCAAGCAAAAGGATTCCCTCTGTTTTTCCCGCCTCGATCTGTTTGTGTACTTCCATCAGTACTTCGGACATTGTATTTTCTGTGGCTTCCATACCGTTTACTGTATGGATCACCGGCATGCCAACGACATTCGAGCGAGTCAGGGTTGTCATATCGTACGTGACAATGCCAAGACCAAATTCGTGTGCAATCATTTTTGCCAGTTCTGTTTTTCCGATTCCCGGTTCACCGATCAAATAAATTGGACGCTGATCGTTTTTATCCATTTTATAGCTGCCGTCTTCTTTTTTCTGAAGGTATTGCGTGACAATATGCGAAATCTCCGTTTTTGCACTGTCCACCGTATAGGTTTCTCCCGAAAATGTTTTTTTTGTTTTCTCTAAACGCATGTTTCTTCCTCCAATTTCAAAATCTCTGCATAGGCAGGCAGATCCATGTATGATGCATTTTCTATATCATCGATATCCTCCGGTCTCATGACTAGATAATACTTATAATCCGGTGCTGTTTCCGGAAAATCTGCAAAGCCGTCTGTAAATACAAACAAGGCTTCCAATGGCACATCCAGCGCATTGCTCCATTCCTGCAGCGGACAAAAATCGGTTCCGCCAAATCCTGTAATTTTTTCTTTCAATATTTTTTCAAAGTCTGTGAAGCTTTGAATCAAAACCTCTTTTTGTATCCTGGTGTCGATGAACAGCAAATACAATTCTAATTTCAGCTCCGTCTCCTCTGCTTTCTGTAAAAAATCAAAAACGTCTTTTAAAAACTCCGGATAGCAATCGCTACAGCTGCCCGACACGTCAATGGCAATCGCGATGCGACGTATGACCTGTTCTAATCCTTCTTCCGGCGGTTCACACAATAATGTGTCTCCATAAAGTTCCTGTGCATAACCGTATAGACGATAATCGATTTCTTCCGCTTTATTTTCCGCTTCCACCCACCGCAAATGCTGCCGCATCACATCATAGAAATTTTTCGGTGGGGTTTTGGCACATCGAAGTTGTTCTGTTTGGTCAGAATCATTCGCTCCTTGTCGGCAATCCAAAAGCCCGTCATTGGGTTGTCTGCGCTGTTCTTGTCTGTTCTTCTCATAGTAGTGCTGTTCCTTGTTATCCCTTGTATCACGGCTATTCTGCTTTGTCTTATTTTTGTCATTTTCTTCCTTTTGCTGTTCATCCTGCTGTTTCTTTTCAACCAGCCCTTTTTGCTGTTGCATGTGATTTGGTTGTGGCGAATGTGTTCCATTGCCGCCCGCCTCCTGCTGTCTTGCGGATAGCCGCATCCGATACCAGCAGGAATGGTCATCCATCTGAATTTCTTTAAAATTTTCGCGTGGCTGCAAGGCACCATCGACATTCCACTCATCCAAAAGTTTGTACCACTCCGCCGTGCTTAAATACGGCTGCAGGGCTTCTGTTTTTTTCAGAAATTCCTGCAGCTTTCCACTTCGATTTGGAATCCCGTTCTGCTGCCGGTCTACCGAAAGTTCCGCCGCAAGATTAAACAAGTCCGTATCTACCACCCCGCGTGCAGCCGTTGCGATGTCTCCCTGCAAAAGATGCAGTGCCAAATGATTCAGTGATGCCACCATCCAGCTCCAGTTCTTAGGATGCTTCCATACAACCTCCAGACGTTTGGGGTGATAAAACAAATACTTGCCATCCGTAGAGCAGAGGAATTTTTCTTCTTCATCTGCCAGCGGAATGAGTGGCTGCAGCACACAGGCATAATATGGCTCGAAATCCCGGTACTTTTCCCATATTTTATTCCAGACTGTCATGCATACGCCTCCAGTATTTCATTTTTTCTTCCCATTCCCGCATCATTCGCATATCCTCTTGGGAAAGGTTGATAGGATCACAGATTTCGCGGTGCCATACGATTTTTCCGATTAACTTGGCAGTCATACAGCCAGACATCTGTTCCGCTGTATGTAACTGTAAATCGACAATCGCAAGCACATCGCTTTTGGCTGCCATTCTGGTGTCATTCAGATATTCATAGCGCTCTCCTTCCAGCGAGCAGTACTTTTCCTGCAAAAGTACATCCAACAATTGGTTCTCTTTGGTAAGCACACAGCAGGCGGGCACCCCCGCATACAGAAAATAGTATTGGTGATCTCTATTTGCCGGTGCAACGGCAAGCATTCGTTCCCCAAACAGTTCATGCTCCTTTAAATATGCTATTTGTTCTTTTAAAGATTCCTTTTGCTTTACGATCGTGAACATGCGTTCTAAAGGCATTTGCATAATTTTCTCATCTCCTTTTTTAGGCGGATGTAAAATGCATCCGAGCATTCTCCATTTTGATATCTTTCTTTTAGTAAATTTTCTATTTCTTCCATCTCCTGTTTTGATAATTCTGGAAGGGCACTGATTTTTTTACATAAAACATCCAATTGTTTTTGTCCGATCGGCTCTTTCATCCGACAGATTGCTTTTTGTATCGTTTCCGTCAACAGTTTGTTTTTTACCATTACAATCTGATCCAATTGGCAACATTCAGAAACAGTCTGTAAGGTCTGATTCCAGTGCTCCATCTGCATGAGTTTGTTCAAAAAAGACATATTAGACGGATGAAATTTCCAGAGACCTTTTTGAAATGGCTCAGGACAAGTTTCTACCAGGGCAATTGCTCCGCTCAGATTATTTTCGGTTGAAAAAGAAACCTCTTTTTCTTTTGGCAGCAATTTCAAAAGAATTTCTGCATTTCCCTTTTTCGACTCGAAATACCGCATGACATCGAAACCCAAAAACGAATCTACCTCTCCTTCCCATTGCAAAACCGGTTGATTCCATGCTTTCTGTACATCCAGCAAAATCTCAGCTCTTGCCGTTAACTCTTCGGTGTCCTCTTGAATTCTTGAAAAAATATTTAAGACATGCACCAACTGTTTGGTAGCCCCTTGCGGATCCTTTTCGTAAATCTCCCGCATGGACTGCAGTTTTTCAGCGTCTTTTTCATATAATGCTTTGCCAAACACTCCGTGTGACCGATTATATGCTGCTAGCATATTTGCACCTCCTTCGTTTCGACTTATTCCTTTTCCCAGTCTTCCAAAAGCCCGAGTAACGTCCGCAATGTTTCTGTAATCTGTTCTTTCTTTGCCACAGGTTCTGGTTTCGCATCCGTTTTTGTTTCTTCTAAAAACGCTTCTAGTTCTTCATAACACTTCTGTGCTATACGGCACTGTGCACCTTCATTAGAAAACTCGATTGCTTCCTGAAGGAATTGTTTTCCCCGCTCTACATTCTGCACTACACCATGACCGTATCCATAACAGAGACCTAACACGCGAAGTGCATTCGGATCTTTCTCGTAAACCTCGATTGCCTTGTTGGCATGTTGAAAAGCCTTTTCATAATCGACATCAACACCTTTTCCTTCATAGTAACAAAACGCCACATTTCCGCCTGCACACTCGGCTCCAAGTTTCTCTGCTTGTTTCGCTAATTCAAACGCCTTTTCTTCATCCGGATCCGTCCCGATTCCTTCGTTATAGCAATATGCCAGCTTATTTACTGCGTTTGGATCTTCTGTATCTGCCAATTCTTGCAATAACTGAAAACAGATTTCATCCTCCCCTCTGTTCTTTAAGTCAATTGCCAGTTTTAGCAGCTGATTCATTGTTGTTTTTTTCATCTGAACGGTTTCTTTTTTTTCCATAAAATTCATCCTCCTACTCGTCCTGATTGCGCAAAACGCTGGGTCAACTGATAAAAGAAGTTTGTTTTTAAGTACAAAAAAACTGCGTACAGCAACAAAGCTATACGCAGTATATCTCTTCTCAATGCATAAAGCTCTAGTTCCCCTAAGGGGTGCCCGTAGGTAATGGCAATCTTCTCGCGTCCCGCGGCTACGGGACCGAAATTCTATTCAAAATATTTCTTTCCGATATCGTAGCACGTTTTTTCCAAAAATGCAAGACCAAATTTCTATTTGTCGGGCTAACCACTACGTTCATCTACCCACTACTTTTTTGGAGGGCGAAAAATATC
>JBJENW010000165.1:0-2327 GCA_051880395.1 Lachnospiraceae bacterium | reverse complement strand
GTGCTGGATGACGGAACTGTGCTGAAGATGAGAGACGTCATGTGCTTTGCAGAAGATGTACATAACAGATATTAGAGGATTTGTCGACAAAATCATTGTATTTACTACAAAGGTATGCTATACTGATATATAGATGATTACTAGGAGAAAATGAGCGAAGTGATTATATAGTTTTCTATATATAGCTTTGCTCTTTTTTATTGCATGAAAGATAGATGCTATAGATGAAAACGTATTCAGGAAGAAGGTTGTATATGATGTATACGCATGAAGAAATATTGGAAGCAATTGAAGATAATCCGATCATTACAGCGGTCAAAGATCAGGAAGGGCTGGAGACATGTCTTAAGACAGAATCAAAGATCGTATTTATATTATATGGAGATATCTGCAATATTGGAAAGATTGTAAAGAAGGTAAAAGATGCACATAAGATTGCAATTGTACATATGGATTTGCTGGGCGGGATTGGAAGTAAAGAAATCGCAGTAGATTTTATGAAAGAACAGACCCGGGCAGATGGCATTATCTCCACAAGACTTACGTTGTTAAAAAGAGCAAAGGAATTAGGAATGTTTACCGTATTTCGTGTGTTTATACTGGATTCGATGTCCTTGAAAAATATATCAAAACAAGCAGAACAGGCAAAGCCAGACATTATGGAGATATTACCGGGAATCATGCCAAAGATTACACAGCAGATTGTTCAAAAAATATCAGTACCGATTATCTGCGGTGGCCTGATTTCTGATAAGGAAGATATTATAGGAGCTATTTCCGCAGGGGCAGCAGCAATTTCATCTACAAATCCAAATGTTTGGAAGTTATAGAAAGGGGAAGAGCAAGTATGAAAGATGTAATCATTATCGGAGCTGGAGTGTCAGGATGTGCGATAGCAAGAGAGTTGTCCAGATATCAGCTGGATATCTGTGTGCTGGAACGGGAGAGCGATATATGTGAAGGGACGAGCAAAGCAAATAGTGGAATTGTGCACGGTGGGTTTGACGCAAAGCCTGGAACCTTGAAAGCAAAACTGAATGTACTGGGCAATTCTATGATGGATGAGATGTCGAAAAAGCTGGATTTTGAGTTTAAAAGAAATGGTTCCATGGTTGTGTGTCAGAATGAAATGGGAATTCCTGCGTTGGAGAAATTGTTGGAGCAGGGAAAAGAAAACGGTGTGAAAGGAATGAAAATCCTGAAACGCGAGCAGGCACTTGAGCTGGAACCTAATCTGGCGGATGGAGTGTATGCAGTGTTGCATATCCCGTCTGGAGGAATTGTATGTCCGTTTGGCATGAATATTGCTTATGCAGAAAATGCCGCACAAAATGGTGTGGAATTCAAGCTGGGAACAGAAGTTCAGTTAATTGAAAGAGTGGGACAAGACTATCGAATCCAGACAAATCAAGGTGTATTTGAAACAAAATATGTAATTAATGCGGCGGGGGTATATGCGGATGTATTTCACAATATGGTTAGTGAACTGAAGATACATATTACGCCTCGCAGAGGAGATTACTGTCTTCTGGATAAGACAGCAGGTGACTTGGTCAGACACACGATCTTCCAGCTCCCGACTGAAAAGGGAAAGGGAGTGTTGGTAACGCCGACGATTCATGGTAATCTGCTGCTTGGTCCGACTGCAATTGATATAGAGGATAAAGAAGCCACAGCAACAACGGCCAAAGGACTTCAGGAAGTTTTGGAGAAATGTACAAAGTCTGTTAAAAATATCCCGTTTAAGCAGGTGATTACGTCTTTTGCCGGACTTAGAGCGCATGAAGAACATGGGGAATTTATTATCGGTGAAGTTGAAGATGCAAAAGGATTTATTGATGTGGCAGGAATCGAATCTCCAGGCTTAACCAGTGCTCCGGCGATTGGTATTTATGTCCGGGATATTCTGGCTGAAAAGATGGAACTGAAAGAAAAAGAGAATTTTGTAGAAGAAAGAAAAGGAATTGTACGCTTCATGGAGCTTCCGAAAGAAGAGCAGAATCGATGTGTTCGGGAGAATCCTGCATATGGTCAGATTGTATGCAGATGTGAGCAGATTACAGAAGGTGAGATTCTGGATGCGATTCACAGACCTTTGGGAGCAACAACGCTGGATGGAGTTAAACGACGTACCAGAGCGGGCATGGGACGTTGTCAGGCTGGATTCTGTACTCCGAAAGTAATGGAAATTCTTGCAAGGGAATTGCATTTGGAATTGAAGGATATTCGGAAGAATGGAAGGAGGAATGTAAGATGAGAAATTGTGATCTGGTAATCGTAGGAGGCGGTCCGGCAGGTCTTGCGGCTGCAATCGCGGCAAAAGAAAA
>JBJENW010000164.1:0-2359 GCA_051880395.1 Lachnospiraceae bacterium | reverse complement strand
CTGGCATACATCGTATATGTGCTGATTCTGATTCCTGTCATCATTGCTGCCCTTCAGGTGTTAAACATCGAGGCTGTTTCTACCCCGGCAATTCTGATGCTCGACACAATTTTTGAATTTATTCCCAATATACTGGCTGCACTGGTCATCATTATCATCGGCTGCATGGTTGCAAAGTTTTCTGGGAATATTGTGGAAAGCCTGATTGCTTCTACCGGTTTTGATGCAAAACTACAAGAACATTTGGGAGAAAAGGAAAACAGCTTTATTTTATCAAAAGTGATTGGAAAAACCGTACATATCATCATGGTCGTTTTCTTTATCGTGGAAAGTTTCAGTGTACTGCATCTTTCCGTCCTTACGAATATTGGAAATGCCATCATAGGCTATATGCCTTATATACTGGCATCCGCCTTGATTCTACTCGCCTGCTATGTATGTGATGGACTGGCTGGTAAGGCACTGATGAAAGGGAACCATACTGTTTTAGCCATGGTCAGCAGAGTTGCCATTTATACAATTGGAATCTTTATGGTATTAAGCGAACTTGGCATTGCAAAAGAAATTGTGAATACTGCCTTTATCCTGATCATTGCCGCCCTTGCCGTAGCATTTGCTGTTTCCTTCGGTGTAGGAGGACGGGACTTTGCAGGAAAAATCCTGAAAAAGCTTTCTGAAACCTGTGGTTTGGAACATGAGGAAAAGAAATAAAAAGAAGATGCGAAAAATATCATATTTAGAAGAGGATCCTATATGAGAAAGAAATCACAGTATCAGATATTAAAGGAATAAACACACCAGAATTCATACAGCTTGCCTGTCAATTTAACAGTGAAATTTTTATTGAAAACGGTCAGCGCCGAGCCAATGCCAAGAGCATAATGGGTGTCATGGCATTTCGCTTTACAGAGGGAATATCTATATCCATTATAGCAACAGATACTGATGAGCAGGAGGCAGTATCTGCGGTTGAAAACTTTTTTATCACATCCTAACAAAGGAGTAAATTATTATGAATGCATCAACAACACTGGAGACATTGATCCCTGCGTATTCGTACATTACTCCGATTCCAATATCCGGGAAAAAACACTCTTGGAAGCATTACGCTCGCCTATGATGATGGCGTACCATCAGAGACAGCCTTTCAATAAAAATATGTTGCGCCCCTGCCCGATGCTTGAAAATCCGGAAAAACTCCGTGAAATGGTTTCCTGCGCTGTTGCCCATTCCACAGACCTCCAGTCTCCGGAAAGTGTGGAACATCTCTGTTCCAAGTGCGACCATTACGCCGAGAACTGGAAACCTGTTGCAGACGAATTGTGGGAGAAAAGTCCAAGGAAAGATAAACATAAATAACAAGTAAAAATACTCAGATAAAAAGACTCCTTACCGCCGAAGCGATGCCGGTAGTAAGGAGTCTTAATTTTGCATTTTCAATAAGACTATTTGTCTGATTCCGTGGGTGTGGCAGATTGAGAATTGTTTTCCGGATTTGGCATAGACGGAATGTTCATTTGCGGCATAGTGCTAAAGCCACCTGCACTATCTTCTCGCCCTCCGCCCTGACTACCCATACTGCGAATATTGATTCCGGAAGCATCAACCTGATTTGATGAGTCTTGTTCATTGCTCTTTGTAGACAGATTGCCGTTTAATTGCAGGCGAATGCTTTCTGCCCGCAGCAGACAGAACTGTTTCATCGTCTTATATGCAGTTGTAAACTCGTCAGCAGAATAAAATGCAGACGGATCTTTTTCCACATACAGGTAAATCATTTCATATAAGGAATCTATTTCAGATTCAAACTTTCCTACCTCAAAATAGCCGCTGATCAGTGGATCAAATATGCTGTGATAAGTTTCAAGATAATTTTCATTGGATACAATCCAGTTCCACATAGGTCTTGCCTCTTCTGTCACTCTGGAGAGAGGAGTATCAATACCTGTATTCACTAAGGAAGTAGTGTCTACTCCTCCTGATTCTCCGCCATTTCCGGAAACTATATAGCAAATAAATGCCAATACAACACTTGCCAAAATAACTTGGACAAATATGCTTTATTGCCCTGTGTGACTGTTACGCATTTTGCCAAATTCTTTTCGCTCCATACCTTCGCTTTAATGTAATGTTTCAACATTCCTCCACGTTAACTCAAAATGAACAGGTATCTCATGGCGAATCTGACTAGTAGCTCCGCATGTCCTCACATCATGTATGAAATCAAAATTCAATTGTCAAGATACAAGTACATATGTACCGATTGTTTTTTGTGTGCTATACCCCTCCATTAAAGTGTATTAATAGTGCATTTCCAAACCAAAACGTGCACTATACACTATACATGGAGGTGCATATA
>JBJENW010000163.1:0-13275 GCA_051880395.1 Lachnospiraceae bacterium | reverse complement strand
TTGTGTAGGTGTCCGAAAAACGGGTACTACACTAATTCCTGTGTCCACTGTTATGGGTACATTATACAGGAACCGTTTTGCTATGTGCAGGATAACGAAATTGTTGGATATGACACGGAATTAATGATACGTGTGGCGGAAAAATTAGGATATGACATACAAGTGACAAATATGGATTTCAATGCTTTGATGCCAAGTATTAAGACCGAAAAAACGGATGTTGCAATTGGCTGCATCACAGTGACAAAAGAGAGAGCACAGTCGGTAGATTTCACAGAGCCGACCTATGAAAGTGGTACGGTGGCTGTATATTATCAGAATCAGGAAACCGAGCAGGGGATACTGACACGGATTCGCAATAGCTTTCACCGCACATTTGTAGCAGAGCAACGCTGGAAAATGATTGGAAACGGATTACTGGTAACTGTTCAGATTTCTGTTTTGTCTCTGGTGTTTGGGACAGTTCTTGGATTTTTGTATAGTTTTGCGCTGCGCAGTAAAAGGAAACCGGTGAGAGCATTGTCAGAAGGATTTAGTACCATTTGGGATGGCATGCCAACACTTGTGATTTTAATGGTATTTTATTACATTATTTTTTCAAAAACACAGATTCCTGCGGTATGGGTGGCGGTTTTAGCCTTTTCGCTGGATTTTGCAAATACGGTTGCAGGCTTACTGAATACAGGGGTTAAGGCAGTTGATCCAGGAGAAATCGAAGCGGCTTCTGCGATGGGATATAATAAGTGGCAGATTTTTCGAAAAATCACATTTCCACAGGCAGCAAGACATATGGTGGGACAATACAATGGCGCAGTGATCGGAATGATCAAGGGGACTTCTGTAGTGGGATATATTACTATCCAAGATTTGACAAAGGCAGGAGACATTATCCGAAGTCGAACATACGAAGCGTTTTTTCCGTTGATCGCAGTTGCTGTGATTTATTTTTTGCTTGCTTATGGAATAATCTTTCTGATAAAGAAACTGGAAATTTATTTGGAACCAAAGCATAGACCAAGAACCATCAAGGGGGTGAGACAGAGTGATCGAGATTAAGCATTTGAAAAAACAATATGGAATAGTTACTCCATTAAAAGATGTAAATGCGCAGATCAAAAAGGGCGATGTGATCTCGATCATCGGTCCTTCCGGTACAGGAAAAAGTACACTGCTACGTTGTATCAATCAGTTAGAGAGGCCGACAGGCGGTCAAGTACTTATAGATGGGGTAGACCTGACGGAAAAAGAGACAGATATTTTGAAGATGAGACAACGAATCGGCATGGTATTTCAGTCGTTTTACCTGTTCAGTCATAAAATGGTGATCGAAAATGTGATGATGGGACCAATGGATCTGCTCGGAGTGAAAAAACAGGAGGCATATGAGAATGCACGGTATCTGTTAAAAATGGTTGGTCTGGGAGAAAAATTGTATGCCTATCCGGATGAATTATCAGGTGGACAAAAACAGCGGGTCGCAATTGCCCGCTGTCTGGCCATGAGACCAGAAATAATTTTATTTGATGAACCGACTTCTGCACTCGATCCATCTATGGTCAGTGAAGTGCAGGCGGTAATCCGAAAGCTGGCTGATCAAGGACTAACTATGATGGTAGTGACACATGATATGAAGTTTTCAAAGGAGATTGCCACGCGTGTGTTTTACATGGATGAGGGGGTGATTTACGAAGAAGGGACACCACAGCAGATTTTTGAGCGTCCGAAACGGGAAAAAACAAGAGCATTTGTCAAAAGACTTTGCACTTGGGAATACCACATTACGTCGAAGGATTTTGATTTTTATGGTATGAATGCAAAGTTACAGGAATTTGGACGAATTCGCTTTCTGAGTGCCAGACAGATAAATCGACTTCAACTGTTGATAGAGGAAATTGTTTTGCAGCATCTGATCAAAAAGACACAGGATATATTTGTTTGTGTTGGCTATTTTGAAGTGGATGGCAAATTGGAGTTGAACTTTGAATATGGTGGGGAAGCATATAATCCTTACGATACAGAAGAGGAGAATGTGTTATCCATGTTGCTGGCAAGACAGATGACAGAAACCACGCATTATCAATATGAGAATAAAAACTTTTTACAGGTAAACTTAATAGAGTGAAAATAAGAAAACGGGAGGATGAAAAAATGGAAGGATTTCAGCAAATTAAAGTTTCAGAAATACCAAATATTCATGTAGGACAGGTGGAAAACAAAGAGGCTGCAACCGGTGTGACGGTTTTTTTGGCAGATAACGCGGATGGATTTGCCGCAGGCGTCAGCGTGCGGGGAGGTGGCCCTGCAGCAAGAGAGTCGCAATTACTTGCACCAAAGGCGGCGGCACAGACCATTCATGCACTGGTTCTTGGAGGTGGTAGCGCGTTTGGTCTGGATGCGGCAGGCGGTGTGATGAAGTATTTAGAGGAACATGACATTGGATTCGATGTAGGTGTAACAAAAGTGCCGTTGGTCTGTCAGTCAGATTTATTTGATCTGACAGTGGGAGATTTCCATGTTCGACCGGATGCGGATATGGGCTATCGGGCATGTGCAGCTGCGATGGAAGGAAATTATAAGGACGGAAATTATGGAGCCGGTTGTGGCGCGACCGTCGGTAAATTTATGGATATGGAATACTGTATGAAATCCGGTATCGGAAGTTATGTGGTTCGCAAGGGAGATTTGATCATAGGAGCTGTGGTAGCAGTGAATGCGCTGGGAGATATTTATGATTATCGTACCAACGAGAAACTTGCTGGATTGTTGAACGAGGATAAAAACGGATTTCGAAATACGACAGAGTTGATGTATGAAAGTTATACGCCGGTAGAAAACCGGTTTGTAGAAAATACGACGATTGGTGCGGTGATCACAAATGCGGCGTTTGACAAAACACAATTATGCAAGATCGCAGATATGGCGCATAACGGGTATGCGCGTTCGATTAAACCACTGCATACTTCTGCAGATGGGGATACGATTTACGCACTGTCAGTTGGTTCTGTACAGGCAGATGGAGATATGATCGGAACACTGGCTGCGGATGTGATGTCGGAAGCGATCATGAAGGCAGTAAAAAGTGCAGAAAGCGCCTATGGATATCCTTCCTATACGGAATTACAAAACAGGAAGTAAAGAGGATGCTGTAATCAGGAAAACGACAGAAAGGAGGCATATATGAGAAGACTTTTAAAAAATGGAAAAATTGTAAATGTTTTTACAAAACAAGTGGAGAAAAAAGATGTTTTGATAGACGGGAAAACAATTGTAGGAGTTGGAGAGTATGCAAAGGAGGCAGCAGACCTTGTGGAGGATGTGGAAGATAAAGTGCTTTGTCCTGGTCTGATCGATGGACATATTCATTTGGAAAGTACGATGCTTTTACCGCAGGAATTTGCAAAAATTGCTCTTCCACACGGAACGACCTCTATTGTTGCGGACCCACATGAAATTGCAAATGTCTGCGGTACAGATGGGATTGATTTTTTGCTTGAGGCCGTAAAAGGAATCCCACTTCATGTATATTTTATGCTTCCTTCCTGTGTCCCGGCGACAGCGAATGATGAAAATGGCGCGACGTTGACCGCGAAAGAGTTAAAACCGTATTATCAATTCAAAGAGGTCTTAGGGCTCGGTGAAATGATGAACTATTATGGAGTGATCCGCGGGCAGGATGCAGTGATGCAAAAAATAGCAGATGCAAGAGCGATGGGAAAAAAAGTCGATGGCCATGCGCCGCTTTTATCCGGAGAAGAGCTAGATGTTTATATTGCTGCAGGGATTGGAACGGATCATGAGTGTTCGAATATGGAGGAGGCAATCGAGAAGCTGGGAAAAGGACAGTGGATTATGATACGCGAAGGTTCTTCCGCCAGAAATCTAAACGCATTGCTTCCACTCTTTGATGAGCCGTACTGCCACAGATGTCTTTTGGTTACAGATGACAGACATCCAGCGGATATTTTGGAAGAAGGGCATATTGATCAGAGTATCCGTAAAGCAGTAAAAAGTGGGAAATCGGTTCTGAATGCGATACAGATGGCAACGCTGAATGCGGCGAACTGCTTCGGCCTAGAGTATATGGGAGTAATTGCCCCGGGATACCGGGCGGATATTCTGGTACTTGACGACCTTGAGCGTTTTTCCATTTGTGACGTTTATGCAGATGGAGAAAAAGTTGTAAACCAGAAGAATATACAGGCGTTTGCGCAGCCACACATGAAAAAAGAGTTAGAAATGCGTGTGAGAGACAGTTTTCATCTCGAACCTTTGACAGAAGATCAGTTTCGATTAAAACCGCAGAATCCATGTCGCATCATTGGTCTGCAGAAAGGGGAGCTGATCACGGACGAACGGATAGAAGAACTTAATTGGGAGAAAGGAAACGGCATAGACCTTCAAAGAGATATTTTAAAACTGGCGGTTATCGAGCGTCACAAGAATACGCAGCACAGAGGTGTCGGATTCATTCAGGGAATCGGATTAAAAAAAGGAGCCATTGCATCTTCTGTTTCTCACGATTCTCATAATCTGATCGTAATCGGTACAAATGAGAAAGATATGGCGTATGCCGCGAACCGAATTCGTGAAATGGGCGGAGGCTATGTGGCAGTGTCGGAAGAAACAGTGTTGTGTGAATTGGCCTTACCGATTGCCGGGTTATTCAGTGAAATGAGTGCAGAAGAAACAGCGGACAGACATAACCAGATGACAGAAACATTACAGAGACTAGGGGTACAGGAGAATCGCGCACCGTTTATGGATATGGCATTTTTGAGTCTGTCTGTCATTCCGCATGTAAAGATGACGACAAAGGGACTCATCGATGTGGACAAACAGGAGTATCGAAGTTTGCAAGTTGTGGAATCGTAGAGGAGGAGAGAAACATGAACTTTATGGAGGAAGCACAAGACGAGGCGTATGTAGGAATTCAAAAACGGGAAGGAGGACCATTTGGCTGTGTGATCGTAAAAGACGGGAAAATTGTGGGGAGAGGTCATAATCGTGTCTTATTGAAAAAGGATTCTACGTGTCACGGAGAAATGGAGGCAATTCGTGATGCCTGCAAAAATCTGGATACGCATGATCTGTCCGGCTGTGAGTTATATACGACCGCAGAACCATGTCCGATGTGTCTCGGAGCGATTCTCTGGGCGAATATCCGTGTTGTTTATTATGGGTGTAACCGGATGGATACAGATCGAATCGGGTTTCGGGACGATGTCTTTTACGACGCTTTTTATAAAAAGAATACACTGTTACAATGCATTGAGCAGGACAGAGAAGGGTGTCTGCGTTTATTTGAAACCTATGCTTTGGATAAAGAAAATATGCGGTATTAGGGGAGTATGGTGAAGTGTAATAAGAAGGGAAGGATGACAATGAAGAAAAAGTATTTCAGTAGAGTGATTGGACTGATTCTGTTTGCCTGCCTGCAGTTCTGCTTTTTCCAAAGCCCAATACATGCAGCAACGATCGTAGAAGAAGGTACTTTGGAAGAAAACACAGAGATCAAGTGGGCACTGTATGCCACTGGGACACTGCGAATCAGCGGAAATGGAGCGATACCGGAGGCATCTGATACAACGATGCCGTGGGAAAAGTTAGGGGACAAAGTGAGAACGGTTGTGTTGGAAGAGGGAATCACAGAAATCGGAAGTTGCTCGTTCTATGATTGTAAAATGAAGAGTATTTCGATTCCGAGCAGTGTGAAAGAACTGAAAAGACAGGCATTTACAGATTGCCCGAATTTGATCGAGGTTCAGTTTTCAGAAGGGCTTATCACGATTAATAAAAATGCATTTTTGAACTGTACAAAATTAGAGAAGCTTACGATACCGAAAAGTGTGTCAGTAATTGGAGATAAAGCATTTAACAACTGTATCAGATTAAAAGAGATAACGATTCAAAACAGTGATACAGAGTTTGGAGAATTTGTGTTTAGGGAATGCTGCAGTTTGCAGACGGTTCGGTTACCAGACGAAACCAGCCAATTGGGAGAACGGATGTTCTGGAGTTGCAGCGCAATGACATCTTTCCATATACCTAAGAGTGTAACAGTCATTCCGAAGGGACTATTTATGGGATGCATTAATTTGGAAGAGATTCAGATTCCGGATGGGGTAACGGAAATTGGAGAGGAAGCATTTTATGGCTGTTATAATTTGAGGAAAATTCAGATTCCTGAGGGATTAAAAATAGTAGGACCAGAGGCATTTGGAGATTCTGGGATTCGAACCATTTGTTTTCAGGGAACTGCACCGGCACTTGCAGAAAATAGTTTAGCAAACTGTGGTCATATCATTGCATATTATCCAAAAGACAATGCCACATGGACAGAAGAAACAAAACAAACTTATGGTGCATCCTCCACTCAATGGGTTCCGGTCACCTACCGGGATTCCGTACCAGGAGTGGCAGAAACAGTAACGGGTACGTACGGTACGTTTTCATGGACATTGGATACGGAAGGCAAGCTTGCCATTCAGGGAAGCGGGGCAATGCCAGATGCATCGGAAGAAAATCCAGTTCCATGGGATCTGTATCGTGGATCTGTGAAAACGGTTGAGCTTGGAAAAGAAATTTCATCCATTGGAGCAAATGCATTTGCCTGGTGTTCGTCTTTGGAAACGATAGAATTACCGAATAGTGTGGTATCTATAGGAGAGGGGGCATTTGTTGGCTGTTCATCTTTGAAAACGATAGAATTACCGAAAAGTTTAGAGAAAATGGAAGGCTTTGTATTTTGTGACTGTATCGGATTGACAGAGATAACGATTCCAGAGAAGGTATCAATTATACCAATTATTGCATTTTTAAGATGCCGGAATTTAGAGTCAATCGTCATACCAGCAAATGTTACGGAAATACAATCAGAGGCGTTTGAGGATTGCAGTAGTTTGAAGAAGATAAAATTTTTAGGAGATGCACCGAAAATGGATTCGAAATATGTATTTTTACAAGTAACTGCGGATGTGTTTTATCCAATCGAAAATCAGACATGGACGGAGGAAGTAAAGAAAAATTACGGTGGAAATTTGACGTGGAAAGGATGCAGGAACGGATCTTTCGGAGAAAATCTGACATGGGAGCTGACGGAAGATGGAACATTACGCATATGCGGAAACGGTGAGATCCCGAATGCAGATGCGGGTTCTATGCCATGGTCGACATCAGGTATTTCCGTAAAGAAAGTAATCATCGAATCTGGAGTGACAGCGATCGGAGAAAGTGTATTTGCACAACAAAATAATCTGCGTGAAATATTGCTCCCGGACAGTATCACAACAATTGGAAAATCCGCATTTCAGGGTTGTACAGGGCTAAAAGAAATGACAATTCCTGCTTCTGTGACAGAGATAAAAGAAAATGCATGGGCAGAGAGCGGCATACGGTACCTTTATTTTATGGGAGAGAAACCAACTTTTGAAAAAGATTGCCTCAAATCCTGTCAGGTGGTCGTGTATTTCCCGGTGGAAAACTCTGGCTGGGAAAAGGAGATAGTTGGTGCGACCTCGATTCTAGGATGTACGGCCACGTATAAAGAGAATCAGCCATTTCCTTCCGCGGAAATAGAAAGTTCACTTGGAAATAATTTCAGTTGGACACTGGATACAACAGGGACTTTGACAATTCAGGGAAGCGGAGATTTGCCGGATCTGTCGGAAGAAGAAGGAAATCAATTGAAGCGGTATCAGGGACTCATCCGATCGGTTATACTGCAGGAGGGGATTACTGCAGTTGGAAAACAGATGTTTCAGGACACCCCGAAGCTGGAGTATGTGGAGTTTCCTTCTAGTCTGACAGATATCGGAGAAGGCGCGTTTCGTGGATGCAAAAATTTACATACGATTTTGCTTTCAAACGCGCAGGTGATCGGTGTTTCTGCATTTGAAAACTGCGAGACATTGGAGGAAGTGGTTCTTCCAAATACAGTGACAAAAATACAGACCAGAGCGTTTGCAGATTGCAGCAGTCTGAAGAACATTACTTTTCAAGGGGAAGCACCAGTAATGGAATCAGACGTGTTTACAAATGTAACGGCAGAAGTTATTTATCCACCGGAATACCAGACGTGGACTTCGGAAGTGCAAATGGATTACGGCGGAAAACTGACATGGCTGGCGGCCAGCAGTGGAACAGTCGGAGACAATATATCCTGGGAATTGAACGAAAATGGAAGACTGATCATTGCGGGAACGGGAGAAATTCCAAATGATAAGGATAATATTTTGCCATGGAAAAAACTAGGAGATCGCGTAAGATATGTAATGATAGAGAATGGAATTACTGCCATCGGTAATTATGCGTTTATGCAATGTCCGATGCAATCGATTGATTTGCCGGATAGTGTAACAACCATCGGAACACAGGCATTTACAGAATGCCCGAATTTGGATAGCATTTTTGTTTCAAATAGTGTAAAGACGATAAAGAAGTATGCATTTTCAGGTTGCAGTGCATTGAAAATCGTAACGATTTCCGGGGAACCAATGATTGGAGATTATGCATTTCAAAGATGTACCGCATTGGAAACTGTTATGATAAACGGAACGATTACAGGAGAAGTGGGTATAAATATTTTTGAAGATTGTACCAGTCTTTCAAATGTAAAGTTATCGGATACCTTTACGTCATTTGGAATCTCAATGTTTTATAATTGCAAATCATTAAAGCAGATTGAAATTCCGATGAGCGTGACAGAAATTGGAAATAAGGCATTTACAGGAAGTGGATTGGAAACCGTCAAATTTATGGGCGAGGCACCGACGTTTGGAGACGGTTGTTTTGGAAGTACAACAGCGACGATACTGATTCCAAAAGAATGTAAGAGTTGGACAGAGGAGAAAAAACAAAATTACGACGGAAATCTGACATGGAAAGAATATGATGGCGGAACATTGGGAACGACGATGCACTGGGAACTGACAAAAAATCAGATAGAAGATCAGACAGAAGACCAGACCAAAAATCAGACTTTTACGATTTCCGGGCAGGGAGAGATGCCAAATGCAGAAGATGGCATATTGCCATGGGAAGCCTATAAAGATTCCATACAAACCGTAGTGATTGGGGAAGGAATCACATCCATCTGTGATCAGGCGTTCCAGAATTCCACTGTAAGCAGTGCTTCGATTCCTTCGAGTGTACAAACGATCGGACAGAGTGCTTTTTATCAATGCGAAAACTTAACGCAGATAGACATACGGGAACCACAGTATTGGAGATTCGTTTCAGCCGGTGGCATGGCATCAGGCATTACCACGATCGGACCAGAGGCATTTTATATGTGCAAAAAACTGGAAAACCTGGATTTCGCAAATCGGGTACAAGAGATCGGATCCGGTGCGTTTTATGGATGTGCTTCATTAAAAAACGTAGAAATTCCAAATGGGGTCACCATCCTTCCGGAAAAGGTATTTTTCATGTGTGAGGGTCTCGAAACCGTCGTGATACCGGACAGTGTGACAAGTATCGGGGAGAAAGTATTTGTAGCTTGTTATAAGTTGAAAACGCTTGCAATCCCGGATACAGTTACAGTCATTGGAAAATCGGCATTTCGAGAGTGTTGGGAATTATCAGACATACACCTGCCAGCAAACTTGCAATCCCTTGGGTCAGGGGCATTTGGAGGATGTGCAAAATTAGAGCAGATTTCGATTCCAAATGGAGTGACACAAATAGAAGAGATGACCTTTGCATTTTGCCGGGCATTAAAAGAGATTCATTTTTCAGAAAATGTAACGAGTATCGGTGATGGGGCATTTTATCAGTGCGTCAGCTTAAAAGCATTGCCGAGTATGCCAAATGTGACAGAAATCGGAGAAAAAGCCTTTGAATTGTGTGACGGCTTGGAAAAAATAGAAATTCCAGATGGTGTACAATCCATCGGTGCAAAAGCATTTCTCTGTTGTGTCAATGCAAAAGAGGCCATTATTCCAAAGAGTGTGACGAGTATCGGTGATTCTGCATTTTGGGGATGTGAAAATTTGACAAAGGTATCTGTAAATATCACAAATCCACATATGTGTACGGTATCATCCTCTGTTTTTCAAACGGATGAAGATGAGATTTTACCAAATCTGGTTCTTTTTGTGCCGGACGAATCTGTTGCTGCATTTAAATCAGACATCACAGAAGTGGAAGGAAATGTAGTCGGCTGGGGCGTTTATAAGGATCATATCCGGGGCGTAAACACACCGGAGGTTCCAAGTAACCAACCGGTTTCACTGCCAACACGTCCAAGTGTAAAACCAAGCAGACCAGGAGGAACGAGCAAACCGAGTGAAACGTCGGGGGCAACAAGTAGTATTTCTAGTGTTGAATCGAGTATTGCTCCAAGTATACCATCTGATCCAAGTAAAAATGCAAGCGAAGAAGAATCTGTTATACCAAGTGAGGTGTCATCTTCAGAGTCAGAGCCTGCTGTACCTAGTGAAAGACCGAGTGAAGTGTCAAGTTCTCAACCCGCTTTGCCAAGTGAAGAGGTGAGCACAGAACCGAGTATGGATGTAAGTATGCCAGGTGAAGAATCGAATTTGCAACCAAGCAAAGAAGTAAGTACAGAGCCAAGCATAGAGGCAAGCAGGCCAAGCGAAGAAACGAATCTGGAACCAAGTAAAGAGGTGAGTACAGAGCCAAGCATAGAGGCAAGCAGGCCAAGCGAAGAAATAAATACGGAACCAAGTTTCGGGGAAGAAAGTGAACCGGTAATACCGAGCATGCAGCCAAGTAGTAAACCAAGTGCAAAACCAAGCACAAAACCAAGCACAAAACCAAGCGAAAAGCCAAGTGTTGTAAAACCGTCTCTTCCGACGAAAAAAGAGCAGGAGAAAAATGCCCTGTCATTGAATAAAGATCTGAAAGTCAGCCAGACAGGAAGCAAGTTGCAGATCTCTTGGGGAAAAGTAATGGGTGCCAAACAGTATAGTGTGTATGTACAATACTGTGGAAAGGATTTTTCGACAAAAACAACTGCCACAGTAAAAGGAAAAACAGCAGTATCCGTTTCTCGTTTAAAAGGAAAAAAACTAGACTTAAAAAAGAACTTTAAAGTATATGTGACTGCAGATACGAAGATCAGTGGAAAAAAAGCGCTACTTGGAAGAAGTTTAACAGCACACGTCGTTGGAAGTAAAAATACGAAACTGACAAATGCAAAGGGTATAAAACTCACAAACTCATCGTATTCGCTGAAAAAGGGTAAAACAGTGGTTGTGAAAGCAAAGACATTGTTGGTAGATAAGAAGAAGCATTTGCTATCAGATGCGCATGGAAAAGAATTTCGGTATGCATCCAGTGATAAAAAGGTGGCAACAGTTTCTGAAAAAGGAAAGATAAAAGCAGTAGGAAAAGGAAAATGTAGTATTTATGTCTACTCACGAAATGGATACGCAAAGAAAGCGACAATAACAGTAAGGTAACATCATTTTTGAAAAGGGAGGGGCATCTCGCCCCTCTTTAAAAAGAGGTGAGACAAGTGAAAGTACCATGTAGAAAAGAAGAGATGGAGCGCATCTTAAATTATGTGGAAAAAGAATTGAAAAAATATAAGCTCGATAAACACGATTCCATAATGACAATGCTTATGGTGGAAGAATCCATTGTCAGTTTGATTCAACATGCACCCAAAGAATCCGAACTGGAGATAAAATTTCAAAAAAAGCTTGGCGATGTGAATTTGACTGTTTGTGCACAAGGAGAAGCATTTGATATATCGGAAAGCCGTGCTGTTTTCGGAAATATGGAATTAGATGATGTGGATGAAAGCACGGAAAACGCGATCAGAGGCCTTTTGTTTCGCTCCCAGGCAGATCGAATCCGATATAAAAACAACGCACATAAAAATACAATACAAATTACAGTGAAACGTTCGGATCGCAAACAATTGTATTTCACACTTGCAGCATTAGGTGCAGCGGTTGTATTGGGGGGCGTGTTTAAAATATTGTTACCGAAAGCGGTACAACTTGCTTTGAATGAATACATTTTTAGTCCTGTAAAAACGATGTTTTTGAATGCGCTGAAAATGATCATCGGACCGGTTGTATTTTTTTCAATCGTATCCTGTCTCTCACAATTTGATAGTTTACGCGATCTTGGAAAGATCGGCGCAAAAGTGATGGGAATGTATCTGTTTACAACATTTTTGGCGATATTGGTAGGCTTAGGAGTATTTTTTATCATTCAGCCGGGAAATGCTGCACTTGCGGGATTTGTAACCGATGCAGCGAAAAGTACGATTGAAACCGCAAATGAAACCAATATATCTATTTTGGATACGATCATAAATATTGTTCCGTCAAATTTTGTAAAACCTTTTTTAGAAGGAAACATGCTGCAGATCATATTCATGGCGATCATTTGCGGAGTTGCAGTAGGAATGATCGGTGATTATTCTAAACCGTTGAAAGATTTTTTTGAAGCTTGTAATATGCTGTTTTTAAAAATCACAACCTTGATTGTAAAAGTGATTCCGTTAGCAGTTTTGTGTTCGATCACATCACTGGTGATGCTGACGGGAACAGATATGCTGGCTGCGATCATGAGTTTTGTTGGAACCTTCCTTTTGGCGCTTGCTGTGATGGTATGTGTGTATTGTATTTTGGTACTGATCATTGGAAGGTTAAATCCACTAAAACTAGTTAAAAAGCATGCACCGACAATGTTGACAAATTTTAGCCTTGCATCTTCGAATGCGGCAATGCCGTTTAACATTGAGTCCTGCAAAAGACTTGGTATTTCTTCAAAAGTGTGTGCATTTTCCATTCCGTTGGGAGCAACAGTGAATATGGATGGTTCCTGTATTTATATGGTAGTAGCGGGGTTATTTTTAGCAAAAGTATTTGGAGTCGAGATGGATCATACAGCATTGTTTTCTATGATTTTTTCGGTAGTTGTGCTTTCCATTGGTGCTCCGGGTATCCCGGGGTCCGGTCTGGTCTGTCTGTCAGTGTTATTAGTACAGCTTGGCATTCCGACGGAGGCACTCAGTTTGATCATAGGGATTGATTCCATGATGGGAATGTTTCGAACCGCAGTGAACTCGACCGGGGATGTGGCAGTGTCTTTGATCGTAGCGAAAACAGAGCATTTGTTAGATAATCAAAAGTATCATACTGGTTGAGGCTGTTTGAAAAACGTATGCGTTGTCAGATGAGTCATCTGCTTTTTTCACAGCCCGGTATATGCGGCAGATATTGTGGAAGAAGGAACTTTAAGATGATCTCTCGGAATCTTGAGTGATCATGCCGGCGGGAACCCGGCATTGGACTT
>JBJENW010000162.1:0-2374 GCA_051880395.1 Lachnospiraceae bacterium | reverse complement strand
AATTGAATTTACAAATTGTTTCCGTCTGTCTGGAGAACTTGCCGAGATGCTTGGCAGAGTATGGCAGAAGGAAATAAAGGGTGTAAATCGCAACTGTATGGTTGATTCCATGACTCCGCAGGAAGTTGAATCATTCCTCAGCGAGTGCGAGCCTAAAAATGTCCTCTGTCTCGGCGCAAGAACCGGCAAAATGACAGAAGTGCTTAACAGCCTGGAGGAATCGTGCCCGGATAAGTATAATAAGAAAACTGTGTTTGCAAGTATCCGGAACTCAGACGGCGGCGCAACGGAGCCAAATACCAAAACTGCGATCTTTACGACATTTGACTCCAGCAAGGGCCTGGAGCGTCCCGTGTGCGTGATTTTTGACTGGACATATGATTACTGGTATATGCGCCTCACAAAACCGGGGCAGGCCTACAAAATCCTTCTGAATATTTTCTGTGTAGCTGCAAGCCGTGGAAAAGAACGGATTATTTTTGTTACTGACGATGCTCATCCGCTGATTACCGAAGAGGAGCTTACTGAACCAATCGACCAGATAGCATTCAATTCCGACATGTCTATTTACGAGATGTTTGATTTTAAATATAAAGAGGATATTGAAACTGCTTTCCGTCAGATCGATGTCGAGGAAATGCGCATCGATGGAGACGACCTGGCAACCATTGAGATCAAGGACAGCGATGAGCTGATCGACCTTACACCTTGTATCAGCATATATCAGAAAACCTACTTCAAAAAATTCAATATCGACAGGCAGATTGAGGATTTCTTTTTAACCAAAGATAAAGACCTGAAATTTTTATTCGATAAACATGTGCGACGTTCTTCAATTGAGGAAAAAGTGCTGTTTCTCGTTTCTTTGCAGACAAAGCATAGCAGATATCGGACACAGGTTGATGTCCCATTCATTCAGCCGCATGAAAAAGAAGCTCTGACAAAACGCTTTACGTCAATGATGTCACTGGATGAAGACATCCAGATCGAGTGCAGGATTCCATTTTATGATGCAGATGGAAAGCATGTTTTTGATGCTGTCGGATTATCAGATGTTGTAAAGGACGATGTTTATTACGGTCTTGCATACCTAGAAGAGCTGTCTCACCATCACTTCCTCATATGTGCGTGCTTTATGCTCTCGCTTGGGCTTAAAAAGTCATATCTATGGAATGTGAAAAACAATCGAATCTTTATGGTTACCGTACCAGATGAACAAAAGCTGCTTGATGCCGTGGCTGTTGCTATTACAAAAGGGAAACTGGAGAAATATTATCATCCAAAGGAAAAATAAAAATGAGTTTAAAAAGAAATATTGCTGTAATCGATACAGAAACAACATTCAGCAATGATGTCATGTCCATAGGTATTGTTATAGCTGATTCAGGGAATTTCCGTATAAAAGGCCGATTGTATTTGTTAATAGAGCCTTTTTATAAGATGCCTGCCATGTTTTCGTATGCTATCTATCATGGAAGAACGAAAGCAGACGGCATTGTGGACAGGAGCAAAGCCATCTCTATGATTAATGAGTTTATGCGTAAAAACTGTGCTGATTCCTTTTATGCATATAATGGTCGATTTGATAAGTCGCATCTGCCAGAGCTTAGCTGCTATAAATGGTATGATATCATGCGCATCGCAGCTTACCGGCAGTTCAACCCCTGTATCAGCTCGGATAAGCCATGCTGTTCAACCGGCAGACTCAAATCCGGATATAATGTAGAGTGCATCTATAATATGCTCTCAGGCGGCCCTGCCTATTTTGAAAGTCACAATGCAGTGATGGATGCTGAAGATGAATTGAAAATCATGGCAATGCTTGGGCATGATATTTCCGTGTATGAAATAGCTAAAATCAATTAAATCAAAGAGGAATGTTTTATGGCTGACTTTAAATCATATCTGGTTTTTAATACGGCCAGATTCATCGCTTACCTCTTCTCACCCGCATTTATGAACTGACGCCGGAACAACGCAAAGCTCTCCTTGAATTTTTAAACACGCTCTCCAAATAAATAAAAAATCAGGCAAAAAACAGGCAGCCGACACTTTTACTCATCAAAAATGTCAACTGCCTGTCTCCCTTTTAATTTTCCTTTATCTCTTCGCCAGCTTGTATTTCACTCCAACCGGATCCCCTCCATCTGCCTGCAGATCTTCGCTTTCATGCCTTCCTGCAGATATGCCGGATTCATCCGTTTCTTTGTATACTGCAAATAGTAATCTTTTGTTTTCTCAATCAATAATGCGGTAAAATAGCGTTCCCAGCTTACATACGCTTGACTTTCAATATACTCCTCCGGCGCAGCAAGAATCTCTCTTATGTCTCTGTCATCAATGACACCGGAATTTAAAATCAGCCACTCAAAAG
>JBJENW010000161.1:0-13332 GCA_051880395.1 Lachnospiraceae bacterium | reverse complement strand
AAGCAGTTGCAGCAGTGAAGGGAATCGGACCGAAGAAGATGGAAGAAATCCGGGAGAGGGTGAATGAGGTGTTTGAAAAAAATGAAGAATAAAGAAATGTTTGCAAAGGAAATTGTAGAAATGGCAGTAAAAGGGTACGAATTTGCTTTAAATAATGATAAGTTAGTTGCATGTATAGAAACAAATTGCAGAAATTGCGGATTTTACGATATTAAAAATGCATGTAACAAAAAAAGAGAAGAATGGGCAGAACAGGAATATTTAGAGAATGTAGAAAAACAGTTCTGGCACAGGATTGTAAAAGATGTTAGAGAAACACATGGATTTAGGAGTGCAGATGGAGAAGAGCTGCCGGAAGAAGAAGAAGATATACTTCTAATAGACTATAGCGGAAATTTGAGAATGTGCAAAATGAATAAATTGCACATAAGAGGTACAAGCAAATATAAAGCATGGGCTAGAATACCGGGTATTATGGAGGAAGAATGAGAAAAGAGCAAAAAGAAATAGCATCGATTATAGACAAAATATCAGGGAAATATGCTGCACAGGAAGTATTTACAGACTGGGTAAAAATGTACGCGATAGCAATACAGAACGGTGTACAACTGATACATGATGACGTATGGAGAAAAAGAGAAAAACAGTATATAGATACAGCTAAGAAATACTCAGATGATGATTTGGGGAAAATGACAAAAGCGTACGCATTATTAAATAAAGCTATGTTTTACAGCATAGAAGACCATCTTGGAAACATTTATATGCAGCTGGATGAAGGGAGTAAAAAAACGGGGCAATTTTTTACACCGTTTGAAATATCTGAGCTTGGAACAAAAGCAATACTGAATACGCAAGAAATAAAGAAAGCAAAAGAAAACAGGATTTACAAGATATATGAGCCGACATGCGGATCCGGATCCATGATAATTGCAACAGCATTGGAAATGAAGTTAAGAGGACTGAATTACCAGAAGATACTGAACGTGGAAGCACAGGACATTGACTGGAGGTCTGTATATATGACGTATGTGCAGCTGAGCTTGTACGGGATAAAAGCAGTGGTAAAACAGGGAGATACATTAGAAGATACATATGAAAGTATTGAAAAGGACAGGGTATTTCGTACACCGGCGGAATCAGGACTGATGATTTGAGCAGAAGAAAGAGGGAAACAGAATGGGAGAATACGAAGAATACGAAGTTGCTAATGAGAGAAATAAAAAGCTGACAGAGTATTATGCTGAATGGATTATGAAATATAAGCAAGGAGTTGTTGCAGATGTAACAATGAATAAGTACATGGCAACGCTTGATTGGTTGAGAAAACTTGCTCCAGATATGAAAATGAGAGAACTGACAAAAAGTTCTTACCAGGCGATAATAACAAAATATGGAGAAGAACACGAAAGGACGACAACAATGGATTTTCACCATCAGGTACGCGCTTCTCTTATCGATGCGTTTGATGAAGGAATACTGAAAAGGGATATATCAAGGCGTGTTGTTATAAAAGGAAAAGCACCAACGATAAAAAAGCGAGCAAAATGTTTAAACAAAAAAGAACTATGTAAAGTACTGGAAGAACTGAATCTGAACACAGAGATAAATTGGGACTGGTTTATCCTTTTGATCGCAAAAACAGGTCTGCGTTTCGAGGAAGCGCTTGCTTTAACGCCGGATGATTTTGATTTTATGAAATTAAGGCTGAGCGTGAATAAGGCATTTGATTATAAATATAAAAACACGTTTTGCAAAACGAAAAACGAATCAAGCATAAGAGATATACTGCTTGATTGGAGAACAGCGATGCAGTTTGAAAATATGATAAAAGGAATGGAAAAAAACGAACGTATTTTCAAAAATTTATCAGGAGAAAGTGGAAGGGTATACAACGCCACAGCAAATAAGTATTTACAGAGATTATGCAGAAAAGCTGGAGTAACAGAGATAACAATACATGCTCTAAGGCACACACATGCGTCTATTCTTTTGTATGAAGGCGTATCTATAAGCAGTATATCAAGGAGACTTGGACATGCAAGTATGGATGTTACACAGAGAGTATATTTGCACACAATAAAAGAACTGGAAACAAAAGATGAAGGGAAAATTATGGCAAGTATGATGGAGATTGGATAAAAAGAGGTGAGTAAAGATAGCAGAGCTAAAGATAGCACGTAAAGGAGCAGAGAAAAAACTTAAAAAAAGAAAAAAGAGAAAGAAGTGAGAAAAAATTGGACGAAGTAAAAAACGCATTCAAGAAGAACCTGAGAGAAGAACTGAAGATAAGACAAATAACAATAAGGGAAATGGCGGATGATATAGGAATATCGAGAAGCGCAGCTTATAAATATACGTCAAGACAATCGCTTCCGTCCGCAGAGAATCTGAAAAAAATATGCAGATATTTTGGAGTGAGCATGGAATATATGCTCACTTCGAGGTGAAAGGAGACGACACGAGAAAGGGGATAAAAATGGAGCGTAAAAAACTAAAAAGAAGCCCCCACTTCTAAAGTGGGGGAGAACGTCACCTGTTACCGAGTCCGTACTTTGGAGAGTAAAGCTTCCTGTAATGTCTGTGAGAAATTTATGCCTTGCTCCAGAGCAGCAGCATTAAGCCATGCGGGAATTGTGAGAGTCTTTCTGACTGATTTCTCGAAATGAGCTTTTGCATACGCTTCAACATCAACGGAAACAATATTCACAAACGCTTCTCCTACAGGCTCATCAGGCGAAACGTCTTTTGAAACAGCAAAAGGGTCAATATCCAAAAGACTGGAAGGAGGAGGAAGAGATTCGCCGTCTGCCTTGCATGAATGCAGATAAGCAGCCAGACATTCAACAGCCATTTCCATGGCATCCTCAAAAGAATCGCCTTGTGTTGCTAAATAGTTCAGATCAGGAAAGATAACAGAGTAACCATCATCTTCCTTGTAAAAACAAGCTGGATACATAGATAACATAGTTTACACCTCCAATATATAGTGAAGAAATGGCAGGGGCTTATGTAAGCCCCGCCTGTTTCCGGATGGAATCCTCGGTCCTTTTGTTTAGGTCTTTACCCTTGTGAAAGGGAATTGTGACCTTGCCAGGTTTTGTAGGGTGTATGTACTGCCTGTGTGAGCCATTTTGCTCTTTGAGCAACCACCCATCAGCAAGGATTAGTTTTTCCATCTCTCTTGGTTTCATTGGCATACCGTTTTCCTCCTTGCACTACTATATTAACATATGATGCGCATAAAGACAATATGCATAATAAGAATACGCGCAAATGAAACAGAATTTGTTATGCTGGTGCAAAGACTGCAACGACCAGGAATGCTTAGGAGCAGGAAAAGCAGAAAATGACTGCCCAAAATGGAAATGCGATGGAGATGGGGACTGCGAACACTGCAGTTTTTTACAGGATTTGTATGAGAAAGGGAATAAAAATGGAGCGTAAACAACTAAAAAGTGAGATCATAAACGCAATAGAAAAACTGTCCGGAAAGTATGCGCCATACCAGGTATTTAGGGACTGGATAGAGCTGTCAGCATTGAGCCTGTATAATTCGTCGTGCATGCTGCATGACGAGCTATGGAAAGAACGAGAGGAACGTTACATAAATACAGCGAAAAAATATACAAAAGAAGAAATAAACGATATCGTAAGTATGAACGGAATGCTCACACTGCTCATGGATGCGGAAATAAGAGACTGGCTTGGAGAAATTTACATGGAAAGCGGATGCGGAAATAAAGGAACAGGGCAGTTTTTCACGCCGTGGCATATAAGCAGGATGACGGCACAGATACAATTAAGTACGCAGGAAATATCAGAGAACAGCATCATAACTTTAAATGAACCAAGCACAGGTGGTGGAGGGATGATGATTGCAGCAGTTGATATTTTACTTGAGATGGGGATAAATCCGCAGAAAGTACTTAGGGTGGTGGCGCAGGACCTGGACTGGATCGGCGTGTATATGACATACATACAGTTAAGTATATTAGGGATAGATGCAATTGTAGTGCAGGGAGACACAATCGCGGAACCATATAAGAAAGGGTATCCGGAAGAACGTGTAATGAGGACACCGAAGAATATGGGACTTTTATTTTGGCAGTAGAAATTACGGGGAGGAAACGGGAATATGGACGCAAAAGAACAACTTGAGAACGAAATAATAATGGGAATGAAACTTGATGACAGGGAAATGGTGAATAAACTTCAGATGGTGTTGTGGAGGACATTAAACGGATATGAGATAACAAAACGAGATACAACGGATATCGAGATATATGACGAGAGACAGAATGAAAAAATACTCAAACAGTTCGTCATTGCAAAATCTGTTCAGGGACTTTCAAAGAGGACGATAGCATTCTATGGGCAGACAATCAGAGAATTTTTAGAATTTATACAGGAAAAGTCGCTGGTAGAAATCACGACAGAAGATATCAGGTATTTTTTGGCAACAAAAAAGGAAAGAGATAAATGTTCAGACGTTACAGTGGATAACATCAGAAGAAATTTAAGTTCTTTCTTTAAGTGGATGACAGAAGAAGAATATATAATAAAAAACCCGATGCTGAGAATAAAACGGATAAAGGCAGAAAAGACGGTAAAAATGCCGTTCAGCGATTCCGAGATTGAAGTTTTGAGAGATGTAGCAAAGGACGATTTAAGGATGACGGCACTCATAGAAACCTTACTGAGCACTGGTTGCAGAGTGGGAGAAGTATCTGGAATGAATATAACAGATATCGTAGGTGATGAGATAGTAGTAAGCGGAAAAGGAAAGAAGCAAAGAAAAGTATATATGAACGCAAAAGCACTGTATGCGGTTGATAAATACTTGAAAAGCAGAAACGATGATAATCCTGCAATTTTTGTATCAGATAGAAAACCGTATAACAGGCTTAGTACACAAAGCATTGAAATTAGAATTAGAAAACTTGGTATACTATCTGGAATAAAAAATGTACATCCACATCGGTTCAGAAGAACAACAGCAACGTTGGCTCTGAATAGAGGAATGCCAATAGAGCAAGTCAAGGAAATGCTTGGGCACGAAGAAATGGACACTACACTGATTTACGCACAGTGCGCGCAGGAAAACGTAAAACAGAGCCATAAAAAATATTTGCATTAAAAGAGCAGAAGAGGAGAGGATTAGAATTGGACAAAAGCAGAGATCCACCAAAAGATCACAATAAGAACAAGGTGCAGTTACCGTTGGAATCTGAAAAGAGGAATATATCACAGGGGTTGGCGCTTCGAGGTTCGGAGCGCCAGAAAAAAAGAAGGCAGGAGGGGCAAGATGATGAACGAAAACAGGGGAAACAGATGCAGAGTATATGAGATAACAGAGAAGCAGATGAGAGATATCGCAGAATATGCGAGCAGAAAAGGCATAGAAGCGTACAAAGAAGAGAAGAAGAAGGAAAAAATTGAGAAAGTGGAAAAAACGAAGGAACATTTAGAAGAATACAGAAGAGTAAAAAAAGCACTGGAACATGAAGAAAAGTGCAGCAGACAAGAGATTGCAGAGATTACAAAGATGTAAAGGAGAGCAAAATAAGGAGATGAAATCAAGAAAAGGAAAACAGATATACTTTACAGCAAATGAATTGCAACGTTTAAACGAAGCATTACAAGAGTGGGAAGATTATACTATACAAAACGATGAGGCTAAATTCATGCACATAATGAAATATGGACTGGGTAATGCGTGGAGGAAGATAGCAGAGGCTGATAAGAAGATTAGAGCAAAGAGCAGAAGAGGAGATGATTAGAATTGGACAAAAGCAGAGATCCACCAAAAGATTACAATCAAGACAAGGTGCAGTTACCGTTGGAATCTGAAAAGAGGAATATATCACAGGGGTTGGCGCTTCGTGGTTCGGAGCGCCAGATACTAAAAAAATAAGCAATAACGTCACATAATGAAAAAATACGGAATGAAGACGAAGAGGGGGAAGCATAAATGGAGAAGGCAAAAGATTACATGAGAAAAATTGAAAAGATCAACAAAATGATTCGGAACAAGATGATGGAAGTAGAGCAGTGGAAGGATATCGCAACATCATGCTCAACTCATTCGGAGGGGGAAAGAGTACAGACGAGTAAAAAGGCGGATCCAATGGCAGACGCGGTATGTCAATATACGGATCTTGAGCAGGAGATCAAAAAAGACATCGACGGACTGGTTAAGACAAGAATGGAGATTGTGCACACAATAGAAGGACTGAACGTAGAAGAGTACGATATACTGCATCGAGTATATGTGCAAGGAAAAACGCTAAAAGAAGTGGCCGCAGAAGAGAAAAAAGAATATTCTTTCGCAGCGGCGCTTCACGGGAAGGCGCTGAAGCATTTACAGGATATTTTAGTCAAAGAGGAAAAGAAAAAATATGAAAAAGTATAACTTTTTTTAACATTTCATAA
Organism: Lachnospiraceae bacterium; assembly: GCA_051880395.1. GTDB lineage: Bacteria > Bacillota > Clostridia > Lachnospirales > Lachnospiraceae > JBJENW01. The sequence goes on along the minus strand of JBJENW010000161.1, from coordinate 6,897 downwards.
GTTTTTATCACTTTTCATAACTTTTTCTTATTTTTTATAAGATGAAAAGTGGTAATATAGTATCAGGAATAAAAGAAAACACTTCCTAGAAAATATTTTTTTGAGATTCTCCTCTCTGAAAATATTTCACACATTGAAAGCCACAGGTACGCCATATGCCTGCGGCTTTTTTCGTGGGCAAAAAGAATCCATTCTAGTGTATAGCCGTTCTTCCCCTGAATCCATATAACGGTCGCATGCGTTTCACACCTTTACTACCCCTTTCGGTGGAAAACGAGGAAAATAAGTTCTTTGAAGAGAAGAAATGGAGGGCGGTGCCAATGGAAGATAAAAGAAAAATGGCAAAAAAGTTATTCGACTCCGGAAAGAAAAAGACGGAAATTGCGAAAGAACTGGGAGTGACACCGCAGACGATACGAAGATGGCAAAAAGAAGGATGGGGGAGCAAGAAAAAAACAGGAAAACGATCCAGGGCACAATATGGAAACAAAAACGCGGCAGGAGCAAAAGGAAATCCAAATCCAAAGATTCCGGACAATACGAAACACGGAGGATACAGTGCGGTATATATGGACGCACTAAGGGAAGAGGAACGCGAGCTGATTGGAAAAGTGCCGAAGGACGCGGAAGAACTTTTAACGCAGGAGATACAGCTGTTTTCTATAAGGGAACGACGCATTCTGCAGGCATTAAATAGGCTTGGAGATTCTGGAGGAATAGAGGCAATAGCACGACTGGAGCAGGAACTCTCATCTGTACAGCATAAAAAGACAAATGCAATCGTAGCACTTGCAAACCTGGGAGCAGGCGAAAGTGGAAATGGATTAGTCGACGAATGGATTGCAGCAGTTATGCACGGGATTACAAAGGAGAAAAAGAATGAAGAGGGAAGAGGATAGCAGCCTGCGGAAAAAATTCTTTCAGATGAGGCTTCCGGAATACAGAACAAATCCGGTATTATTTGCAAAGGAAGTACTGATGTTCGAGCCTGACGACTGGCAGAAAGTGACATTGTTTGACCTTGCAGAAAGACCGAAAGTAGCAGTTAAGTCTGGACAGGGAGTGGGAAAGACAGGACTCGAAGCAGTGTCCATACTGTGGTTCCTGTGCTGCTTCCCATTCCCGCGTGTTGTAGCAACAGCTCCGACAAGGCAGCAGTTGAACGATGTCTTGTGGTCGGAGGTGAGCAAGTGGCAGAGCAATTCACCTTTGCTGTCAGAAATACTACGCTGGACGAAAACGTACATCTACATGGTCGGAAATGAAAAAAGATGGTTTGCAGTTGCGAGGACGGCCACAAAGCCGGAGAACATGCAGGGATTCCACGAAGACAATATGCTTTTTGTGGTGGATGAAGCATCCGGCGTTGCAGATCCGATCATGGAGGCGATACTGGGTACACTGTCGGGAGATAATAACAAATTGCTCCTGTGCGGGAACCCGACCAGGACAAGCGGAACATTTTTTGACGCTTTTCATGCGGACAGAGAATTATATGGATGCCATACAGTTTCATCGCTTGACAGTAAAAGAACAAACAAGGACAACATTCGTTCTCTCATACGAAAGTATGGAGAAAAAAGCAATGTTGTCCTTGTTCGCGTTTACGGAGAATTCCCGAATCAGGAAGACGATGTGCTCATACCGCTTTCTGTTGTAGAGCAGTGCGGAAGCCGTATGTACGAACTGCCAAAAGATAAAGAATCCAGGAATATTATGTTCGGTGTGGACGTTGCAAGATTTGGAGACGACGAGACATGCATTTACAGAAATGTGAAGGGGCATTTAAAACTGGCTGTATCAAGAAAAGGACAGGATACGATGCGAACAGTTGGAGATATTGTAGACCAGTACAGAATTGTATTAAAAGAATATGCGGATTATAGAGGATCGGTATATATCAATATCGACGATACAGGAGTAGGAGGCGGAGTGACAGACAGACTTCGCGAGGTTAAACGAGAAGAAAAACTGGATCGCATGGTAATTGTTCCGATCAACGCAGCAGAAAAGATTGAGACAAAAACAAACGATGGAAAAGAAGCAGCTGAAAGATACAACAATATTACAACGCATATGTGGGCAACATTAAAAGATTTGATGAGAGAAAAAAATGTCGTATTGGAAGATGATCCGGAGACGATTGCGCAGCTTACAACAAGAAAATACATAATTGCAAGCAATGGAAAAATAGAAATAGAGAAAAAGAAAGACATGAAAAAGAGAGGGCTGAGTTCACCGGACAGAGCGGATGCTCTTGTGTTATCCGTTTACTTGGGGAAAGCGTCGAAATATTTGTCGAGTATACCGACATCATCGTTAGGAAAAGAAAGTTACTGGAGAAATGGAGGAAGAAAATGAACAGATCAAAAGAAATAGGACGTATCGGACAGAGACGATACGGCGGAATTGTATACGAAGAATTCCTTCATGAACTCAGAGGAAAAAAGGGAATTGAAACCTACAAGGAAATGGCGGACAACGATGATGTAGTTGGAGCCATTCTATACGCAATTGAGATGCTGATCAGACAGGCAAAATGGTATGTGGAACCAGGAGGAGCAACACAAAAAGACAGAGATGCAGCAGAGTTTGTAGAAAGCTGCATGAATGATATGTCAGATACATGGGAGGATACAATATCAGAGATTCTATCTTTTCTGACATACGGATGGAGTTATCACGAGATTGTTTACAAGCGGCGTATGGGAATGACAAAAGACGAGAGAACAAGAAGTAAATATGACGATGGACTGATCGGATGGGCAAAACTGCCAATCCGATCACAGGACACGCTATATCAATGGGAATATGACGATCATGACAATCTGCTTGGAATGACGCAGTTGCCTCCTCCGGATTATGGATTATTTACGATACCAATAGAAAAGGCACTACTGTTCCGGACGAAAAGCAGGAAAAACAATCCGGAAGGGAGAAGCATATTAAGAAATGCATATCGTTCATGGTATTTTAAAAGAAGGATGCAGGAAATAGAGGGAATCGGAGTTGAAAGGGACCTAGCAGGTTTACCGGTTCTATATGCGCCGGAAGGAATGGATATATGGGAAGACAGCGAAGAAATGGCACGCATAAGAGCATCGCTGGAAACGATTGTTAGAAATATCAGAAGAGATGAGATGGAAGGAATTGTTCTTCCAAACGGATTCAAACTGGAGCTTTTAAGTTCAGGAGGGAAACGACAATTTGATACAAATGCAATCATAAACCGCTATGATACCGCAATTGCAATTACGGTTCTGGCGGATTTTATTTTGCTCGGGCATAAGAATCAGGGAAGCTGGGCATTGTCTTCAGATAAGACGAACCTGTTTTCGATGGCAATCGGAGCATACTTGGATATGATATGTGCTGTTTTCAATGACAAAGGAATACCAAGACTGATCGACATAAACGGACAGATATTTTCAGAAATCACAGATTATCCAAAAATGGTGCATGGAGATATTGAAGATGTTGATATGACGCAGATTGGAGAATTTTTAAAGAACATGGTTGGAACAGGAATACTGATACCGGACGAAGATCTGGAAGAATATGTGAGAAAAGTCGCAAAGATTCCAACAAAAACAGGGCGCACGCAGGAGAAGGGATGATTCGATGGCGTTCAGGATGATAGATCCGGTCATGACATACAAGAAAAAGAGAAGGCCGGAAAGCAGCAAGGAAGTTCTTAGAAGAATCGAATCATATCTCAACGGAAACTTCGAAGAACCGATACGAATTCTACATAACATGTGGGAGCACCAGTCAGACACAATCGGGTACCAGGAACTGCGCCAGATTGTTATAGATGGAACAATAGGATATGAAATATTGAGAACATGGGCAGAGGATTATTCTAAACTAGTTGATGCGCATATAAAATCATTATGGAAAGATGCCATGCAGGCAGGAAGATACGGTCAGCCGGTTCTGGATCAGATTGATTTTGGAATAAACTTTCAGAGCCAGAGAGTGCAGCAGTGGATTGGAGAACGCGGAGCGCAGCTTGTCACAAACTGCATTGATACACAGATTGAATCCATAAAAACATTGATGACAGAAAAAATGCGTCAGATGTACACACCGGATCACATTGCAAGGATGATACGGCCGTGTATAGGATTAACAGCGCAGCAAACGAGCGCTGTAAAAAATTATTATAATACAATGGTCGGTACACTGCAGGAAAGTCATTCGAAGATGAAACTGGAAAATGTATACAGAAAAGCGGAAGAGGAATCGATGAAATATGCGGAACGTCTTCACAGACTTCGAGCGCAGACAATCGTTCAGACGGAAAGCGCATTCGCGTATAACAAAGGAGCTGATGAGGCGATTAGGCAGGCACAGGAACAGAATTTGATTGGAGACTGCGTGAAACGATGGTGTACTTCCGGTGACGCGAGAGTATGCCAAATGTGTGTAGAACTTGATGGAACTGAGATTGCGATGGATGATGATTTTAAAATAAAGGGAAAAGCGAAGTTTGAAGGGATGCACATGCTTCCACCAGCTCATCCGAGATGTGCGTGTGCGGTGGAATATATAGAATCAGAACAAAATAATAGAGGAAAAAACAACACTGGAAGGACGAAAGAACAGACAGATTATTTAGTAAGTGATTATGCTCCTGATATAGATACAACAGAAGAACGAGAAATAATTGAAGATGCTGTAAGCGCTGTTCCGAAGAAAGTACGGGAAAAACTTAACGAAGGAACGATAATTAACGTTGGGAAAAGCGGAGCTTGTCAATACGATTATACGAATGATATACTATATGTTGCAAAAGGTGCTGATAAAACTGCTGTTATTCATGAAATCGGGCATATGGTAGAAAATAAAATGTTAGATGCATCGAAAGTTATGGATGTACTTATTTGTTCTGTGGGAGAAGTCGATATCATGAATATAAAAAACGAAATATATTATGATTCGGAAAACAATCCGGTAGAAATAATATTTATTAAACGTCCATCATTTATATCTGATTATCAAGGACGCATCTATGCAGATACAATATGGGATGCCTATGATTATGATGGGAATTTTAGATATGAGTATCTAATGGAATATATCTCAGAGGGATTCCGAGAATATGTGGAAAATCCAGGAAATTTGCTTAGTAAAAATAAAGAATTATTTTTACTATTAGAGGAGGCGTTAAAATGACGAAGGAAGAAAAAGAAAAATTTCTTGCAATCAAGAGCTACGATGAATTTAACATGAGGCGCAATGAATTTGAGAGTTTATCAATGAGAGATAAAGAAGTAAGAAATCATGTGCGAAAAATTTTTCCAAAAGTTAAAAAAACGGATGAAGAATTATTTAAAACGCCACCGAATCAGGGAGGAACAATTGGAAGATAGAAAAGAAGGTGAAACGAGTGGGGAAAAGCGAAAATAAATTCAGAATATTAAAATCAAATGATGAAAACATGCTTGCCTTCGGATGGGCGAGCGTAGCAGTACGGGCGGATGGAAAACTGATCGAGGACTGGCAGAAGGATATTGTGGATCCGGAAGAGCTGGAAAAGGCGGCTTACAATTTTGTAGAGCTGTACAGGGAAGGCGGGGAAATGCACGAAAGAGGAGGGGCAGCAGTTCTCATTGAAAGTGTTGTATTTACAAAGGAAAAAATGAAGGCAATGGGAATTCAGGAAGGAACTGTTCCGGAGGGGTGGTGGATTGGGTTCAGAGTACTTGATCCGGAAGTATGGGAGAAAGTAAAAGACGGAACATATTCAATGTTTTCAATTGAAGGAGAGGCAAACAGAGAGGAAGTAGAAAATTTGTAAATATGTATAATCATTAAGGCACCGAAAAAGGTGCTTTTTTGTTATAGAAAATTGAAGAAAGGAGACAACATGGCAACAAAGCTAAAAAATCTGAAAATCAGAAAAGTCGATTTCGTTGACGAAGGAGCAAATCCGGATGCATGTATCGAGCTTTATAAAAGAAAAGAAGGAAAAAGCAATGGAGAAGAAAAAGAAGGACAAAGCAAAGAAGAGCAGAGCGGCGGAGTCTGGAAACGACTTCTTTCTTTTATAGGGAAAGCAGGTGGTATGGAGCAGAGCGAAATCGACACGGTTGTAAAGCAATTTGAAACAACAGAACAAGTAACAAAATCAGAGCCAAAAGAGGCAGAGGAAGGAGATACTATGGAAACTTTTGAAATTGACAAGAGCAAACTGACACAAGCGGAAATCGCATTCATGGAATCAATTCAAAAAAAATGCGGTGGAGGGAAAAACGGAGTAAAAAAAGAGGATGATATTCCGGGCATGGAAGATGATAATCTGATGGAGCAGGAAGAGATGAAAGATGCAGAAAAGAAGAAACAATGTCAAAAAAGCAATGTTGGAAAATCTTCAGAATATGAGAATAAAAAAGAAGAAAGCGGAGAAGAGGAGGATATCTATAAAGGATTGAATCCGGCCGTGAAAGCAGAAATCGAAGCATTAAGAAAGTTCAGACAGGAAGCAGAGGATAAAGAATTGCACGAGATTGCAAAACGATATGCAATCATTGGAAAGAAAGAAGAAGAACTTGTTCCTGTTTTGAAAAGCTTAAAGGCAGCTGGTGGAACGGCATATAATGACATGCTGGCTTTGCTGGACGAAACAGTAGAAACGGTAAAGAAATCTGGATTGTTCTCAGAAATTGGAAAAAGCGGCCATGGAGACGGAAACGGATCTGCATGGGCAGAAGCTGAAACAAAAGCTTCTGAGATCATGAAGTCAAAAAATGGATTAAGCAAAGCACAGGCACTGGATGAAGTATTTCAGAACGATCCTGCGCTTGCAGAAAGATGCGAAAAGGAGGAGTAAAGATGGAAGCGACATATATTGGAACAAGCATAAACGAAAGTCCTGTGATTGTAATGAAAGCA
>JBJENW010000160.1:0-2375 GCA_051880395.1 Lachnospiraceae bacterium | reverse complement strand
AAATGGAATTCATTTCCAGATTGTTCAACCCGGTAAAAATGGATTCCTTACTGATTCGAAGACATCCCGTTACGATTGCAAACTCTAATGCATCATTCGTTTTTAACGCCGACTCGAACAGCGATCGGATAAAATCGACCATCTGATCATAAAAATCCCGGAAGTACGCATTTTCCAGCGGCACATCATACTCATCAATCAAAATGATCACGTTCTTTTCATGATATTTTTTTAGATAAAAGGATAACCATTTCAGTGCGGTTGCATAGTCACCTGCATCCGCTGTTTCTTCTAAAATCTGTCGATATTTTTCTTTCTCTTTTTCCGATAATTGATCTCCATTTAGTACATACTTATGCCGGTCATATTCATAGAAAATCTCATTTTTCAGACATTTGTATGCCATCTGGAAATCCGGCTGTTTCGCCGATTTTAAGGACAATTTGATGACCGGATACGTTCCCATCTGTGAGGTATAGTTTTCGCCTGCCGTCAAAATCTTTTTCCCGTCAAAGTACCGGCTGTTTTCAATCTTTTCCCCGGCATAGGTCCGCTCGTCTTCAAAGAACGTCTGAATCATGCTGAGCGTCAAAGTTTTTCCGAACCGTCTCGGACGGGTGAACAGATTGACACATCCCTTTTGATCCATCAGTTCTTTTAACATCCATGTTTTATCTACATAATAATAATTGTTCTCTATCAGGGTTTTATAACTTTCGATTCCAATTGCAATTGGCTGTTTCATTTCCATTCCCTTCCTCCCGTTTACGCAAAAAATCCGCTATACATCTCTTTCCTTTTAGTATAGCGGATTTTTACTTTCATTACAATAAAATACAGATTTCTATATAATGCCTTGTTAAAATGTCTTAAGCATTGTCAATGTATCAGAATACTTATCATACCAATTATAATACATTTTCTCTGCATCTTTAGGCACAAATATCGTATGCGTTAAACAACTTGGCAAAACACTACTGTCGTTTACTTTTCCTTCAATCTTTTTTATTTTTGGTGGTTTTGTTCCCATAAAATAAATAGAATAGGTCTGTGACAAATCAAAAAATGCTGTATCTTCTACTCCCTTTAGCGTTTTTGGATATACAACTTTTTTCAATTTATGCTTTTTCGAATCGAAATTTACAACACTGTACATATCTTTTAAATATTGAACCTTTTCCGAAATATATAGTATACGTTTTTTATTCGGAATTGCCACAGAAAGACTCTTGTCTTTCTTATTATAAATGCACTGGCCATCTCTCGCATATACTCGATTCTTTTTCGAAACAGTTATATTCTTAATATCATTGTTTCCATAGCCATCTGGTTTTTCAAATGCATTATCTTCAATCTTTGTTACCGATGCCGGGATGCTTACAACCGAAGCTTTGCAATTTCCACATGCATTCTTTCGTATAATCTTTACTCCTTCTGGAATTGCCAACTTTTTCTTTTCCCCTAATATATACAGAAGCGCCTTTTTTCTTTTATCTAGTATACACTGATTTTTTACTTGTAAATATTTATTTTTTAAAGGTATATTCATATTTTTCAACTTCGAACAAGCTTCCATTGATGAAACATCAATTTTTTTTACTCCCGCAGGAAGATTAATCGTTTTTAAATTGTCGCAACCATAGAACAAATCTGATTCTACACTTGTCACTTTTTTGGGAATTGTAATTTCTGTAACTTTATCCATGCCTCCGAATGTCGCTGGCTGTATTACCTCTACAGAATCCGGAATCGAGATTTTTTTGATTTTCTTTGAGTACTTCGTGCCACCATCCCATTTTTCAGTTCGATCTACATACTCATCAAACAAACTCTTTGCATGCCCTTCTAAGTAATACTCATCATTTTCCTTTGTTACATGATCAGCTTCTCTAGCATATCCCAAACGAGTTACCTTCCTATCTCCCAATTTTTTCGGAATCAGCAAAGTTGTATAATCCTTATTTCCATCGATGGTTATTTTATAAATCCATACTTCTTTTTCGTCCGAAGACAAATATGCGTGATAAGTATATGCTCCCTCCGTCTCTACAATCTGCTTATCATAGTTCCACATTTCTTTTTGTGATGCTTTCACATCTGTTGTGGCAAACAATATGATACATGCCACTATACATGAAATCACTAATTTTATTCGATTCATACCATTTTCTCCTTACTACTTTTATCGTTCTTATTACGATTTTGTACTCACATATCCCACCACCATTGATATCGCCACATCTACAAACACACACACTATGCTCTTCACTACCACATCCCAATGCAGCCAAGCGCAGATCAGTATCGCAGACACTTCCAGTCCACAGACCAGCCATGTCCGCCTGCGATACACACCGCGCTCCACCTCATCTAGT
>JBJENW010000159.1:0-13473 GCA_051880395.1 Lachnospiraceae bacterium | reverse complement strand
CTTGCCCACTGGATTCCACCTTCAATAAAGAACCAGACTCCGATAGATACCAGCACGAGAAGTACTGCGATTGCCAGAACAAATATAAAATCATCTTTTCTCTCCCCCAGAAATGCCATAGCCGCAAATAATGGGATTGCCGCCATGATACAACAGCAGGTTCCGATGATATTATGACGAGTATAAGTTCCCTGATATTCATTTTTACGGTCTTTTACCATACCGTCCACGCCATATTCTGTTTCAATTACTTCCTTTTCCAGGAACTCAAAACGACCTGTTTTCATTCCACATGAAATAAACATAGCTACTGCTGCCGCCACCATAATAAGAATCACCGTTAATCCAATCCCTGCAGCTGCATTTTCCGATATTCCAAATCGCCCTGTGTCACTGGCTGCCCCCAGGACCAGAAGACAGATTGGAGAAAGGATGCAAATAGACGTTGCTGTTGCAATTTTTCCCGCAGTCATCTTTTTTACGTGAAGGAATTCGTTTGCCTCCTCCATCGACACTTTCCTGACATTAGCTTCCTGTTCATAGGACGAATCTGATATTTTTTCATCTTCCAATTCTATCTCATCTTTTAATAGATAATCAGTACTGACTCCAAAGATCTGACTCATGGTCAATATCTTATTAAGATCCGGTACTGACTGCGCCCCTTCCCATTTGGATACAGACTGTCTTGAAACATTCAGTTTCTCTGCCAGTTCTTCCTGTGACCAACCGTTCTTTTTTCGAAGCATCATTATCTTATCTGCTAAAATCATATCTTTCTCCTCCTGAATTCCTGATGTTCTAACTTCTGCCCTTTGACAGATCTTTTTTCTGAGATCAGAATACAAAAATCTTTGGTTGCATACCAGAAATCAGGCCCGTCAATTTGTCAACTGACAGTTGCAACTGCCAGTTTCCGCCGTTTTCACCCTTATTTTTCTTTCATTTCTTTTGCAAGAATCCTGCCAATCTCTTCTGCTTCTTTCACCGAACCTCTCTTTTCTCCGATATAATAAGTCCCATCTTTTTCTCTGTAATATAAGCCTCTCAGAAAAAGCGTATCCCCTTTTACTTCTCCGTAAGCAGCAACCGGTGAGGAGCACCCTCCATTAAGCTGACGCACAAATGCTCTCTCAGCTTTCGCTACCAGAGAACTCTCTCTGTCCCCAAAGCCATCCAAAAACTGATAGTCCTCTCCCTGTCGTCCCTGCACTGCAAGAATCCCCTGTCCCGCAGCAGGTAGTATCTCCTCTGTTGAAAAATATTTGAAAATCCTGTTTTCAAGATCTAGCCTTCGAAGTCCTGCTGCCGCTAAAATCAATGCATCATACTCTCCTCTGTCAAGCTTCTGTAACCTTGTTGGAACATTTCCGCGAATGGTTTTGAAAGTTGCCGCAGGATAAAGCTTCTGAGCCTGAAGCTTCCGGCGTAAAGACGAACAGCCGATTACACCTTTTCCATCCCAAGCGTTAACTCCTTCCGGAAGCACCAGAACATCTCTGGCATCTTCACGCTTCGAGAATCCCACAATGGGGATCAGGTCCGATTCCTCCATAGGCATATCCTTCAAGCTATGAACGGACAAATCAATTTCTCTGTTCAGAAGCGCTTTATCAAGCTCCTTCACAAATAACCCTTTTCCACCGATCTTATCCAGCGTAACATCCAGTCTTTTATCTCCTGTTGTCTCCATGGTAATGATTTCTGTCTCTAGATCAGGATAATTCTCCTTTATATACGAAATCAGTTTTTCCGTCTGTATCACAGCAAGCTTACTGGCTCTGCTTCCGATTCTAATCTTTCTTTTCATTCATATCCTTTCTGTTAAATACGCCTCGCTTAGAAACTGCGAGGCGTATTTGATTTATGTTTTTTATTCTGAGAGTGCTGCTTCCACTCTTTCTCTTACTTTCCTTGCCTGACTGTGATCCAGTCCACTGGCAGTAATCCCTGCCACTACGTTCTCTTGTACCACGACGGCAGGAAAATAAAAATCACATAATTCTTTTTTGTGAGAAACATTGACAGGAATATTTTTTTCTCTGCAATATTTTGCAATCTCTTCATTACATGCCGGGTCATTTGTTGCAGCAAGAATTATGTCTGCTTGAGAAAATACTTCCTCTGCGACTTCATAATATGAAGCATTGATCCATACAATCTTTCCTTCATCAGCTTTCTTATGAAGCTCCTCTGTCAACTCCGGTGAGACGACAGTAATATAATCCGCAAAGGAAAGAAGTGTATTTACCCTTCTTTGTGCGATTTTTCCTCCGCCTATCACTACGATTTTCTTTTCCGAAAGATCCACAAACATGGGAAAATACGGCTTTTTATTGTTTTTAAAAGAATTTTGCAATCTCATCGACACTCTTTCTAACCGGCTGTTTTGGTTCTGCTGCCGGATAACCTACAGAAATAACAGATACAATCTCTTCCTCTTCCGGGATATCCAAAAATGAACGGATCTTGTCTGCATCACGGATTCCCATGACCAAAGTGGCAAGTCCCAGATCAGTTGCCTTTAACAGAAGATTCTCGTTATGTAATCCGAGATCATAGATTCCCCAACCGTTTCCAAGCTCGTTGGTCGGTGTGATTCCATCTGCATCAAAGCCCGACTGATTTTTCTTGTATGCTGCAACGATCAAAGCAGAGGCCTCTGCACAGTTCTTTGCGTTAAATTCCGGAAGACATTCTTCTCTGAATGTCTTCATCTTATCCTCTGATAAAATACAATAATATCTTGCAGTCTGACTGTTCTTCCATGTAGGAGCAAGGCTTGCCGCCCGAATCAGCTCTCTGACCATCTCTTCTGTTACTTTTTTATCTGAATCATATTTTCTCATACTTCTTCTGGTCTCAATTACTTTTTGAAACTCCATAATCTAATACTCCTCTTCTCAAATGATTTATGATATAAGTTTACCACATCTTTTATATTTTACAACAAACACTTTTATCCGGATTCACTGAAAATAATTGACACCCCCTTTTCTCTGGGATATGATAAAACCAGATTGAATGCAGTGAGGTGCCTGCCATCTGGCAGGGTAACAGACAAGCCGGGTGCAACTCCCGCACGGTCGCGCCGCTGTAATGGAAGAGATGTCAGCTTATAATAAAAATAAGCTGCAGGCGATGCTTCATGATGTCACTGGGAAACCGGGAAGGCGAAGCATCTGCAATGACGCCAAAGTCAGAAGACCTACCCCTGCATACAGTTCACACGTGATTACGCAGGATAATCAGGTGTATTTTTTGTACAAATAATTGTTGTACAAATAATTTCAATCTAAAGGAGGAGTTTATTATGACTCACAGACAAAAGAAAGTAATTGCTGCTATCACTTTGTTTTCCGTTACTTTCGGTATCTATCCTACGGTAAATGCAATGCACATCATGGAAGGTTATCTTCCACCATCTTACTGTATTGCATGGGGACTTTTATGCCTCCCTTTCATTGCCACAGGATCTATGAAAATAAAGCGGACATTGAACGAGAACCGGCGGGCATTGACTCTTCTGGCTATGTCAGGTGCCTTTATTTTCGTGATTTCATCCTTAAAAATACCATCTGTGACAGGAAGCTGTTCTCACATGACCGGAACAGGACTGGGAGCCATTCTTTTCGGTCCATGCGAAGTGACCATCCTTGGACTTATCGTTCTGATCTTTCAGGCAATTTTACTTGCTCATGGGGGTCTCACCTCTCTGGGAGCCAATACCTTTTCCATGGCAATTGCCGGACCACTGGTAAGTTACGGTATTTACCGCCTCTGTAAAAAATTAAAAATAAGCCGTATAGTAACAGTATTTCTTGCTGCTTCGATTGGTGACTTATTCACCTACTGTGTGACAAGTATACAGCTTGCACTTGCATATCCTTCAGAGGCAGGCGGAGTACCCGCCTCAGTGGTAAAATTTCTATGTGTATTTGCACCTACACAACTTCCACTTGCAATTATAGAAGGACTTCTGACCTCTGCCATCATGATATGTCTGGAGTCTTATGCAAAATCAGAACTTACATCAATCGGCTATTTTAGAGAGGGATAAACTATGGAAAAAAAGCAAAAAAAACTATTACTTCTATTGATTGTTACAGCCATTCTCATCGCAGTCATTCCATTTTTGACATTAAAAAATGCAAAATTCGGAGGTTCCGATGATGCCGGCAGTGATATGGTAACAGAAATTCACGGTGACTATGATCCATGGTTCACTCCCGTTTTGGAATCATTGATCGACGGAGAAATTCCAGGTGAGATTGAAAGCCTTTTGTTTTGTGTACAAACAGGCATCGGAGTTGGCATCATTGCCTTCTATCTCGGCCGAATGTACGAGCGAAAAAAACTTGGCAAGGATTCTGAAGAATTATGATTATCATTGATAAATTATGCTACACTTCAAAACTGCGTTATGTGAATGCTACAGAGAAATTTGTATTTGCTATGCTGACTCTTTTCGCCTGTATATTAAGCCGGTCAATAATCATTGCTTTAATAGCACTGTTTACCACCGGATTTCTTACAGTAAAGAAAGGCGAGATTGCTCTCTCTTCTTACTTAAGACTTATGACAGTTCCTGTAACATTTTTATTGCTGGGAACTCTGGCAATCTGGATCAATATATCTAAAACTCCCTTAGATGCCTTTGCACTTCCAATCGGATCTTACTATATTAGCGGAAGCCATGCAGGCTTTCTTAAGGGGATACAATTGATCCTCACGGCACTTGCCAGTGTATCCTGCCTGTATTTCCTGTCACTGAATACGCCTGTGACAGATATTCTGGAAGTGTTAAAACAGCTTCATGTACCTTCACTGATCATCGAACTGATGCTTTTGATCTATCGGTACATCTTTGTAATGCTGAACCTGGCATCAGATATTACGACTGCACAACACGCAAGATTAGGAAATTGCAGCATCAAACATGCAAGGAAATCCTTTGCGATCATGTTAAGCCGCATATTGATTCTATCAATCCGCAGATCCAATGAGCTTTTTGATGCCATGGAATCCCGCTGTTACGACGGTGTAATTCGTGTTCTCCCGGAAAATCATCCTGCGAAACCCAGAGAAATCATGATGATCATCGTATTTGAGATACTCCTGTACCTTGCAGTCGTCTACAGATGCATCGCACCCTACACATAGATCAGGAGGCAATTTATGACACACATTTCAACCGAAACCAAAAAATCCAATATCCTGTTGAAAGCGGAAAATCTTTTCTTTACTTACGAAGGAGACGAACACCCAGCTCTCAATGGTCTTTCTCTTGAAATAGAACGTGGAAAAAAAATCGCCTGTATGGGCTCAAACGGCTCAGGTAAATCCACATTTTTTCTCTGTTGCAACGGGATCCATAAACCACAGCAGGGAACCCTCTACTATAACAATAAAGCATTCATTTACTCGAAAAAGTGGCTTCTTGAACTGAGAAAGAAAGTAGGCATTATCTTCCAGGATTCAGACCGACAATTGTTTTGTGCTAGCGTAAGGCAGGAAATCTCTTTTGGACTCTTTAATCTTGGTTATCCAGAAGAAGAGGTAAGAGAAAAGGTCAATGCCATCATAGAAAAACTTCACATGACTTCTTTTGCACATAAACCAACCCATGCCTTAAGCGGAGGTCAGAAAAAGCTGGTAGCCATTGCAGATATCCTTGTCATGGAACCTGAACTTGTGATTCTTGATGAACCAACCGCAGCATTGGACCCTCTCCACACAGAGCTGGTCCATGGGATGATTGACAATATTTCTTCTCAGGGAACTACGGTTATGGTGGCAACCCATGATACTAACTATGCTGCCAACTGGGCGGATGAAATCCTGATTTTTCAAGACGGGAAAATATTATCTCACAAATCTTAAAAAACCGTTTTCTCATATCGGGTAATGCAAAATCTATCTAGGATTAATAAAACCCATCTTCGACAGATTATTTAGAGACTATTAACTCTAATCCTGCTGAAGATGGGTTTCTGCTAATGATAGTTATGATGTTTATTCATAATTATGCTTCTATATATTTCGATGCAAGTGCCCGGAACTCGTTCTCATTCTGTGAAAGCCAACTGTCAAAATCCATTCCTGCTTCTGCCACTGTCTTTCCTAACTCCACAACAAACTCAGGAATCTGTGTCTGAAGAATCGCACCAATAGGCTCACCGAGATTTTCCTTACCCTGACACTCACAACCATTCAAAAGGAGTGTAAATGCAGGCTCTGCTTTCTTGTTTATCATCTTCACACCACCCTGAAAACCAAGTTTTCCAACTTGCTGTGTACCGCAGCTGGACGGACATCCTGAAATGTGGAATGTCGGCAAAGCTTTCTCCGGAAGATCTGCTTCCTCTACTGCTTCCATCATCTCGGAGAGCAGTGCCTGAGAATCTCTGACTCCCTGCTGGCAGATAGACGCTCCGATACAGCTTACACTACACTGGAAAGGTGTAACAGCACTGTCATTTGTGACCTCAAGAACCTTTTCAACTTCTTTTGCATTTAGATTGATAATGTAAATCGTTCCATCCGGAGACAGACGACATTCTACATCCTGCATATCACGAATTGTCTCATAAAGCTGTCCCGGTTTCTCTGACGGAAGATTTCCTCCCACAGGATGATAACTTACCGCATAAAGACCTTCCTGCTTCTGAGCAATGATACGTTTTCCGGAAATCTCTCCCTGCGCTTCTTTCTGAATCTCAGTAGCTTCAGCTGTAAGTTTTTTACTTGTCTCCATCGTTTCTTCCAGAGCTTTTGTATATTCTGCTTTCAGTCCGTCAATGCCCAAAATATCCTGAAGATAACGAGTGCGGGCTTTCGCTCTGTTCTCATAATTTCCAAACTGTGTGAATACAGCAATCATTGCATCAATACATGCAAGGATGTTTTCAGGCTCTACTTCTTCTGCGACCTTTACTCCTAATTTCGGATTCGGTCCAAGGCCTCCGGCACAGTAAACATCAAATCTTCCATCCTCTCTTACCACAAATCCCAGATCTCGGAATGTCGCATGAGTCACATTAGATGGACTGCTTGAAAATGCTACTTTTAGCTTTCTCGGCATATGAATGTCACGCACTAAAGTTAACAGATATTCCCCTGCAGCCTCTGCCCATGGAAGTACATCGATATACTCACCTTTTTCAACACCAGACAAAGGACTTGCCATAACGTTACGCGGGAAATCCCCACCGCCGCCTCGTGTAATGATATCTACATCCAAAGCCTTTTCCATAAGTTCAACAGCAGCATCACAAGTCAGATTATGAAACTGGATCGTTTGACAAGTTGTAATCTTCATTCGGTCAATCTGATATTCCTTTACACTGTCAGCAATATAAGCAAGACGATCCTTTGTCAGTCTTCCTCCTGCCATTCTGAGGCGAAGCATATTGCCACCACTTCTCTGGGCATAGCTTCCAAATCCTCCGGAAAATCCTTTATAAGCCTTTTTATCTACTTCTCCCGCTTCAAATGCTTTTATCTTTTCAGCAAATAAAGCAATGTCACTTCTCATTTGTTCTTTTAATTCCTGGTTCATCAAAACACCTCCTGTTTTATCTGTATTTTGCACTATTCAAAGCGTTTAATACAAGTATAGAATAAACTATCTTAAATGACAAATATTTTATGATCACTCAAATAAAAAAATATCTTTACACTTTCCTTTTGGGCATGTAAAATGTAAAATCAATTAAAAAGGTCCAAAAATCCTGTTTCATATAACATAAATTATGATTGATAGCAAATACTGGAAAAGGAGAAATTGATCAATGAACAAGAAAAGAGGAATCTTAATCGTAAGTTTTGGAACAAGTTATGAAGATACTCGAGAAAAAACAATTACTGCCATTGAGAATACCATCCGGCACGCTCACCCATACATACCGGTTTATACTGCCTGGACAAGTAAGATCATCATGGCAAAGCTCTTAAATACTACCGGTGAAAAAATCCACAACGTAAGTGAATCCTTAGAGCGAATGGCATGCGATAAGATTACGGATGTATTTATTCAAACAACACATGTGATTAACGGAATAGAATTTGATTTATTAAAAAAAGATGCCATGAAATATCAGAACCAATTTTCTTCTCTCTCCTTTGGAAATCCACTTATTTCTTCCACAGAAGACATGAAAAAGATCATTCGTATCATAGCAGATGATTTTTCGAATACTCTGTCATACACTGCAGATTCCAGAGATGCTCTGATTCTGATGGGACATGGAAGTGAGCACCATTCGAACACAGCATATGCAGCTCTTGATTATATGTTCAAAGAGATGGGCTATCCGAATATTTACATGGGAACGGTAGAAGCTTATCCGTCCATTGAAGAAATTCTTCGACAGTTAAAAAACACTTCTGTAACTTCCGTGCACTTAGCTCCTTTTATGATCGTTGCCGGTGATCATGCCAATAATGATATGGTAGGAAACACCAATGATTCCTGGGCATTTCTCTGTAAAAAAGCGGGATATGATGTCACCTGCCACTTAAAAGGTCTGGGAGAACGTCCCAGAATCCATGCATTATTTTTAGAACACTTGAATGACATATTATATTAAATCATATATTTCCATGTCATTACTGATTTTCAATCTCTATCTGACACATCTTCATTGCTTCCAGTGCCTGATTATGAGTTTCAGGTGTCACCCCTGCACAACAGGACGCATCGACGATGACAGGCACTTCCGGAAGACTCGCTTTTATGATCATCGCATTGGATATTACGCAGATGTCTGTACAGAGTCCTACGAGTGTAATGCTCTCAACAGATTCTTTTTTCTCATGATACTCTTTCAGTAGGTTTCCAAGTTCTACGCTTCCAAATGTGACTTTATCAATCGGGGCTTCCCTGAGAAATTCTGCAATTTCCGGTCTAATATTCCACCCATCGGTATTTCTGATACAATGCTTCACCGGCAGGTTCTTTCCTTCCTGCGTATCCAGATAATTTTCCTCATGAGTATCTCTGGTCGCAAGTATAAGACCGTCAAACTCTTTGATTTTCTTTACTACATTCGGGACGATTCTTTCTGCCTCTTTCGTTCCCAGCGCTCCATCAATAAAATCATTCTGCATATCAATAACAACCAATACTTTCATCTGTTTTCCTCCAACTGATATAAAATTGCATTGCAGATACATGCTGCTATATTACTTCCACCTTTTCTTCCTCTTGCCACAATATACGGAACATCTTCCAATGTCAAAATCAGTTCTTTTGACTGCACCACATTTACAAATCCCACCGGAACTGCAATCACAAGCTCTGGGGATATCTTCCCTTCTTGGATCAGTTCATATAGCCGGATCAACGCTGTCGGTGCATTACCGATAGCAAAAATCAGTTTTTTATCCAGCTCACAAGCCTTTTCCATACTGGCAACCGCCCTTGTAGTTCCGTTCTTTCTTGCTTTTTCAGCCACGTCTTCATCAGACATAAAGCAATAAACTTCTCCGCCGTATTTTGCAAGACATTTTTTATTGATTCCTGACCGCCCCATCTGTGTATCGGTCACGATGGAAGCTCCTTCCTGAATTGCTTTCAGTGCTTTTTTTACTGCCCCTTCGGAAAACACCAGATTTTGTGCGTAGTCAAAATCTGCGCTTGTATGAATACACCTTTCAATCACAAGTGCATTTTCCTCTGGAAGTATAATTTCTGCCTCTTTCAATTCCTGCCTGATAATTTCAAAACTCCTGTGCTCAATCTCTGACGGAAGCACATGTTCAATCTCTGTTATCATATAATCCTTTCTCTTTTCTCATCTTTCTAGATTTTTATCATTTCATAGATTGCTTCCACATCCATATGGTCTCTTAGAACATCTGCAAGCAAATCATATTGAGTCTCTTTAAACTGCATTAGATCCATACCTTCGTCAGGCTCCAGATGAATTCCTTTTTTTTCAGCCAGAGCCTCTAATATATAAGTAATCACTTTATCTTTATCAAGAATTCCGTGTACATAAGTGCCATATACATTTCCTCTGGAGCATCCGTCCCTTTTCCTCTGTCCGGTGACAATGTCTTTAATCTCTGCCAGATCTGCTCTTCCATTTGCACCATCGCTCCAGTTCGTCTCTCCCATATGAATCTCATAACCTTCGAATGCAAGCCCATTTATTGCTGCAAAAATTCCTTCTGCTCCTTTAAATGTACCTGTCACCCGTGTTCTTGTCTTTTCTCCTTCAAAAACAGTCTCTACCGGCAATAGGCCCATTCCCCTGATACTTCCGCCATTTTCAATTCCCTGAGGATCACAGATTGTTTCTCCCAGCATCTGATAACCGCCGCAGATTCCAAAGATTACCGTTCCATTCTTCTCTGCCTTCAGGATAGCTCCTTCCAGACCGTTCTGACGCATCCACAGAAGATCACCCATCGTATTTTTAGTCCCCGGAAGAAGAATCATATCCGGATTTCCAAGTGTTTCCTTTGTCTTCACATAGCGAAGGTTCACAGACGGATGGTTTTCAAGCAGCATAAAATCCGTGAAATTGGAGATTCTCGGAGTCCTGATAACAACAATATCAATCTGAGCGATTTTTCCGGATGTATGCTCCAGTCTCTCTGTCAGGCTGTCCTCATCTTCGATCTCAACCTGTGTATAAGGCACAACTCCCACCACAGGAATGTTTGCTTTTTCTTCCAACATTTTGATACCCGGGTCAAGAATGGTTTTATCGCCGCGAAATTTATTAATGACAAGACCTTTTACGCGTTCTCTTTCTTTTTCTTCCAAAAGCATCATAGTTCCGAGAAGCTGTGCAAACACACCCCCTCTGTCAATATCTCCTGCCAGAAGTACCGGGGCATCCACCATCTCGGCAAGCCCCATATTTACAATGTCTTCCGATTTAAGGTTGATTTCCGCAGGACTTCCCGCCCCTTCGATCACGATAATATCATACTCTTCTTCCAGTTTATGAAATGCCTTCATGATATCCGGAACTAATTTTTTCTTATAAGAAAAATATTCCCTGGCACTCATATTTCCTAACACTTCGCCGTTAACAATGACCTGTGAGCCTACATCATTGGTTGGTTTCAAAAGGACTGGGTTCATATATACCGTAGGCTTTACACCCGCTGCTTCTGCCTGGACTACCTGTGCCCGTCCCATCTCAAGCCCTTCTTCGGTAATGAAAGAATTTAACGCCATATTCTGCGACTTAAAAGGCGCAACCTTATATCCATCCTGTTTAAAAATCCGGCAAAGACCGGCACACAAAAGGCTTTTTCCTGCACCAGACATGGTGCCCTGAATCATAATTTTTCCAGCCATTTGATCATCCTTTCATTCTCTTCTCTCGTACGGACCGCAATCCGGTAGTATCCCTTTTCCAGTCCTCGGTAATTGGAACAATCCCGAATCAAAAATCCATCTGCCAATGCTTTTTCATAAAGATCTTTCTCCTGTGCATGAAAAAAAATGTAATTTGCATTTGAACCGTAGATCCTATATCCCAGTCTACTGAGTTCTGTTTTCAAAAATGAACGTTCAGTCTTTACCAGATTCTTCGTCTCTTCCACATACTTTTCGCAGTTTTCAAGCGCTGCCGTACCGCCTGCCTGCGCAAGCACAGACACATTCCAGGGCTGCATACATTTTTTCATCTCATCGAGTAATCTTCTGTTGCTGCTGATGGCATAACCAAGCCGCAGACCCGGCATACAAAACAGCTTTGTAAATGCTTTTATGATCACCAGATTCTGACAATCTGCTATTTCCTTTTTTATCGTACATTCTTCCGGCTCATCCAGGAAATCAACAAAGCATTCATCCAATATCAGAAAAATCCCTTTTTCTTCACATTGTTTAACAATTCTGCCCAAAAGCCTTTTTTCAATAACCTGCCCGGTCGGATTATTGGGATTGCACAGAAAACACAGTTCAAACTCCGGTGTCAGAATGTCCAATATTCCTTCTTCTATCTGAAATTCATTTTCCTCTTTCAGAGGATAGAAATTCACCGACGCTCCTGCCACCTTTGCTGAACGTTCATACTCAGAAAATGTAGGAGATGGAATCAGTACTTTTTTCGGTTTCAGTGCCAAAACTGCGGCAAAAAAAAGCTCTGCGGCACCATTCCCACAAAGAACCATATCTGAGGAGATTTCCTCAAATCGGCTGATTGCACCTGTCAACTGTTCACAATAGATATCCGGATAACAACTAATATTAGAAGATGCCTCTTTTATCGCTTCGATTACTTCCGGCTGCGGACCCAATGGGTTGGTGTTAACTGAAAAATCTGTATGAATTTTATTTCGATAAATGTCTCCGCCGTGCGGCTGAGCTGTTCGATTGTCAATCATTCGCACTTTCCTTTATTCAAACAATACTAAGGTGCAAAGTCTCGATAACTTAATAAGACTTTACACCTCTATGAATTATTATATTAACTATTTAATCTCTAAATCCTCAGTAATAATACCAAAAGATTCCAGTTTTGCTTTTGTAACTTTAATTTGATAATTTAGTTCTTCGTTTTCTCCGTTCTCAGCTTTTTTAATTCTCTGCAAATCAGTGAATTTATCAATTAAGACATTTATCATTTCTTTTTCATTCATGTCAATTCCCACTTTCATCACCGTCCCTTATATAATAAGTATATTATAAGGACTTTTTTCTGTAGTGTAAAGTCTTATTAAACTGTCAAAGTACAGGGATTCCCAATTTTTGTGTGATTATAAACAAATGATATTTTTGAGTTTTAGAATAAAAATATTGATGTTCCGGATTCAATCTGAAACCTTCAGAATTTAGAAGTGAGTAAACAATATCACAAAACATAGAATTCTGCAATCTTATTTTTCGATAAATACAGAGCACAAAATATATCCAGCCTAAGAATTTTTACCTCCTCCGACTGGATATATCTTTCATACTATCTTTTTTTCTTTTCCTTTGCCAAAAGTGCTGCTCCCAGCGCTCCGGCATATCTTCCGTTTTCTGTAGGCTCTACGGTCTTTCCTACTTTTGCTGAAAGAATCTTTGTGAAATATGTACTGTGGCTTAATCCGCCTGTCAGAATCACTTTATCGGACAGCGCCTTTCTCTGACTTAACTGAGCAACTTTCGCTGCTACAGAATCCACTACTCCTGCCGCAATATCTTCACGGTTTTTTCCTTCTCCGATATAGTTGATGACCTCGGACTCTGCAAACACGGTACAAAGAGAACTGATCGGGAGTACATTTCCTGCTTCCGCCATATCGAAAAGCTCCTGAAGAGTAATTCCAAGACGATTTGCCATAATCTCTAAAAATTTACCTGTTCCTGCTGAACATTTATCATTCATCAAAAAGTCCTGTACCATTCCATTTGCCACAAGAATCACTTTTGTATCCTGACCGCCTACATCAATGATTGTACAGTCATCTCCCGCCATCTGTCTTCCGCCTCTTGCATGGCATGTGATTTCTGTAATGACA
>JBJENW010000158.1:0-13552 GCA_051880395.1 Lachnospiraceae bacterium | reverse complement strand
AAGTTCCGACGGGCAGTTCTGCGATGCCTTTGCTGTTTTTTGACCGTTGAACAACCGGTGCATCCTGTCCGCCCGGAAAAGAATCCGGTTTTGATTCTTAGCCGGGCGAACAGGATGTGCCGGTTGTCCAACCTCCAAAAAACAGCAAAAATAAAGCATCGCAGGACTGCCCGTCGCGAACTTCCTATCATTTCTGTCTAGCCACTCTGTAAGATGCCGCCCCGTGTTCTGCACCTGCCCGAATCTCGGAAACGTCCGTAAGGAAATCCCCCAAGCTGAGATCTGTTTCGCCAAGCCACCCCCAAAGAGTGGTGGAGCCGATACCGTTTCGGATAGCCAATAAAGTAGCGCCCGCACCCCTTACGCTCATATAAAGTGTAAGTGTGAATATGAGCAAAGAATCCAAAAAGAAGGATAAACGTGAAAAATGTTCCTCAGAAAAACGAAAAACCCCAAAAAACGCCTTTTTATGAAAGTTTGTGAATCTCTCTCAAAAAATCTGTATCATAATAACTGAAAAAAGAACAACTACGAAAGCAGAGAGGAGACTTGTTTTATGAGATTAAAAGTATTAAATCGTGACATTATAAAATATTTTGCAATTATTTTGATGCTTCTGGATCATGTGATTCAACTTTTTATGCCGCGAGGGATATGGCAGTATAAGGCATTGGATTCGCTGACACACTTTACCTTTGTGACCATGAGTTTCTTTCTTGTGGAAGGATATCAGTATACCAGATCGAAAAAAGCGTATGCAAAAAGACTCTTTTTGTTTGCATTGATTTCTCAATTGCCATATACACTGGCATTTTCAGAAGAGAAAGTATTCAGTTATGTGGCGCTAAATATCTTTTTTACACTTGGTTTCTGTTTTTTGATGATCTGGGGACTGGATCAGGCAGAGAAGAAATGGGTAAAGGTATTGATCGTATTGGCAGCGATGGAAGTATGTACGTTCTGTGACTGGATGTATTTTGCACCGCTCATTACGCTTGCGTTTTATTTGGCGCGGGGAAGCAAGGGAAAACTGATTGTTGCCTATGCGTTTGCGATGTTGCTTTACGGTCTGTCCAATTGCAGCGGCTATCTGGTGCCTGGAAGAATGGATTCTTTTGTGAGAGAATTTCTGATCAGTACCCATGGAATCCTTCTCTCAGGAATATGTATTGTCGCACTGTATAACGGAGAACGCATGAAAAGCGCAAGAAAGTTCAATAAATGGTTTTTCTATCTGTTTTACCCGCTGCATCTTTTGATTCTGGGTATGATCCGGATTGCTATGTTGTAGGAGGCAATTTTAAAATTGCTGCACAAAAATTGTGTCAAGTTGAAAGAAAAAGAATATAATGTATTAAAAATAAGAATATATAATTGCAAAAATATTAAAAACAGGATAAAATATATTTCATAGGGAAAGGAGTGATAGCATGACAACAGTTAGTTTGCGAATGGATGATGATATGAAAAGAGAGTTAGATGCGATGTGTGAAGAAATGGGAATGAATATCTCGACGTTCTACATGATTTATACAAAAAAAGTATTGCGGGATCATAAAATTCCATTTGAGATTGAAGCACCGATGGAACCATTTTATACAAAGCAGAATCAGGAGCAACTGGAAAAATCTGCAAAACAGGTTACAGCTGGAAAAGTTGTAGTGAAAACGATGGAAGAACTGGAGAAAATGGAGTAGGCGTATCAATCAAAAAGACCGTTTGGTTTATGAAGTAACGGAAGGAATGATCACCGTAATCCAATGTAAAGGACACTACAATGACAAGTAATATAGGGTAAAATTAGAAATAAGTGGGAGAACGTTTTATTCTCCCACAGTCAACTGTTGCACAAAAAAATCCCCCTGTATTTCCGTCATATTTTCGACATTGGCATACGTTGCTAAAATCTCCTGCACATTCGCAAGTCCCAGACCGCGCGATTCTCCCTTAGTGGAAAAGCCGCGTTTTCGCATCTGCGCCAGAGAAACGCCCGTATTTTGAAACGTATTTCGTAAAGTCAGAACCATCGAATGCGGATTCTGAATCAGATTCAATTCGATACGTTTCGTGTCACATTCCAGTGCGGCCTCGATCGCATTGTCTAAGAAAATCCCAAGAACTCTCGTAAAATCAACCGTCTTCATTGGAACCGGACGGATATCATCCAGAATATCGATATAAACCTCAATCCCATCCGCATGCGCCTGCATCAGTTTCGAAGATAATACGCCTTTGATACCTTTATCTTGAATATGCGAAAGCTGCGACAAACGGTAACTGCCCTGATTCAGATCCGTATTCGTCGGTAAAATCTCTTTTTGAAAATGCTCCGCTAAGCCATCCATATCCCGCTCCTGTATGTAACCATAAATGGAAAGCAGGATATTCGTGTAGTCGTGCTTGAAAGAACGCAGTTTTTCATTCATCTCCTCCATCTGTTTCGTATATGCTTTAAGTGCTTTTTGCTGTTCCTGCTCAAACCGCATGCGGGAGCGCTCGCGAAAAACATGAAACATCACAAGGGTAAGCGCGAGTGTCAGTACCACATAAAGAGCGAAGACCACGAGGGTTGCAATCATTGCTTTTACCGGATACCCTATGGAACGTACATAATACAGATTTACCAGAAAAACAATCGTGCAGAGTACGATGTTGGCACAGATTAAGATTGTCATTTCGCGGTAGTCCTCGTTTTGCATGAGCTGCATGGCTCTTTGCAAAAGATTTCTTATAAGAAAAGCGAAGAGGATGATGCATAGGGTCGTCGCAATAATTACAAATATAGATGGAAGTTCCGAGTGGTATAGTGTTTCAGATGAAACATTCAAAATAGCCATTGCGGCAGTATCAATACAATTGTTGCACAATACAATCAGTAAATATGCAAGTGGGATATAAATGAGTTGTACTGGTTTGCACTTTACTGTCACATAGGTAGCGAGCATCATTAGTGGAAACATGAAAAGCCAGGCTTTTTCATTTGGAATCATTAAGATACAAAATATAACATAAATGAAAAAAAGTGTGAATGTAAGTGTTGCTCGTTTCTTAATAGTAAGAAAGTCTTTTGGAATCCAGATGTTTAATAAAAGAGGAATCCATAAAGAGGGAAATATAGTGTTAATAAAGGTTACCATTGATACATCTCCAGTTCTTTTTGTATTTCGTAAAAATGTGTATTTGATGAAACAAACTATTTATCATAATATCTGGAAAAGAGATATGTGTCAAGGACATTGATACGAAGATGGTTTGTGAGATCTGATTTTTGTATAAAACGATAATAATGTGCATAACTTCTATACGTAGACAAATGATTGCAAATGATTACAAAAAGTGATAAACTAAAAGTAAAGAAAGGAGATGGTAGCATGGCAAGTTCATTAGTTCAGTTTCGTACAGATGATGCGTCAAAAATTAAGGCGGCTGAGATTTGTGAGCAATTGGGAATTGATCTGCCTACTTATATGCGCATGTGCATATCAAGACTGATTCAGGAAAATGGAATTCCGTTTAGCATGAAACTTGATAAGGAAGAGGAAAACAAAGCGTTAAAAGCAATGAAAGCTGCAAGCCGTATTGCAGAGGAAAATGGAATATCGGATATGACATTAGATGAAATCAATGCGGAAATAGCAGAGGCAAGAAAGTAAGGTGGGTTATGAAATATTATGCGGTCATTGATACCAACGTGCTTGTTTCAGCTATGTTAAAGTGGAAATCAGTGCCGGGTGGTATCATGGAGTTAGTTTTTGATGGCCTTATTATTCCGATATTGAATGAACAGATCGTTCGGGAATATCAAGAGGTACTTGCACGACCAAAGTTTCATTTTACAGAGGATATTGTGAAGAATGTATTAGAAAACATCGAACGAAATGGAATTTATGTAGATGCTCAAACGATAGACATAGAATTGCCGGATCCAAAAGACAGAGTGTTTTATGAGGTTGTAATGGAAGAGAGAAAAGCAGATGAAGCATATCTTGTGACAGGAAATATCAAACATTTTCCAATAAAGCCATATATCGTTACTCCAAGAAAAATGATGGATATTATATTATCAAGCGTAGAAAATTAAGGGAATCTGAATGACGGTGGGAGAAACTTATTCTCCCACCGTCATTTGCTGCACAAAAAAATCACCCTGTATTTCCGTCATATTTTCGACATTCGCATACCTTGCCAAAATCTCCTGCACATTCGCAAGTCCCAGACCGCGCGAGTCTCCTTTAGTGGAAAAACCGCGTTTTCGCATCTGCGCCAGAGAAACGCCCGTATTTTGAAATGTATTTCGTAAAGTCAGAACCATCGAATGCGGATTCTGAATCAGATTCAATTCGATACGTTTCGTGTCACATTCCAGTGCGGCCTCGATCGCATTGTCTAAGAAAATCCCAAGAACTCTCGTAAAATCAACCGTCTTCATCGGAATCGGACGGATATCATCCAGAATATCAATATAAACCTCAATTCCATCCGCATGTGCCTGCATCAGTTTCGAGGATAATACACCTTTGATGCCTTTATCCTGAATATGCGAAAGCTGCGACAAACGATAACTACCCTGATTTAAATCTGTATTCGTCGGTAAAATCTCTTTTTGAAAATGCTCCGCCAGACCATCCATATCCCGCTCCTGTATGTAACCGTAGATGGAAAGTAGGATATTCGTATAATCGTGCTTGAAGGAACGCAGTTTTTCATTCATCTCCTCCATCTGTTTCGTGTACGCTTCAAGTGCTTTTTGCTGCTCCTGCTCAAACCGCATGCGAGAGCGCTCCCGAAAAATATGAAACATCACAAGGGTAAGCGCAAGCGTTAGTACGACATAAAACAGAAAGATAATAAGCGTTGCAGCGAGTGCTTTTACCGGAAATCCTATGGAACGAACGTAATACAGATTTACCAAAAAAACAATCGTGCAGAGTACAATGTTTGCACAGACTAAAATTGTCATTTCGCGGTAGTCCTCGTTTTGTAGGATACGCATCATTTTTTGTAAAAGATTTCTTATAAGTACGGAAATTCCGATAGTGCTTGCAGTTGTTAAAAGCATTACGCATACAGTTGGAAACAATGTTTGATATAATGTTTCTGATGTAATGTTAAAAAAATACATTGTGATAACTTCAATACAATTGCTGCACAATACAATCAGTAAATATGCAAGTGGGATATAAATGAGTTGTACTGGTTTGCACTTTACTGTCACATAGGTAGCGAGCATCATTAGTGGAAACATGAAAAGCCAGGCTTTTTCATTTGGAATCATTAAGATACAAAATATAACATAAATGAAAAAAAGTGTGAATGTAAGTGTTGCTCGTTTCTTAATAGTAAGAAAGTCTTTTGGAATCCAGATGTTTAATAAAAGAGGAATCCATAAAGAGGGAAATATAGTGTTAATAAAGGTTACCATTGATACATCTCCAGTTCTTTTTGTATTTCGTAAAAATGTGTATTTGATGAAACAAACTATTTATCATAATATCTGGAAAAGAGATATGTGTCAAGGACATTGATACGAAGATGGTTTGTGAGATCTGATTTTTGTATAAAACGATAATAATGTGCATAACCTCTATACGGAAGATAATTTTGATTGACTTTTTTCGTGGAATCAGTTATATTATCTTTAGTGATCAGATTGCAGATACTCGTGAAGCCTGCGATCGGGAGAGGGTGCCGAGGCCCCTCTTCTTTTTTTTACTAAAATCGTTTATTGGGAGAGATACGTATGAGGAAACCATTTATTACATATACGGATCAAATCGAAAAATTAAAAAATGAAAAAAATCTGATTATTGAAGATATTGATTTTGCAGTAGAATCGCTGAAAAATATCAGTTACTATGCATTGATTGGTGGGTATAAACATCCATTTATCGATATTCATACGCGTAAATATAGGAATGATGTTTGTTTTGAGGAGATTGTTTCATTATACGAGTTTGATGAGGAACTACGCGGAATATTTTTTAAATATTTATGTCGTGTGGAGAGAAGGATGCGATCCGCTATCTCCTATCATTTTTGTGCGGCACATGGAGAATGTCAGGAGGAATATCTGAATCCGGCTAATTACAGCAAACTTCCCAAATATAAAAATGGTATAGCAAAGCTCATTCGAATGCTTGATATAATGGCGAACAAGAACACAGATCATGAATACATCGTATATCAACGAAATAAATATCATAATATTCCGTTTTGGGTAATCATAAATGCACTTACATTTGGACAAATCTCAAAAATGTTTGAATTTCTGCCACAAAATATGCAGGGAGTCATTTGCAGAGAGTTTGGAAATATCAAAAAGAATGAGATGATAAAGTATCTGAGGGTGTTGACGTTATACCGAAATGTTTGTGCTCATAATGAACGCTTGTTTTCGTATCGAACTTATATTGATATTCCAGACACAATTATACATGAAAAATTATGCATATCAAAAAACGGTTCAAAATATATATGTGGAAAAAATGATTTATTTAGTGTATTTATTGCATTTCGGTATTTGCTGCCAAAAGAAGACTTTATACAATTCAAAACATATCTGGTAGGTTTGTTCAAGCGTTATGAAAAAAATAGCAGAAATCTGGATATAAATGCATTGTTGAAATATATGGGATTTCCTTATAATTGGAAAGAGATAACAAGATTTAGAAAAATATAAGCGGTGGGAGAAGTTTATTCTCCCACCGTTAAGTGCTGCACAAAAAAATCACCCTGTATTTCTGTCATATTTTCAACATTGGCATACGTTGCTAAAATCTCCTGCACATTTGCAAGTCCCAGTCCGCGTGAATCTCCCTTAGTGGAAAAGCCGCGTTTTCGCATCTGCGCCAGAGAAATGCCCGTATTTTGAAACGTGTTTCGTAAGGTCAGAACAATCGAATGTGGATTCTGAATCAGATTCAATTCGATACGTTTTGTGTCACATTCCAGTGCGGCTTCGATCGCATTGTCTAAGAAAATCCCAAGAACTCTTGTAAAATCAACCGTCTTCATCGAAACAGGACGGATACCCTCGATAATGTCAATATACACCTCAATCCCATCCGCATGCGCCTGCATCAGTTTCGAAGATAATACACCCGTACAATATTTACGCTTTATATGGGTGTAAGTGTGCAGATGGTACGGTGTTGGCCATCCACGTTCCGTGCCTGCCCGAATCTCGGAAACTGCGTATTGGAGACGGTAGGCTGAGATCTGTTTCTTGGTGGAAAAGAGTTGCATCCGGAACGTATTTTTGAATATGCAAAAAGATGTGAAGACTCGACTTTTCGTTTATATGAGTGAAATATAGTTCAGTCGGAACATAATGTTGAACATCCAAAAAAGTATCGGATTCGCAACTCTTTTCCTAAGCGAAAAATATCTCAACTTATCGGCGCCAATACACAGTTTTGCCCTATGTGTGTCTGCCCTTCGAAAAAACATTTCGACGGGTGTAGGTGAGATCCAGTTCTTAGAGTTTCTTAGGCTCTAAGGCTCTCCTGAGAGTCTTAGAAACTCTTAGGACTTAGCTCGCCGGAGCAGGAGTCGTGTTTTTTCGGAGGGCAGACACACATAGGGCAAAACGTCCGTATAGGGATCCCCCAAGTTGAGATATTTTTCGCGCCATCCCCTTTTCAAAGAGTGGTGATGCCGATACAGTTTCGGGTGGTCAATAACGTCCCGTCCGCAACACTTACCCCCATATAAAGCGTAAGTGTGAAAATGAGTAAAGACCCCAAAAAGAAGGATAAACGTGAAAAACGCTCCTTAAAAAAACGAAAAACCCAAAAAAACGCCTTTTTATGAAAGTTTGTGAATCTCCCTCAAAAAATCTGTATCATAATAGCTGTAAAAAGAACGACAACGAAATCAGAGAGGAGATTTTTTATGAACACGATTTTAAAAGTAGAACATATGCAGAAAACCTACGGAACAAGAGGAAACCAGACCAAAGCAATCGACGACATTTCCTTCGATGTACAGGAAGGCGAATTCGTCGGCATCATGGGAGCGTCCGGTTCCGGAAAAACAACTTTGTTAAACTGTATCTCTACGATCGATACCGTAACATCCGGTGAGATTAAAATCGACGGTGCAGATATCACAAAACTGAAAGGAAACAAGCTGTCTGATTTCCGCAGGGAAAAATTGGGATTTATTTTTCAGCAGTTCAATCTGCTCGACACATTGACAGCGTATGATAATATCGCACTGGCATTATCAATTCTAAAAGTGCCGGCAAAAGAAATCAAAAGCTGTATTGAGCAAGTAGCAGAGCTGTTAAACATCACAGAAATCTTAGATAAATATCCATATGAAATGTCCGGTGGACAGCAGCAGCGTGTGGCGGCAGCCAGAGCCATCATCACGAACCCGTCCTTGATTTTAGCGGATGAGCCGACCGGAGCATTGGATTCGAAATCTGCCAAAATGCTGTTAAATCAGTTGACAGAACTGAACGAAAAGAAAAAAGCAACGATCATGATGGTAACACATGATTCGTTTTCGCCTCCTATTGTAAACGAATTTTGTTTATCAAAGACGGAAAGATCTACAAAGAAATCCAGAAGGGAGACAAACCGAGAAAAGCATTTTTTGATGATATCATGACGGTTGTTTCGGATTTGGGAGGCGAGGAATAAATGTACGCAAAGCTGATTCTAAAAAATGTATGGAAAAATATCAAAGATTACGGGATTTATTTTTTGACATTGCTGATCGCGGTAGCAGTATTTTATGCGTTTAACTCGATTGAGGCACAGCCTGCTTTTCAGGAGTCGATGGATGTCAATACGCAGATCGCAGGACAGCTGATTCCGATGCTGCATATCGTATCGAAACTGATTGCGGTATTGTTGGCATTTTTGATCGTGTATGCAAATCAATTTTTATTGAAGCGGCGGAAACGGGAGCTTGCCATCTATATGATCCTCGGTATGTCCGGGAAAAAGATTTCGACATTGTTTGTCTGTGAAACGATCGTGATCGCAGCAGCGGCAGTTGCTTCCGGAATCGGTGTGGGGTGCCTGTTTTCACAGGGAATTTCGGTGTTTGCCTTAAAAATGTTTCACTATGATCTGTCTTCCTATCGGTTCTGTTTTTCTGTTGATGCCCTGCAGCAGACCTTGATCTGTTTTGTCTTGATCTTTGCACTGGTGATCGTATTCAATATGTATACCATTTTAAAAGTAAAATTGATCGAGCTTTTGCAGGCAGGATCAAAAAACGAAACGATGGCAGTCAAACAGAATGTTTTTTTGGTCGTGATGTTGATCTGTGCAGGTATTTTATATGCGGTATCGGCGTATCTGATCTATGAAAAAGAAGGATTTTCTTTTAAAAGTAAACAGAGTGTGTTCTGTGTGATCGCACTGTGCATGGCAACTGCAATGGTGATCTATTCCCTTTCCGGTCTGATCTTAAAAGTGCTGCGCCGCAAAGAAAGCTGGTATTTTAAAGGAATCAATGCCTTTTTTGTCCGCCAGATCAGCAGTAAGATACAGACGAATTTTGTGACGATGACAGTGATCACTTTGATGCTGACCGGAACGATCTGTATTGTATCGCTTGGAATGGGGATGGCAGATTCCATGAACCGTATGATCGAAGCGACAACTTCTTTTGATCTGATGGTTGAGGAGTCTGAAAATGTGAATCGGAGTGCGGATGCATTTTATCAGGATTTGAAAGAAAGCGGGTTGCCGTTGGAGGATGTATTGCAAAAAAAGGTCGTTTACAATACCTACAATACCAAAGAATTGCAGTTGAAAGACGTACTGGCAGATCAGACGAGTCTGGTGGCCTATGTGCTGGGGCGATTGGAAAATCCGATTCCGGTGATTCGTGTATCCGATTACAATGCAGCGATGAAATTGCAGGGAAAACCGGAAATTCAGTTAAAAGAGAATACATACCGCATGAACTCGAATTTCAAATTTACGAATGAACAGTTACAGAAGAAAATGGATCAAAACCTGTCGTATCAGATAGCGGGTGTGACATTAAAGCCAGAGAGTACCGAGGTATTGCACAATAACTACTATCTCAGTAACGTTGGTGAGAATGATATGGCAACCATGATCGTGCCGGATGCCGTGGCAGAAAAACTGACAAAGGCAAAGCTCTATCTGATCGGTGTTTATCGTCCGGATTACGAGGATACAGCGATGGAAGAAAAAGTCGTAGAACTGTCGGGAAAAGCCTATGACAATGGGTTAGACATTCAATATCTGACAGCAAATGATGTCAGTGCGTTGTTCTATGGCAGTTATGCCATGCTGGCGTTTGTCTGCTGTTATCTGGGTGTGATTCTTTTGATCATTTGTGTGGCAATCTTAGCGCTGCAGCAGTTGACAGAGACAAATGATAACATCAGCCGTTACCGTCTGCTCGGAAAACTCGGCGTGGAAGAACATACGAGAAACAAGACTTTGCTGAAACAGATGTCCGTTTATTTCGGTGTACCGCTTTTGATCGCAGTTACCTATGCGTCAGCTGCACTGCCGAGAATGATTGAAAAAATGAGAAATTCACTCGGTATGGAAGTCGGAACGCAGATGCTGTTTTTGAGCGGAATGGTGCTGGTGATCTATGGAAGTTATTTTGTGGTGACCTATGTATCCTGCCGTAGAATGATTCGGGAAGAAAAACGAGTTGTGGAATAGAGGAATCGCAGCCACCAGAGCCGGTGGAAACCATCGATCCGGCAGAGCCGACAAAGCCTGCAGATAGCGTGCAGGAAATGAATCAGTTTGAACACTACGGCAGTAGAATACAAAAGTATCTACTGCCGTAGTGTTACTTTGCGTAAAAAAGCCGATATGTGAATATGGTATAACATATTACAGAGAGATTATAGTATAGACAAGAAGGAGATAGAACATGAAAAAATTATGGAAAAAACAAGTAACCGTATTGGCACTGAGTTCAGTCATGGCATTTACAACACCAGTATATGCGACAGATGTACAAACACAGGATCAGCTGCAGCTAACCGTACAGAGTGCCAATCAGCAGACAGAAATAGACTTTGAGATTGAAAATGGGGTACTAAAAAAGTATACAGGAAACGCAGAAAACGTGACGATTCCGCAAGGGGTTACCAGTATCGGGGAAAAAGCATTTTATGGTTGTACAAATCTGGAAAAAGTGAATTTTCCAGATGGTTTGAAGAAAATCGGGGAAGATGCTTTTTACAGCTGTAAAAAAATGAAGAACTTGTATTTACCGAAAAGTGTAACAGATATCAAAGCTAGTGCGTTTGAAAAATGTGAAGGTTTAGAAAGTGTACATTTACCAGAAAAGATCACTTACATTGATGTGAGTATGTTTCGCGAATGTAAAAATCTAAAGGAGATTCAGATACCGAATACAGTGACGGAAATCCGATGTTCAGCATTTGAAAACTGTGAAAAATTAGAACAGGTAGAGTTCTCGGATAATGTGAAAGAAATTGGGAGCGATGCGTTTGCGGGCTGTACCGGATTAAAAAAGATCAAACTACCAAAGTATGTGAAAGTTTTAGAAAGAGGAGTTTTCTCTGGTTGTACCGGGCTTGCAGAAATTGCAATTCCAAAGGCAGTACATAAAGTGGAAAGTGGAGTATTTCGAGGATGTTCAAAGCTAAAAAAGGTTCAGTTTTCGAAAAGTTTGATAAAACAGATAGGCGGAGACGCGTTTTTGTATACGCCATGGCTGGAGAAAAAACAGAAAAAGAATCCGCTTGTGATCATCGATCATGTATTGCTAAATGGTACAAAGTGTAGTGGAAGCGTCAAGATTCCGAAAGGTGTGACAAAGATTGCGGATTATGCATTTGCTGAGAATTATGACAAAATAACGAAAGTTTCTATACCGGAAGGTGTAACGGAAATTGGAAAATGTGCATTTGATTGGTGCGAAGGTTTGAAGGAAATGACATTTCCTGTAAGTATGAAAAGAGTGCAGAACAGTTTTGACAGATGTCTGGGTCTAAAGAAAGTTACATTTTTAGGAAAACGCACAAAGATCGAAGAAGAGTTTGGTACCTGCCCAAGGCTGTCTACTATTTATGGTCAGGCAGATTCAACGGCATATAAATTTGCGAAAGAAAGAAAAATCGGATTTGTAACGCTTGGAACAGAGCAAACCGTAAAACTGTCCAAAACAAAATTCACTTATACTGGAAAACAGCTAAAACCAAAGGTAACAGTCAAGAGTCCGAACGGAACCATACTGAAACAGGGAAAGGACTATACAGTAAGCTATTCGAAAAAATCAACGAAAGAAGGAAAGTATATTGTAACAGTAAAGATCAAAGGAACCGGAAAACAGATCGTGCAAAAAATTTATCGGATTGTGCCAAAGAAATAAAAACGAGAAAATATGTCAAGAAAGTAAGAGTCTGATCCTTAGCATTTCAGAAAAGTAAAGAAATGGATAAATTCCTCCGATATTTTGAGTAGTAGAAATAAAATTGGGGAATAGATTGAAACTAGGAGGGATTTTATCATGGACAGATTAAAAGGAAAAATTGCAATTGTCACAGGTTCCACAAGTGGAATCGGAATCGGGATTGCAAAATTGTTTGCATCAGAGGGCGCAGCAGTGGTGATCTGCGGACGAAGAAAAGAGAAAGGGCAGGCCGTGGTGGATGAGATCACCTCAGACGGTGGTGAGGCGTGGTATCATTTTATGGATATCACAGATACAAACAGCATCGAATCACTGATCACGGACACCGTTGATAAATTCGGAAGACTTGATGTTTTGGTCAATAATGCGGCAAATGTTGCATTAAAGGACGGTCGTGTGGATGAACTCTCCGTAGAAATGTGGGATGCGATTTTTGAGAGCGATCTGCGGGGGACATTTTATGCGACAAAGTGCGCGCTGCCGTATCTGCAGAAAAATGAGGCGGGCGGTTCGATCATCAATATCGGTTCCATGGCCTCCTGCGGTGGAGACCTCGGTTCTACGGCATATGCCTGTGCAAAGGCAGGGGTCGATATGCTCACGCAGTCGGTCGCACTTCAGTACGGAAAAAATAACATCCGGTGCAACTGCGTGAGACCGGGGCTGATCGTTACACCGCAGAATGAGGCAAATGTGCCGCCGGCGTTGAAAGAAATCTTTTTGAGCAACATCATGGGAAATCGGTATGGTTCTCCGGAGGACATCGGACATATGTGCGTGTATCTCGCATCGGACGAGAGCAGTTATGTGACCGGTCAGGTCTTTAATGTGGACGGAGGTCTGAATGCGCATGTTTCGACGGTTGCCCAGTTTCGAGAATTAAATTCCCGCACATGGTAAACAAAAAAGAGAGAGTTTCGTTGGTTTTTTATTTGCACACTTACGCTTTATATGAGCGTAAGTGTTGCGACCACTACTTTATTGGCTATCCGAAACTGTATCGACGCCACCACTCTTAGGGGGTGGTTGGGCAAAACAGATCTCAGCCGTGGGATTCCTAAACGGACGTTTCCGTGTTCTGTGCCTGCCCGAATCCCAGAAACTGTGTATTGGAGGCGGCAGGCTGAGATCTGTTTCTAGTGGAAAAAGTGTT
>JBJENW010000157.1:0-2414 GCA_051880395.1 Lachnospiraceae bacterium | reverse complement strand
TGGCAGGTTTTCCGCGGAGCGAATGTCAAGTTAGGAAACTGACGACAAGTCACTGTATCACGAATAGAGGTTCTACGAAGGAATGTAGAAAGTAGTGTGTATGAGATACACACGGCTAAGTGTGCAGTCACCGCTTGTCGTACTGAATTAAAAGTGCGAAAAGGAGGCGACTTTTTTTATGGCAAGTCAAGTAATGAGAATCACATTAAAAGCTTATGATCACGAATTAGTTGATTCTTCAGCTAGAAAGATCATCGAAACTGTAAAGAAAAATGGATCTAAGGTGAGCGGACCGGTACCACTTCCTACAAAAAAAGAAGTAGTTACAATCTTAAGAGCCGTACACAAATACAAAGATTCCAGAGAGCAGTTTGAGCAGAGAACTCATAAGAGACTGATCGATATCGTAACACCAACCCAGAAAACGGTTGATGCATTATCCAGATTAGAGATGCCAGCTGGAGTTTATATCGATATCAAAATGAAAGAAAAATAAAATCTGAATGAGAAAATCCGGAAGGTTCATATATAGAAGTAATGTCAATTAGCAAACATTCCACTTATATTTGACTGTTCTAGGATGAACGGCTTGTCCGTTCCGCTGTAGATTAACAGGAGGTAAAAAGAATGAAGAAAGCTATATTAGCTACAAAGGTCGGAATGACTCAGATCTTCAATGCAGACGGAGTATTAGTTCCGGTTACTGTATTACAGGCTGGTCCATGTGTTGTGACACAGATCAAAACCGTTGAAAACGATGGTTACAGTGCAGTGCAGGTTGCGTTTGAGGATGCAAAAACAAAAATCGTAAACAAAGATGCCAACGGTAAAAAGAAAGTTGCGCACAGACATGGCGTAAACAAGCCGGAAAAGGGTCATTTTGACAAGGCAGGCGTTACACCGAAGAAATATGTAAAAGAATTTAAATTTGAAAATGCAGCAGATTATAAACTGGCTGATGAGATCAAAGTTGATATCTTTGCAGAAGGAGATAAGATTGATGCAACTGCAATCTCCAAAGGTAAAGGATTCCAGGGTGCGATCAAGAGATTAGGTCAGCACAGAGGACCGATGGCTCATGGTTCTAAATTCCATCGTCATCAGGGTTCTAACGGTTCTTGCTCTACCCCGAGCCGTGTATTCAAAGGAAAAGGAATGCCAGGACAGATGGGTCATGTAAAGGTTACAACTCAGAATCTTGAAATCGTAAGAGTGGATGCAGAAAATAATCTGCTTTTAGTAAAAGGCGCTGTACCAGGACCGAAAAAAGCGTTAGTAACAATTAAAGAAACTGTTAAAGCAGGCAAATAGTGCATAGGAAAGGAGGAAAATAAACAATGGCTAAAGTATCTGTTTATAATATGGAAGGCAAAGAAGTTGATACAATTGAATTGAACGATGCAGTGTTCGGAGTAGAAGTAAATGAGCATTTGGTTCATATGGCAGTTGTTCAGCAGCTTGCAAATAAACGCCAGGGAACACAGAAAGCAAAGACACGTTCTGAAGTTAGCGGCGGCGGAAGAAAACCTTGGAGACAGAAAGGAACTGGTCATGCAAGACAGGGTTCGACAAGATCTCCACAGTGGAAAGGCGGCGGAATGGTATTCGCACCGGTTCCAAGAGATTATTCTTTCAAATTAAACAAAAAAGAAAAGAAAGCAGCTTTAAAATCTGCATTAACCAGCAGAGTACAGGAAAACAAACTTGTTGTTTTAGATGAGCTGAAACTTGATGAGATCAAAACAAAGAAATTCCAGGCAGTATTAAACAACCTGAACCTTGACAAAGCATTAGTTGTGTTAAATGACTATGATTTGAATGTTGTTCAGTCTGCTAAAAATATTGCAACTGTAAAAACAACTCAGATCAATGAACTGAACGTATTTGATGTATTGAAATACAACACAGTTGTTGTGACGAAAGACGCTGTAGCAACAATCGAGGAGGTGTATGCATAATGGCAAACATTCAGTATTATGACGTAATCCTCAAACCGGTCGTTACCGAAAAGAGTATGAACGCAATGGCTGAGAAAAAATATACATTCTTGGTTCATCCGGAAGCAAACAAAACCATGATCAAAGAGGCTGTAGAAAAAATGTTCGAAGGCACAAAGGTTGCTAAGGTAAATACCATGAATAATGAAGGTAAGAAAAAAAGACGCGGAATGACAGTTGGAAAGACTGCTAAAACAAAGAAAGCAATCGTTCAGCTGACTGAAGATAGCGCGGACATTGAAATCTTCGCAGGACTGTAAAAATACAGAACGCGGCTGATAACCGACAATTAAGCACAGTAAAGTGCGACAATAAACATTAGTCTTGAAAGGAGAACAATCATGGGAATTAAGAAATATAACCCATATACACCTTCCAGAAGAAACATGACAGGTTCTGATTTCGCTGAGATCACAA
>JBJENW010000156.1:0-2432 GCA_051880395.1 Lachnospiraceae bacterium | reverse complement strand
TCTTAACTTCCAATAAGATTTGACACTCAACTATTTAAAAACGATGTTTGAGCTCAGAAAATCTACATTTTTGTTGATTTTCTGAGCTATTTCTGGTATAATTATTGAGTGGGTATACTTACTTATACAGGGGGGTGTAAAACAATCTCATGTACTATGATTTCAAGGTCAAAATCCCGGATATCAAAGGGAAAATCTACGAGAAAACCATCAAAGATGTAACCTATATCAACTATGAATACGACCGGGTTTACAAACCGGATAAGAAATATAATATTCCAAAACGAACTACAATCGGGAAAAAATGTACAGATGATCCTGAGATGATGTATCCAAATCCAAACTTTCTTACTTACTTTCCGGATGCAGAACTACCGAAAGAGCAGAGCAGGGATGAGCGGAGCAGCTGTCTTCGCATTGGCTCTTTTCTTGTTATTGAGAAACTGATGATGGAAACTATGTTGGATAAGATCATCAGTGGAATATATAATGATGACCGGGGTTCCGGCCTTTTTATGGATCTTGCTTCCTATTATCTCATTACGGAAAACAACGCTGGGCAGTACTATCCGGATTACGCATTTAATCACCCATTGTTTACTCCTGGTTATAAGATCTACAGTGATTCCACGATTTCCACATTTACGAAACAGATCTCCGTTGATGACAGTGTTGAATTCCAGAATGAATGGAATGCAGTCAGAAAGAAAAAAGATAAGATATATATTTCCTATGATTCCACGAACAAAAACTGTCAGGCCGGAGAGATTGATATTGTAGAATTCGGACATGCAAAAGAAGAAAAGGGCTTTCCGGTCTTCAACTATTCCATTGCCTATGACTGTAAAAACAGGGAACCGCTCTTCTATGAAAGTTATCCCGGAAGCATTGTGGATGTGTCACAGCTGCAGCTTATGCTGAATAAGGCAGTTGCTTATGGCTACAAAAATGCAGGTTTCATTCTCGACAGAGGTTATTTCAGCCGTGAAAACATACGATTCATGGATAAATGCGGTTATGATTTCGTGATCATGGTCAAGGGAATGAAATCCTTTGTGAACGAATCGATCCTGAAAGTGAAAGACACCTTTGAAAAAAAGAGACGGCATATGATCCGGCGTTTCAGGGTAAACGGTACAACTTTGAAAACACCCGTATTCTCTTCGGATGAAAAAGACCGTTATCTCCATATTTACTATAGTTACGAAAGAGCCTCTGCGGAACGGGCTGCACTGGAAACAAAGATCGACAGGATCGCAGCCTGTCTGAAAAAACAGGAAGGCCGGCAGGTGGTCCTTGATAAAAGTTATGAAAAGTATTTCAGCCTGGAATACTACCATGAAGGAGAAGAAGACCAGTGCTTTGTCTGCGGGATTGAAAAGGCATCTGTAATCGAAGCAGAATTAGAATTATGCGGATATTTCTGTATTATAACATCAGCTGAGATGTCCGCAAAAGAAGCATTGGAATTGTATAAAAGCAGAGATGCTTCTGAAAAGCTGTTCAAGTCAGATAAAAGCTTCCTGGGCAATCGAAGTATGCGTGTTTATACAGAGGAGGCGCTGGAAGGGAAAATTTTAATTGCTTTTGTCGCCCTGATCATAAGGAACCGGATGTACACGAGGCTTAAGGATGCAGAGGAAGAAATGCCGGAACAGCCGAATTACATGAATGTACCGGCTGCGATTCGGGAACTGGAAAAGATCGAGATGATCCGTCAGGCAGATGGTATATATCGTCTCGACCACGCTGTGACAAAAACACAAAAAACGATACTGAAAGCATTTGGTATCGATGCGAACTATGTGAAGAGAAAAGCACAGGAAATCAGCAATCAGCTGAATCCGAAAGTATTTAAGGTCAAAATAAACGGAAGGAGATCCTAATGGCACGAGGAAGAAAGAGAAAGATATCTACAAAAACACTGGATGAAAAAATCGAACTTCAGAAAAATGTTTTAGAAAAAGCGAAAGTGAAATATGAAGCAGAAAAGGAATCTTTGGCGGAACTGATCAAACTCCGTAATGAAATGAGAAAAGAAGAAATCATGGAGGCTGTTATCAAGAGTAAACATTCCTATGCCGAGATCATGGCATATATTAAAGGCGAGTCAGAAGAAGGTGATGAATAAAATGCAAGAATACTCAAGAATTATTATTGAAGAGTACTGCAGAAAATATCCCAAAACAAAGAAAGCTGTTTTTCTGAGGGAATTGTTAGAACTCTCCTATACGATGGATTGTGAACCCACAGAGTGGGAAATGATGCATTTATCCCAGTTGATTTCTCGGGAGAGAAATCCAGAATTACAAGAAGCACTTGAAGATCTCGATGAATTTCTGTGTGGATAAAACTACTCCCCTTGATTGATGATATAGAAGATCGATCAAGGGGATTCTTGTTTGAGTGTCAAAAATATTGGAAGTTCAGAA
>JBJENW010000155.1:0-13700 GCA_051880395.1 Lachnospiraceae bacterium | reverse complement strand
ATTTCTGTCTAGCCACTCTGTAAGATGCCGCCCCGTGTTCTGCGCCTGCCCGAATACCGGAAACGTCCGCATAGGAATCCCTAGAACATAAAAAGATTGGCAGCAGGGAGAAGAATTCTCCCTGCTGCCACTTCTTTGGCAAAAAATTTATTTGCCTGCCATCTGCTGTTCCTGCTGCATAATCATCTTTTTGACCATCTGACCACCGATGGAACCTGCCTGACGAGATGTTAAATCCCCGTTATAGCCTTGTTTCAACGGTACACCCAGCTCACTGGCCACTTCGTTCTTAAAACGGTTCATTGCTTCCTTCGCCTCTGGTACTGCCATCTGGTTGGTTCCTGACTGAGAATTAGAACTATCGCTCATTTGTTTTTCCCTCCATCATCTTTGTGATTTCGCTGCATCTATGATCAACCGCCGGATGCATTCCTGCTCCCGTCCGGTTTCGGTAGATAAAAGCTGTAAAAACTTTTTCGTTTTTTTCAACTCTTATCTTGATTCTAGTATGTGTGAAAGTACAGAAGATATGTTGGAAATTTTTTCAAAATTAATTAATACACAAGCCCTTTTCTTACTTTTTCCACCGTATCTGCACCATCATAATAGTCCACGATCTCCAATGCAAACGCAATCGCAGTTCCCATTCCACGGCTGGTGATGATATTTCCATCACGTACAACCGAATCCGTCAGACACTCTGCGCCGAGCAGATGTTCTTCATGTCCCGGATGACAGGTCGCTTTCTTTCCCTGCAAGACACCGGCATGTCCCAAAACACCTGGTGCTGCACAGATTGCAGAAACCAGCTTTCCTTCTTCTGCAAATTTTTTGATTACTTCATTTACACCTGCATGTGCCTGTAAATTCGGTGTACCCGGAATTCCTCCCGGTAATACGACTCCGTCTATTTCATCAAAGTTGACGTCTTCAAACAATGCATCTGTCTGAAACGTGATTTTATGAGAACCTGCCACCTCTTTTTTTCCTGTCACAGAAACCGCCAGAACCTCCTCCTTTGCACGGCGCAGCACATCAACAACCGTCAAACCTTCAATCTCTTCACAGCCCTCTGCAAAAAATACAACTGTCTTACTCATGTCTCTTCCTCCAATCTTTCGAAAAAAAATTTACCATTCCCATTTATTCTAACAAATTTCTTGAAAAAATACTACCAAAAACTTATACTGAAACTACGAGCTGAGAACAGGATCTCATCTGCGCCCGCCAAAACGTTTTTTCGAAGGTGGAACCCATGTAAAGAACCTGCAGACAGACTTTCTGAGCCGTGAACTGGAAACCGCGTGTGAACAGTAACGAAACATATTCCAATCAAAAAAACGGAAAGGAGCATTTCATGGAAATTGAACGAAAATATTTAATCGAAAGCGTACCAGAACAATTAGACCAATACGAAAATCATCGCATCGAACAAGGCTATCTGTGCACAGATCCCGTCGTGCGGATCCGCCGGCAGGATGACGATTATATTTTAACCTATAAATCCAGCGGACTGATGGCAAGGGAGGAGTACAATCTGCCTTTAAACAAAGAAGCGTACACCCACCTAAAACCAAAAACAGACGGCCATTTTATCGAAAAGACGCGCTATCTGATTC
The DNA here is from genome assembly GCA_051880395.1 of Lachnospiraceae bacterium. Lineage (GTDB taxonomy): Bacteria > Bacillota > Clostridia > Lachnospirales > Lachnospiraceae > JBJENW01. The sequence goes on along the minus strand of JBJENW010000155.1, from coordinate 12,081 downwards.
CCCTGACCGATACCCTTACGATCGAATTAGATGTCTTTGACGGCGAATTCGCACCACTCATTTTAGCCGAAGTCGAATTTTCCAGTGAGGAAGAGGCCAACCAGTTCGTTCCACCAGACTGGTTCGGAACCGATGTCACCTTTGACGGTCACTATCACAACAGCTACCTCAGCCAGCACGGATTGTCCCACAAATCCTAAAAAACACACATGACATTTTTATATTCTACCAACCAATCATGTCTCAACCTTTCGGCTCCAATACACAGTTTTTAGGATTTGACCAGGCGCAGACCACGGGCGGCAGTTTTCGGCGTGGCTTTGACAGAAATGATAGTAAGTTCCGACGGGCACATCTGTGATGCCTTTGCTGTTTTACCGGTTGGCGGACCGGCTGTGCAAAAATGTACGCCAGAGAAAGAATCCACTTTTGAGTCTTACTCTGGCGTACATTTTTGTGCAGACTGTCCGGCCTTCGGAAAACAGCAAAAATAAAGCATCACAGATGTGCCCGTCGCGAACTTGACTTCATTTTCTATCTAGCCACGCCGAAAACTGCCGCCCGTGGTCTGCGCCTGGTCGAAGCCTGGAAACGTCCGCATAGTCCCCCCACAGTTGAGATCTGATTCAGGCGTCTTTTTGGATCCACTCTTCTAATGTTTCGAATAGGAGTTTCGGCTGAATCGGTTTTGATAAATGTGCGTTCATTCCTACTTCCCGTGATTTCACTGTATCCTCGTCAAATGCATTCGCCGAGAGTGCGATGATCGGCACATTTTTTGCATCTTTACGTTCCAACGCACGGATTTCTTTCGCCGCATCCAATCCATTCATTACCGGCATGCGAATATCCATCAGAATCAATGCAAACTGATTTTCTTTGGATGCTGCAAATGTTTCTACTGCCTCTTTTCCGTTTACCGCGCACGTAACAATGATTCCCTTTTTCTCTAATAATCGCTTTGCGATTTCTGTATTTAAAGGCTGATCCTCTGTCAAAAGCACCTGCTTTCCTTTCAAAAGTTCCTCCGCTTCTTCTTTTATCGGCTCCTTTTTCGCCACAGGCTGGTGTGCCACAGGCATCTCCATCTGAATCTTTACCCGTGTTCCTTTCCCCGTCGCACTGCTGACATCAATCGTACCGCCCATCAGTTCCACTAAATTTTTTGCGATTGGAAGACCTAAGCCGGTTCCCTGAATCTCTGCCGTCTCCGCCACACTTTCCTGACTGAACGGCTCATACAAATGTTTCAAAAATTCCGGACTCATGCCGATTCCTGTATCTGTCACACTGAAACTACAGGATATCCGATCGCCGTTTCGTTTCACATCATAAGTAGAAAATTCCACGGTTCCGCCTTTCGGTGTAAATTTTACTGCATTCGATAAAATATTAAAAAAAATCTGATTAAACCGTACCTTGTCCACCAAAAACGGCACCGGAACCTCTGCTTCCTGCACCAGAAAATGAATTTCTTTTTTTTCGCACATTACTTGAAACATCGTACGAAGTGTTTCAATAAACTCTTTGTATTCATATGGAACCGGATGCAGTTCCAAAGCCTGCGATTCAATTTTTGACATATCAAGAATATCATTTACCAGCCCCAGTAAAAACTGGCTGGATGAATTGATTTTCGTCAGACAATCCTTCATACTTTCCGGATTCTCCACTTCATCTATCGCAATGGATGTCATACCGATGATCGCATTCATCGGCGTCCGAATATCATGGCTCATACGGGAAAGGAAATCACTTTTTGCCGCATTCGCTGTTTCTGCCTGATGGATCGCGTCTGTCAGCCTTTGGTTCGCTTTTTTTCGCACACTCGAAATCCGCATTGCAAATACAATGACAACCAAAAGTAATAATACAATACCTAACAGAATGTATTGTGCGTTTTCATATACAAAATCCTTTTTTGAATATGGATTCGACATATTCTGTATATTCCGCTGTACAATATCATTTCGCGTCTCCTGCGACAGATTCGCAATTGATTTATTCAGGATTGAAACCAGCCGTTTATCCTGATTATCCGGTACACCGACACAATAATCATAATCAGAATCCGGAACCGTATACTCTTTCAGCTTCTGATAAAACAGATGCCCCGTCAGATAACTGGAACTGTAATTCGGCACAAACGCAACGTCCTGTTCCCCCGCGTTCACTTTCTCCACACAATCTTCATAGGACGTATAAAGTGTCAGATTTTTATACGGAGAACGATTTTCTTTCCACAAATAAAGCGGCGAACCTTTTTTCGCTGCCACCTTACAAGCAGTGTCACGATAATCAGATATCTGCGAATTTGTCACTGCCGTCAGGCTGTCGCTGTAATACGGATTTGTTTTTTTGATCTCGTATGCATGAGAACTCTGATCTTGATAGATCACACAAGACAAAAGATCGATTTTTCCAGTGCGCATATCGCGCTTATTTTTCTTTGGTCCCTCGTCTGCCACATACTGAAACTGAATTCCGGTATCCTGGCTGATCCGATCAAAAAAATCAATGATGATGCCCTTATACTTTCCGCTTTTCTTCTCATAATAGGACATCGGTGCCCAGTCCGGATCGACTGCCACTGTCAATTTTTCCACTTTGTTTATGTACTCTTTTTCTTCCGCGGTAAATGCAACTTTCTTTCCCATATGTCCATAATGCTGCTGATTCAGATCGTATTCATAATATGGATTTTCAATATGAATCTGTTTCTGTGCTTTGTCAAACTGTTCTTTGAGTCCTTGTTTTTTGCGATTCAGCATAAAATATAGAGACTCATAATCTGCACGTACTACAACCTTATATTTCTCTCCGCAACGGATACTGCTCATTAAAATGGCATCTACTGTTTTTTTCTCCAACGCCTGCTTCTGTTCTTTATCGGTGCGCACTTCCACAAATTGGACTTTCACGTCGTTTTTTTGAAAAATTTTCTCCATGCTTTTTTGGCGACCACTGCCTTTTAACACAGCGATCTTTTTATTTTGAAATGCCTTATAATCATTAAATGCATAGGTATTATCCTCCGGTCGCACACAGATAACAGTTGTATCCTGACCCATCGGAAGTTCCGAAAAATCACAATATGCTTCCTTTTCTTTCTCCCGTCGTTCTCCGACAATGATATCGACTTTTCCCTCCTGCACCGCTTTTTCCGCCTGCGCAACGTTCATTCGCTCGAAATCATAGGTGTATCCCGTATATTCCGCAATATCCATCAGATAATCATAAGCATATCCACTAATATTTCCGTTCGCGTCCTCCTCCAGATAATTCGGAAAATTCAACAATGCCACTTTTATGTTCTGCTCGTTTCGCTCTGTCGCAGTCACCAAACTGCACGGCGACAAAAAACAGAGACAGACCGCCAGAAGCAATGCGAATATTTTTTTACCCGTTTCTCTCATGTTTTTTCTAATTCCTTCCTGACAGTAAATTTCTTTTCTTAACGTAAGCGGTTTGATTCATATCTGCGTTTTGTCTCCACACAGCTTTTCAGCTGACGCAATCGCTCATCGATATTCCCCTCCGGAATCACAACATCCAACACAACTGCCAGATCATTAATGATCCGATCATCCACATCCTGTCCCATCGCAACTAACACGCGATATTTTTCATCATACGTATCGGCATCTAAAAATGCCATCAGCCGTGGATCGGCCTGTTCTTCTCCAGGTGTATGATCCACCGACACCGGTGTGGTCGGTTTTTCTTCGAAAATTTCCGTTTCCTCTTCTGTCACATCAAAAGTCGCTGCATGTTTTTCCACTTCCGTCACTGTTTCCGGCTCTTTTTCCATTTGTGCCTCTGTTTCGGCTGTCAGTTTCTCCTTGGGCTGTAACGCTTCTACTTCCTCTTCTGTCAATTTCTGAAATCGGTAAAATTGCGCACAATCCGGATATTTTTCCTTATCTACCGGACTGTTAAACTGTTTCAGCGGACGCACATACGTCTGGAAACTGCCATACATCGCCTGATAAACGACCATGCGCTCTCCTGTCTCGGTATGCGTGGCCACTGTAATGATCTGATATAACTTTTTCTTAAAATGTAAATAAAACTCCCCTGGTCTCGGTATACGTTCTTCCATAGTCCTTCCTTCCATTTCTCTAGTCATTTTTCTTATATATATAAGAACGATTATAGCACACTTTTCTTATTTTTCAAAGGAAATGCGCTATGGTCCCCCCTTGGTTGAGATATTTTTTGTCAAAGTGGGTTTTCTTTTTGGAAAAAGTGTTGTATACTAATTTTATCTGAACTTCTGAGAAATATTAACGTAAGGAGATTGTTACTATGAGTCAACGGAAAGTAGATAACTACAAAAAAGAAAGAGCACGCCGCATGGATGAAGCGCGTCGTGATAAGATTGAAGAGCGTCTGACGATTCTTCTCTTCGCGATCATCGGTGTACTGATCATTATCTGGGCCGGTTTCGGTATTTATCAGAAAGTGACCAGCGTAAACACGAATAAAGAACTTGTCACCACAGAAGTAGACCTTGGTCCGATCACCGATTACATGAACGAACATTCTTTGAACAACGCACAATAATCGTTCCAAAAATCCCCAAATGCCAGATGCTTGCCTCTTGCATTTGGGGATTTTTTATGATTTTTCATCCGCTTTATTCTCCGCTTTTTTCACAGCATCCTGAATCGCCTGAATCACAAGCTCTGATGTATACTGATTTTCCTTGTCGTATGTCAGATTTTCCACCGACTGTGTCTTTACGATCTGTTTTTTCAACTTTTCTACCGTCGGCTCCATCAGCGGATACATAGTTGTCACCGTCTCACTCAGATTCGCGATGGAAACATCATTGATGTGATCGGCATCCACCGTCACTTCCACCTCCACCGCCTGATCCTTAAACGGTACCGAAGCCGTATACACACCGGGGGTAAAACGTGCCGTTGTCTCTGTTTTTTCTCCTTTATTATGAAACATCGCCACCAAAAGTACCACCAAAAGAATCCCCAATGCCAAAAAGATCGCGGTATAAATCAATTCCTTCATATGAAGAACTACTATTTTTGTTTTTGCACTCATGCTGCCACTTCCTTTTCCATTCTATCAAATTTTCCATGCATAGCATTTCCCATTAATAAAATGTATGCGGCAGTTGCGTGTTTTATGACTGCAAATTATAACTCTCGCAACAGAAATGCCATATACAGCGGAAGCGTTAGAATCTGCTCGGATCTGCCCACATTATAATCTCCCAACTTGATTGCACTGTTTACATGGTATTTTTCCGGATGTCGAAGAATTGTTTTTGTACTTTTGGTGTTTCCGGTAGCAGCTTTTACCTCAACCAGTGTACATTCTCCTTTGTAGCGAATGACAAAATCCACTTCCAGACCGCTGTCCTTGTGGAAATAATACAGTTTGCGTCCCATTTTTGCAAAAATATCTGCAATCAGATTTTCAAAAATGGCACCTTTATAGGCATAAAGATTTCCTTGCAGAATGTCATATTGTGTACCGTCCTCCAGCATACTGACGAACAGACCACAATCCCGCATATAAACTTTGAACACATCTTCTTTCGCATTTCCATCCAAAGGAAGCTCCGTTATCGATAGATTATAGCATCGTGAGATAATTCCGGCATCCTCGATCCATTGCAGGCTTCCTGCATATTTCGAGGCTTGTGCACCTTTTTTTATAACAGAATATTGAAATTTCTTATTCTCTTTACTCAGCTGTTTTGGGATGGACTGGAAACATTCCTTAATACGGGATTTGTCTTTTTTCTCTGCGTATTTCACCATGTCATCCTCATAAGAACGAACGATATCTCTCTGTATTTGCAGTACCTCGTCCATCCGCTTTGTGTCTACAAAGGTTTGTACAACATCCGGCATACCACCTACCACTATATATTGCAAAAGAAGCTGCCGCATACGGTTGTGCAGTGCTTCCGGTACAGGTGTTTCCTCTTCCAGACTCTTTTTCAACATCTCAATGAGTGGTGATCCAATCCCATTTGCCCACAAAAATTCTTCAAAATCCAATGGATACATATCCAGCACTGTTTCCGATCCTACCGGAATGGATTTCGGTTCTTTTCCATACCCCTTCACTCCCAGAAGCGAACCCGTTCCGATCACATCGTAACGCCCATCCATTCGGAAAAATTTTAAAGCGGTTCTTGCCTCCGGGCAGTCTTGAATTTCATCCAGTATAAGCACGGTTTCACCTGCCTCAAATACAGCCTCACTTCCTAACAGTGCGGACAACAGCATTACTATATTGTCGATTTCCAAAGAGCCGGCAAATACAGACGCATAATCCGGATTCTCGAAAAAATTCAAATACACCACATGCTTATAATTTTTCTTTGCAAAATCCAGAACAGAGTAGGTCTTTCCGCACTGACGACAGCCTTTGATGATCAATGGCTTATGATTTCCTGTATTCTTCCATTCCGTCAAGCTTTTTTCAATCTTTCTTTTCAGCATCGTTATTCATCTCCTAACATGTCAGACTTATAGTATATCTGGAAATGTATATTTTTTCAAGGGACTTTTCGAGATTTTGTATACTTTTTCAAGCGACTTTTTCTTGATTTGTAACACTTTTTTGAATGACTTTTTCGTTTTTTCTGCTTTTCTTATTTTGTCAGTTTCGTCATCTTTTCATTAAATCCGGTCTTTTTTGTCAGCAGTTTTTTATATGTTTTTTTCTGTGCGGATGGGACTTTGATCGTTGCCTTCGCATGGATTCCTTTAAAAGCATTGGTTTCAATCTTCTTCAACTGCTTCGTCTGAATCGTGATCTTCTTTAAATTCTTATCTCCGCTAAAGGCATTTTTTCCGATAGTGACACTCGTCAGGGATTTGCAGTCTTTAAAGACATTGTCTCCGATTGCTGTTAATGTTCTCTCGGAATCTCCCTTGCGCCCGCTTTTGCGGCTGATTTTCCGTCAGATGCACACAAATTTAATCAACGTACGCTCCACGTACGCCTCATAAATTTGTGCACATCTGACAAAAAATCATCTCACAAAATCAAGCACAAAGAGATTCCGAGAGAACATGTTACTTTAAAGGAGGACGCATCCTTTCATGATTAACGGCTTATTAAGCCTTCTTCCCCGATCAGCACCGTCTGTCCTTCAAACGCAAATCCGTATTTGCGAATCCGCTCTTTCGGGAATCCTTCGGAGAGCAGATCTGTCTCATATTTTTTCTCCTCGATCTGCTTTAGTGCTGCCTGTACGGTTTCTTCCAGTGTTTTTTCCCGATAGGAGGATTTCACTTTAAATTCAATCAGAATCGCATCGTCTTTTTGTGTGTCTTTGGGCTTTAGCATCACATCATATCTGCCAAATCCACTTTCCCGATTTGATGTAATCGTATATCGATCTCGCAGTTCCACCATCAGTCCCAGAACAAATCCGTGATAAAACCGTTCCGGTTCCTTTTTGGACGGATGTTTTCCCGTATCAAAGACACTGAATAATTCCAGTGCCACTTCATTCATATATGCATTCATCCCTTCCAGATCTCCTTTTAGCATGGAATCAATAAATGCATTATAGGCTCGTTTTCCCGCTCCGCCGAACCACCCTCTGACCATATTTATAAACATCAGGCGCACTTCATAATTCGTCAGTGCCAGTTCATACTGCAGTTCGCCCGCATTTTCCATCAGATCCCTGTCGTCAGTGGAGAGCACTTTCAGATAGCCGCTGGCAAGCAGCAGACTCCAGATTGCTTCCGTACTTTCGTCGAGCTGTTGATATACGATCTGTTCATCGATTCCGTGCACGATCGACTCACCCTTCAGCAGCCGTTCAAAATCCGCCTTGATCTCCTCGTCTCCCTCGCGAAGCAATGTTCCGACCAGACTGTTTGAACTGGTATTCGCCCAATACGCCCCGTACTTCTTTTTTGCAAGAAAGTTGATGATCGACCACGGATTATAAATATCCGTCACCGTTCCAAACGTAAAGCCATCGTACCAGCGCTTTACCTCCTGCTTTTGTTCTCCTAAGCCAAATCGATCCAGGGACGCGAACACTTCTTCTTCGGTAAAACCGAATGACGTGGCATATTCCTCTGATGTCGTGGTCACTACATTCAGGTTGTTCAGGTCAGAAAAAATCGATTCCTTGCTCACTCTCGTGATACCGGTCATAATGCCACGTTCCAGATACGGATTCGACTTAAATGTTGCATTGAACAAAGAACGAGTGAACGCTGTCATCTCATTCCAGTACCCGTTTACATATGCTTCCTGCATCGGCGTGTCGTATTCATCCAGAAGAATGATCACCTTTTTTCCATAGTATCGGTACAAAAATTCCGATAACTGACTCAGGGAATTCGCCGCATCCACGTTATCCATATCTTTTGCGATCCGGTCAAAATCTGCCCGGTCCACATCCAAAAATCGATCATCTTCTTTTAAAAATCGAAACTTCTTATAGACTTCTTTCAAAATGGCACAGATTGCTGCACGCGCCGATGGAAAATCTGTCTCTTTCACCTTCGCAAAAGAAAGCGAAATCACCGGATAGGTTCCCTGCAGGTTTCTGTATTCCTCATCCTTCCAGATTTCCAGTCCTTCAAACAGATCCTCCCGCCCGGCATACTCGATGGAGAAAAATTGTTCCGTCATGCTCATCGTCAGTGTCTTTCCAAATCTGCGCGGACGGGTAATGAGGGTCACATCATCCCCTCTCTCCCACCATTCCCGGATAAAGGTCGTTTTATCAATATAAAAATTATTTTCTTCTCTGATTTTGGAAAAGTCCTGTTTCCCGATACTGATTTTTTCTGCCATCGTCTTTCTTCCTTTCCGCTTTTTCTTTTAGTATACACGATTCGCAATGGAAGCGCAAATGAACTTCTTTTTGTAAAAAAAATTCCCGACATGACTATTTTGCCATGCCGGGAGACTATTTTTTCTGCTTTCCTGCTCGAAAAAATCTAATCTTCTTATTTCTTTTTTACTTTTATCTTCTTAGCATTACTCCAGTCTGAATAACAGTTATATTGTTTTGCCCCGCTATTTGCATAAGAAACTGTTCTGACTCTTACATAATATGTTTGATTTGCCTGCAAATTTTTTATTGTCTTGCTCGTGCCGGTACATGTGTAAGTTTTCGCCGATTTTGTAAATTTGGAATCCTTTGCTATCTGAATCTGATATGCACCTACCGCAGCCTTTCCATAACTGACATTTATTGTTTTTGCCGCTGTACTTGTTACTTTTTTTAATGTAACTGCTGGCAATTTTTTTGTTGAAAACTCCAACATATACTGACCAGTAATACTATTATTGCCATTTTCAATTGCTAAATAATAATGCCCTTTTGGCAGCGTAAGTGCTATTTTATGACTTCCAGATGCAAGATCCTGTTCCCAGGTCTCTAAATCTAAAGAACTCTTAAATAAATGCACGGATGAAGATTTAAACGGACTTTTATATTTTATCGTAACATTTTGGCTATTTTTTACATCAAAACTATAATAATCTATACTATCATTCACTGCAAGCTGCCCTAACACTTTTGTTTTATTAATAGATTTTATTTCAGAAGCAACGCCATATTCATCATTTGTTTCAAGCTCATCTTCTTTATATGTTTCTTTCGAATCCTCAAAACTTGCGATCATGATTCCAGTAGCCGGAGTGCTGTCTTGTGGTTTTCCTCCCCAAAACAATGTGCTTCCGCTAAAAATTAACGTATATCGTCCCGCTTTTAGGTCGATATAATCATTAAAACTCCCGCTATATGCCCAGTTTTCATAACAAATTTCTTGATTATCATTATACCAGAAAATTCCCATCGAATCAGATGTATTTGCAATAAAATTGATTCTGATTCTACCTGATTTGCTTAACACAACATCATATTTTCGCATTCCATCCGTTTCATCAAAATTATAAGACTCCCCGAATTTTAATGTGCCAAGGTAATTTTGCGCTTTTACTTCTTTTGCCGGCATAACGGTAATAAGAATACTGCATAACACAAATAATACCATTCCCTTTACTTTCCATTTTGTTTTCATTTCTCTCGCTCCTTCTCATTTTTTACATAAAACTCCACAAAATAATTCTATCCGACATTGAAACAAAAGTAAAGGTTGAAACATATAAATTTTTCAAAATAATGCTTGACAAACCTTGTAGCATCGTGTATACTCTGTATTGTGTCTGACACAAAGGCACAAACTTCTAAAAAGGTTTTATGCGCGAGTGGCTCAGTTGGTGGAGCACGACCTTGCCAAGGTCGGGGTCGCGGGTTCGAGTCCCGTCTCGCGCTCTTTTTATTTGTCTTATTCCCAAATACGGGCATAAGACTTTTTTTACATCATTATAAAAAAGGAGAGATTTCTATGTTACCAAAAGATCCTGTTATCTTATTAAGCTATGTAAACACCCAGTTACGCGACTTCTATCCAACGCTCGACGAATTTTGTGCCGCAAAAGCATGTACAAAATCGAATATCGTATCTGCACTTGCCACGATCGATTATGCGTATGATCCGTCGCAGAATCAGTTTGTATAAGAGGAGATACTATGATCGCACTGCAAATCGTTGATGTAAAGGATTTTATGAATAAACTTCTGGTATCGGAAACCTTCGACCATTTTTTATTGTCGGAGGCAACGATCTCCACAAATGTCACATACACGATCGACGGACATCTGAACAAAGATTTTTTTTCCAATGACGAATTAGAAGAACAAGGACTTCTCGATTGTCCGGTCATGCCTTTTTCTTCTCTGCGTTCGGTGTGTTTCCAGCTGATCCGCGGAAAAAAAACGCCGCTTTCGTTCCAATTTACCTTTCAGCTCTCCCCGAAAAATGCGGAAAATACCATCAAAAGTATCTCTGATTCTTATTCCTGCGACGATGTGTCCGCGATTTTCTTTCATGTGCGTTTTTCGAATCAAAAACTCAGTTGCGTCACAGGAATTGCCTACCGGACTTTTACACTCGATCATACCCTTGATCACGAATGGGACCGACTGCTGCAATTATTTCTCAAACAACATGAAATTGCCTTCGAAGTGTTGACATAACTCACAGAAAATGCACGGTAAACGCAAGCTTTTCTGTTTCTGTTCATTTTTTACGCTTTATATGGGTGTAAGTGTTGCGACCACTACTTTATTGGCTACCCGAAAATTTATCGGCTCCACTACTCTTTGAAAAGGAGATGGCGCGAAAAATATCTCAACTTGTAGAAATCCTAAACGGACGTTTCCGAAATTCGGCTGGGTGGGGCAACGGGGCGGCTGCTTTCAGAAGGGATTGACAGAAATGAAGTCGAGTTTGGGTGGGCGGATTTGCGAAGCTTTATTTTTGCAGTTTTCCGAATGTCGTACAAGCTGCACGCAGGTGTATGTGGGAGAAAGACTCAGAAGCGGACTCTTTCTCCCACATACACCTACGCACAGCTTGTACGCCTCTCGGCAAAACAGCAAAGGCATCGCAAATCCGCCCACCCAAACTCACTAGCATTTCTGTCAAATCCCTTCTGAAAGCAGCCGCCCCGTTGCCCCACCCAGCCGAATTTCAGAAACTATGTATCGGAGACGGTAAGTTGAGATATTTTTCGCTATGGAAAAGAGTTGCGAATCCGATACTTTTTTGGATTTTCAAGATTGTGTTTCGTCCGACCTTTATTTCACTAGATAAAAAGTATACGTTCTTCGCACTGCTGAGATATCAGTGCGAACGCTTAGATTTTACAAATGTATGCCACAATGGCAGATCCGATTTCTTATGGTCTTGCGGCGTATCTGCGAAGGTACTGAGCAGATACATATTTTTTATAAATTCCAGAATACGTTCCGTCTGCAACACTTTCCCCTAGAAACAGATCTCAGCCTACCGTCTCCAATACACAGTTTCCGGGATTCGGGCAGGCACAGAACACGGGTGGCATCTGACAGAGTGGCTTTGACAGAAATGATAGTAAGTTCCGACGGGCAGTTCTGCGATGCCTTTGCTGTTTTTTGATTGTTGGACAAGTGGTGCATCCTGTCCGCCCGGAAAAGAATCCGATTTTGATTCTTAGCCGGGCGAACAGGATGTG
>JBJENW010000154.1:0-13742 GCA_051880395.1 Lachnospiraceae bacterium | reverse complement strand
CAGGCTTTTGTAGCTCGGAACATTTTTATATGTTCATGAATAATTCAGGATAAGTCTGTTTCAGATACATATAGCTGATTCTTAAGATCGTGTCTGCATATGTGTCTACCAGACGGTCTGCGTTTCTGCTGTCCATATAAGGCATATGTTCACCTCATTTCCTTTGAACTTTCTTTGAAGGCCTTCAACTATAATACGAACCACAACCGTGAAATCTGACACTTGAATTTCAAAATTTTTATACGCGGATATTTTGTAAAATCGCCGCTGCCGCTTCTTTGGCACCGCCGCAGGTTTGAAAGCTTGCGGCAATTTTTTTTGCATGTTCACGATACGATGGTGAGTGTAGTATTTGCTCAGCTGTGTTTCTTACTGAGAGTACAAATCATACTTCTTGTAAGAAAAAATGTCAACAAAAAAATACATTGACAACTATAGTTGTCATATAGTAGTATAAATGACAAGGAAAGTTGTCAAACTTGTGACAGAAAGGAGTGAGGAGGTTTGCCATTATTAAACAAGCTGAAAGAATACCGCGCAAAGCTGGGAATAAACCAGCAGGATTTCGGAAAGATGGTGGGAGCCAGCAGGCAGACCATCAGTCTGATCGAGCGGGGCGATTATTCGCCTTCTGTTACACTGGCACTCAAGATCGCGCGGGCGTGTGGTGTGACGGTGGAAGATATTTTTACATGGGAAGACGAAGAGGAGGAATAGGTTATGCAAAATATGGAAGTGATTGAAAAAAGTAAAAGAGAGGATAAGATACATTTTAAGAAGTTTATTCTTAAAACAATCGTGCAACTTTTGGGAGGCGGAATCGTCGGTTTTTTCATGGGCTGGCTAGTCGGCTATCTGATCAAACATCGGAAAACGATTGATTCTTATGGTATCGTGCATCAACTGCAGGTTCAGTCGGGCAGTTTTTTTCGACTGTTGGTGCTGGTGATCGCTGTCTGTTGCACTGCAACGCTTGCGTTCTGCTATTGGAAAGCGAAACGCAGGATAGCGGAATGTGATATGGAGGATGAAAAGCAGTGTGATGCAGTAGAAAAAATATTGACGATTGGTATATCGTTTTCAAGCGTAAGTTTAATGGTGTTATTGCTCTGTTTTGGAATGGGTGTCGGTTCGCTGAGTGATACGAAAAATATGAGTGAACTTTATCTGATGCTGTGGTCGGCAGCAGCGCTATTGGGATATTTTGCGTTAAGCTGTTTTTTCCAAAATCGTTTCTTAAGGATGACCAAAGAGATGTATCCGGAAAAGGAGGGCAGCATTTATGATAAGAAATTTGAAAAAAAATGGATGCAAAGCTGCGATGAGGCAGAAAAATTTATGATTTATCAGGTCAGTTATAACACCCTTACGATCATGGATCGTGTGTATGGTGCAGCAGCCACGATATTTTTATTTCTAAGTATGATGTTTGGCATCAGTTCCCTCATTTTTTTGACGATCATGGTGTTTTGGATGATTTCGCAGGGGGTGTATCTTTACGCATGTGCGAAAATCGAAAAGAATCTTGTACAGTAAATTTCCACGAAGGTCTGTCTGTCGAAATGTTTTTTGGTACTCTTTTTAATTTTTTGAACTTTTTGGACGATATAAATATAGAGGTATAAAAAAATACTCGGCTCATAAAATGTGCAATAGAAAGGAGATACCACTATGGGAAAATGGAAATGTAAAATTTGTGGATATATCTATGAAGGAGAAACACTCCCGGAAGATTTTGTATGTCCGGTATGCAAACAACCGGCTTCTGCCTTTGAGAAGATTGAAGAAGTAAAGCCTTCGAATCCATACGCCGGAACACAGACAGAGAAGAATCTTGAGGCTGCGTTTGCGGGAGAATCCCAGGCACGAAATAAGTATACTTATTTTGCTTCCGTGGCAAAAAAAGAAGGATATGAGCAGATTTCAGCACTCTTTTTAAAAACAGCTGATAACGAAAAAGAACATGCGAAAATGTGGTTCAAAGAACTGAAAGGAATCGGTGATACGGCGCAGAATCTTTCTGCCGCTGCAGATGGCGAAAACTATGAGTGGACCGATATGTATGAGGGATTTGCAAAGACCGCAGAGGAAGAAGGATTCCCGGAGCTTGCTGCAAAATTCCGCATGGTTGGTGAGATTGAGAAGCATCATGAAGAGAGATACAGAGCTCTTTTGAAAAATGTGGAGACGGCGGCTGTATTTGCCAAGAGCGAAGTAAAGGTCTGGGAATGCAGGAATTGCGGCCATATTGTAGTGGGTACCAAAGCACCGGAAAAATGCCCGGTATGTAATCATCCGCAGAGTTATTTTGAGGTTCATGCGGAAAACTACTAATTCTGGCTCCACCACTTTTTGTGCAGTCTCGGCTGTTCTAAAAAGTGGTGGAGTGGAAACTTATGAAAATTCTACTGGTTCAATAATATTAAAATGTCCATATTTTGCGGTATCTACGACGGTTTCTTCAATCAGTTCCAGAATACGCTGTGCATCCGCACTTGGTTGCTGGTGCGAATTTTTATACTGTTTTGTAGCAAGTTCATATAATTCCGGTTTGGATAATATGATCTCTGTAATATCTTTTGGTACATCTGTTTCTGCAATTTCTGCATATAATACTGTTCCCTTATATAGACGAACCAAATATGTTTCTTCAGCATTTTCTATTTTAAGAACAAAATTTTCATCCAGATGTAATCCCTTTTCTCCGTCAAAGTTTATCGCAAGATAATCCAGGATCAATGACGCGGACACATAAGGCATCACGTCTTTATTCTCCATGTAATTGGAATTCAACTGCTTGGTACTTCCCGGATGCCGCAATTCTAATGCTCCGGTCAGATATGCATTTCTCCAAAGTCCGGTTTGTGTCTGATATCCGAGCTGTTCCAGCGCATCAGCACACAGAAAACGTGCTTTTTCATTTTTCGGATTCAACGAAACCAAATGATTTGTGATCGTAGCTACCCACTGATATTGTCCTTTTTCAAAATCCAGTTCAGCTTTTTTCAAAACTTCTTCTTCTGAACCCATATATTCCACGAATTTTGCTGCCAGTTCGCGCTCTGGCAGAGGAAGCAGATTGACCGGATTACCATCGTAAAATCCCAAATACCGCTGAACAGCACCTCTTGCATTAAATGTATAATTTCCATAATGATCCCGCGTATACCAAGTGTCTTTGATTTCCGGTGGAATCTGTATGGAATTTCCCACTTCATTTAGTTTCACACCTTTGTTTGCAAGAAGTAAGGCCTGATCACTGGTAAATTTATAGGCCACTGCATTATCCAGCAAAAACTTTTTCAAATTATCCGGACGATGCGCCAGTTTAAAATGTGCCACACCATGTCCCTGAAAAATAGCTTCTACTTCCTCTCCGAATTCTACATAGAGATGATAAAATAACCCTCCCCAGAAACCGGCATCTCGAACTCTCGCACCACGCATCGTGTAGGTATTGTGCAATGTTCCCATCGCGTTATCCCCTAAATATAATACTTTGTGTTCATGGCTGTATACACACATATGTGCCCTTGTTTCCGTATCCGGAGACGGAATAAATGTCAAAGCGACTCCGTCAATATCCAGTGTTTTTTCTTCATTAATCTCTACATTCGGAAGAATCATCGACATTCTTCCCCGAATGCCAAGCGATGAGTTTAACCCGGCAGAAACAGTCCCTTTTTCTCCCGGCTGAACAAAAAAACCACCTTGATAATGCAGTCTTCGGCTCATTGCAATCCCTGCATATAAATTATCATCCACCAAAGACTGTTCATATTCTGCCGGTGCAATCACCGGAATTTTTCCTTCTTCTATCGTTCCAACCTGATTCTGCGTAATAAACGCTTCCACGCCTGCATAATGATCCAAATGCGAATGGCTATAAATGACAGCTACGATCTTCCCCTCTATTTTCTCTCCGATTGCTTTTTCTGCAATCTTCATTGCGGCCCGTGCGCTTTCTACATAATTTCCACAGTCTTCCACAATCCAGCCATGTTTTGTACGGATGAATGCGACCATTGCAATCTCTACTCCAGTCACAACATAGTACCCTTCTGCCATTTTATAGACACCGGCAAATGCATTATCTTTTTTAATCTGCCATAGATACGGATTAACCGTGTCTGGAAACTCTCCTGGATGATCAATCGGATATTTTTTTGCATCATAAATCACATTTCCTTCGTCATCGAGCAGATCTTCCTCTGTCAATTCTAAAATCAAATGCGCCTTTGCATTTGCTACATCTTCCTCTTCGATTTTCAGTTGTTCTTTATTCCGCTCTTCTAATAACTTTTTATTATAGGCACTTGTGTATGCGGTTGCATCTTTTTGTTCTGCGTTGTATATGTAACTCATTGCTGCACCTCTTTTTCTATTTTACTTTTTTTACTGTCGGAAATTCCCATTCTCCATTTAACGTCTGTTCATCCGCGCCATAGATTCGCATCAATAGAGAAAAATCTGTCGCCTCTTTTGCGGCCGGAAGCCAGTTTGCAACCAATGTTTCTTCTTTCGGTGGATTCTGAGAAATATAAAGATCCAAAGAACCATCTTCGTTAAAATGAAAGGTAGACTGTGCATGACTATTTAATGTATAACGATCCAATTTATTATCCGCTACAAATCCATCCGGTTCACTGTACCAGGAAATGGACCAAAAAAATTTGGCATGTGGCAATCCGTCTTTTTCAAAATGAATGACATACTCTTTTTCGCTGTTTAATGTATCTCCATCGCTATCTTTATACAATACCGGATAAATAGAGTCTTCCGGAAGATTTGCACCATACGCAAACCAGGTAACAAATGCTCGCAGCAAATATTTTTTTCCGTATGTTCCAACGTCCTTTGTCACAGAATACCAACCATTCGAATGCGTTCCTTCCGGTCCGTCATACGTTTTTATTTCTTCATACGCTTTTGCAAACCCTTGTTTTAATATCTGTTTTGTCTCATCCTCTAAAGTTTTCGGATCAAACGCTTGTTCCTGAATTCCCAACTGATGCAAAAGTTCCACTGTTTTTGGATCTATTTTTGTATCTTCCAATGCATCCAAAAACGCCTGTACAAATCTTTCTGCCGGCAGATGCTCAATGTAATCGATAAACTGATCCATTACGTGTTCTCCCGTTGATTGTATCTTCTGCGGATACAACGGATATACTTCGAACTGATCCTGATACGCATTTGCTTTTGGCAGGTCGTCCTCTCCAAAATTTTCGATTCGAAGCATCAGAATGTTTCTGGAATCTTCGCTTCGTACCACCGTATACGACTCATATCCATCTGGAACCGGTGTATCCTGATACAGAAAAATGTAATCTCCGGCGCCATAATTTTCGTCTTTACTCCCGGTTGAAAAATAAACATCTGTCTTTGTATTAAAAGAATTCACCAATACGTAGCGATCTGTAATCTTTGGAACATGAACGATATACGGCGAATTTTTCAACTGAAATGTCAAAGTCGAATATAACGTGTCGTTATTCGGTTTATACATTTTTGTTTCCGCTTTTACCAATGTACGATAATGATAGAGATTTAAAAAATGTTCTCTCGGTCCCCGAGTCATTTCACTCGTCCAAACAATCGGGTATGCCTGAATATAAAATTCTTTTGCGATATCTACAAGTTTTTGTTCCACTCTAAGCTTCCTCCCTTTTCTGCAATTGTTTGATTGGTTCGATCAGGTTAAAATTTTTATACTTTGATGTATCCACCACATAGGATTGAATGTTCTGCAACTTAGATGCCTGCACAGTACCCGGATTTTTTTCTGTATACTGTTTTGTTGCAAGATCATATAGTTCCTGTTTCGTTAGGAAAATGATTTCATCTGTCTCATATCCGTTTGTTCCATCCGCAAGATCATGCAAAATAGTCCCTTTATAAATATGGATCGCATGATATTCTTTTGTCTGATCTTTTTCATTTTCCACTACAAATAATAGCCGTTCATCCACATCTGCTGCCTGACTGCCATCAAAATTAATACCGAGATAATCCAATATCAATTCTACCGAAACATATGGAATCACATCTTTGTTATCCATAGATTGAATATTTAAATGCTCCGCAAAATCCGGATCGCGCAATTCCATCGCCCCTGAAAGATATGCATTTCGAAACAGTGCATTGTCCGTCTGATATCCCAGCTGTTCCAGTGCATCCGCACATAAAAATCTTGCGTCCATATTTTTCGGATTTTGATACACCAAAAGCGATGTGATCGTCGCAACCCACTGATACTCTCCGTTCAGGAAATCTGTTTTTGCTTTCTCTAAAACAAGGGTTTCATCTCCGATATAAGAGATTAATTTTTCTGCCAGCTCTGCCTTTTCAAGAGGTACTAAATTTACCGGATTTCCATCATAAAATCCTAAATATTTCTGCACGGTTCCTTTCGCATTAAATGCATAATTTCCATAGTGCGGTCTTGTGTACCAGGTATTTTTGATGCTGTCCGGCACTTGTAAATGGTGTTGCACTTCATCAATGGAATAGCCTTCATTTGCTAAAAGCAACGCCTGATCATGTGTATATTTATAAGAAACGGCATTGTCCAACAAATAGTTTTTCAAGTTATCCGGCTTTTCTTTCAATCGGAAATGTGGAAGTCCGTGTCCCGCAAAAATCACTTCCACTTCTTCTCCAAACTGACGATACAACTGATAATAAATTTTTCCCCAGAAATTTCCATTTCGAATTTGTGCGCCACGCATCGTATAAATATTGTGCAAAACACCCACGCTGTTATCGCCAAGATACAGTACGTTTTCATCCTCTATATAAATACACATATGTGCTTTTGTTTCTGTTTCCGGTGTAAGTACAATCGTAAATTTTGTTCCGTCAATCCATATGCTGCCATTATCCTCTACGATCTGATTCGGCAAAATATTCGATTTTTCTCCCGGCACTCCAAAGGTGGTTGCATATCCCATAGAAACCCAGCCTTTTTCATCGTGCGGAAGGAAAAATCCGATCTGATACTGAATTCTTCGATTCATCGCAATCCCTGTATATAAATTTTCATCGACCAGAGACGCTTCATAATCCATAGGTCCGAAAATTGGAACTTTCCCCTCCTCAGGAAGTCCGATTTCTTCTTTTGAAACGAATGCTTCGATTCCGCTTACATGATCCGTATGTGTATGACTCAAAAAAATCGCTTTCACTTTTCCATGAATCTGCTCTTTGAGGGTTTTTTCTACAATCTGTATGGCTGTTTTTCCCTCTGTGATACTGGTTCCAGTATCCAAGATCACCCAACCGGTTTTGCTTCTCACAAATGCGATGGCTGCATTGGAAATGCCGATATAGAGATATACATTTGCAGAAAGCTGATAAACTCCAGCCAGATAGCTTTCCTGCGCAGTTCTCCAAAGATAAGGATTGACGGAGTCCGGATCCGTTTTTGTTTTTAAAAACTGCTGTCCATTGCGACTCCACAAAACGTTTCCATTCTCATCCGAAATATTTTCTTCTCCAATATCAAAAATCAGATGTTTTTTTATTTCTTTCAACTCCAGATCCTCCAGCGCAATGGCTGTCGGATCCAGATTTTCACGAATCTCCTGATTTATTTTTTTTGTATATTCTGATGCAGATTTTCTCTCTGCATTTAATGCATAACCCATTCCTCTTCTCCTCTATTTTTTTAATTCCTCCACTGCCTGATCATAGTAAGAAGTATCAAACAATGTATCTAAATCCAGCTCTTGGCGAATGATTCCCTGGCTTACCATATGTTTATTCAACCGTTTATAGTATTCAAAATCCTGATCTGTAAATTGTGGATTTAGATACTCCAGTTTTGGGTCAAATGCATATGCTTTCTTTTCCATGTCTACCGTGATGGTATCAGATGCCACGGATTCAAAATATTCCTCTGGATTCTTTTGGGCATCCTCATACGCGCGAATCAGTGCTTTATTGATCGCAACACCCACTTTCGGATTCTCTTTCAGATAATCGGTTAATGCTGTCACGCAATAGGAAATATATCCATCTTTCACATCTTTTTCATCATCCAAAACGTTTCCTAAACCAACGCTTTCCATATAAGTAATGGAATACAGTGTGGAAGCTAAAGCATCCGCCTCGCCCGATGCCAGCAAAGAATTCGAATCTGTAATTGTATTGATGATTTCTACTTTGGATGTATCAATATCATTTATTTTTGCATATGTATCCCAGAAAAATTGAATGGCTGTTCCCTGTGGAACGATGACTTTTTTTCCTTCCAGATCTTTCGGTTTTTTGATTTCTTTATTTGCCGCCAAAATGCCATATGCCTGTTTATGGTTGGTAGATGCAATTACCGTCACATCCACCCCATTATTTTTCACAGTAAACGTAGGGAAATCTCCATAAACGGCTACATCTATGCTGTCTCCTGCAAGTGCTTCATTCATTTCCGGACCTGCTCCGGTAAATCCTACAATTTCTGCTTTGTAACCGGCGTTTTCTATTTCTTCATCTAAATACCCTTTTTGATACGCCAGATTTTCCAATTCCCCTAAATAATTTTCGCCGTTTTGTGGGACTCCGATTCGAACAACACCGCTTGTCTCACTTGAAGCTGCCTGTGTTTCGGTTGATTTTTTTACATCTAATTTTTCTTTGGAACTTTTCGCTGATCCACATCCGCTTATTCCCACTGCAAATGTACTTGCAACTAATACGCCAGCCAATACTCTTTTTAATCTTCCTAGTCTTTTTTTCATGATTTTTTCCTCCTAAAATCTTTTCCTTTTCTATTTATTTTCTTTTTTCTGCTTTTCTCCACGGTGTTACCATTCCAAATAAACTTCCGATCAATTTATCCATAAGCACCCCAACCAATCCGACAACGATCATGCACACGATTACAATATCTGCTTTCATCATGCTTCTTGCATTACTCATGCGATATCCGATTCCTGATGTTGCTGCGATCATCTCTGCTGCCACAACTGCCATCCAGGATACGCTTAATCCTAATTTCAACCCGATTAAAATTTGTGGTACTGCATGTGGCAGATAAACTTTTAAAAATGTTTGCCATGGATTTAATCGATATAATTTTGCCACTTCTATGTAGCCCTCGGGGGTATTTTCCATTCCGCTTTCCGTATTCACAAGGATCTGGAAGAACGCAGCGATCACGATGATGACAATCTTAGATGTCTCGCCGATTCCACACCAAAGAATGATCAGTGGAATCCAGGCTATGATCGGAATCTGTCTGATGATCGTTATCAGCGGAGCAAACATTTCTCGGATCGGACGAAACATCCCCATAAACGATCCCAATGTAACTCCAAAAATCGCTGCCACCAAAAACCCTTTTACAACTCTTGAAAAGCTGACCAATAAATCCTGCTGTAACTGACCGGTTGTAAGCATTTCGTGAAATGCATCGCCAACCATTTTTACACTCGGGAGTATTCCGGACGGGACCGTACCAAAAGATGTCTCATAAATCCAAGCCAGCACGATGAAAATCGGAATGATCAATCCAAGTGCTATTTTACGAATCGTATCTTTTCTCATCTATTTCTTTCCTTTCTAAATATTATATTCAACCTCATATTCCACATCAGAATCTTCGAAAAAGTAGTTATAAATTTTTTTCTTATATGCTGCAAATTTCATACTTCCACGCTTTCTTGATTCCACAGGGTCTGTCGTTATGATATCTTTAATCTCCCCCGGTCGGGCTGACATCACAACGATTCGGTCTCCAAGGTAAATTGCTTCATCAATGTCATGTGTCACCATCACCATGGTCGTTCCTTCTTTTTCCTGAATCCGAAGAATTTCCTTCTGCATCTGAATTCTTGTCAAGGCATCCAATGCTCCAAACGGTTCATCCATCAAAAGGATACTCGGATTGTTTGCGAGACCTCTGGCAATCGATGCTCTTTGTGACATTCCTCCCGATAGTTGCGCCGGATAACTATTTTCAAAACCAGAAAGTCCCACCAGTTCTAAATGTCGTTTTACTTTTTCTTCTCGTTCCTGTTTCGGAAGATTCCGCAACCCAAATCCTACATTATCTTTGATCTTCAACCATGGAAGCAGGCGGTGATCCTGAAAAACCATCCCACACATCGGTCCCGGGCCGTCCACCTTATGGCCATTTCTTTCGACTATACCATCTTCATAATCAACCAATCCGCAAATAATCTTCAGCAATGTACTTTTTCCACAGCCACTATGACCTACGATTGTAATAAACTCTCCTTTTTCTACTTTCAAATTGATATCATGCAACACTTGCATTGGTTTCTTATCCACCAAAAACTGTTTATTCAAATGTTCTACATTTATGATGTGATCAGTCATCTGTTTCCTCCTTTTTCCTTTTATGTTCTCTCGGAGTCTCCCTTGCGCCTGCTTTTGCGGCTGATTTTCCGCCAGATGCACACAAATTTAATCAACGTACGCTCCACGTACGCCTCATAAATTTGTGCACATCTGACAAAAAATCATCGCACAAAATCAGACACAAAGAGACTTCGAGAGAACATTTTTACGTACCTCGGAATTTTTATCTGCCCTTCGTCTTGCATGCCTTTATTTATACTATTGTTTCAGTCTGATTTCTAGGCAAATTTCTGTAAACGTTTACAATTATAAAATTATAGGTTGGTTTTTCACCATTTTTTTCTTAAAATCACATTCATATTTGTCCTGTGGTTAAACATTCTTCTACAAAATTCGCCATTTTTTGTAAACGTTTACCTCATGAAACATTAGCTTTTTCATTGTATGAAGTTCTTTGATTCTTTATTTTTTTCTCGTTTTATATGTAAACGTTTTCATTCTAACTATTTTTATGAAGCACCTGTAGACAGGCTTTCTGAGCGTCCAGCGTGTGAACTGTAACCGAAAAACAGGTAATGATAATAATTCTTAGAAAGTCGCTTTCAAATAGAATAAAAATGCTCTATAATGACAGATAATAAAGTAATTAGAGAGGTGCAGCAATGAAAACAGAGAAATTTCAGGTTACAGGGATGACCTGCGCATCGTGTCAGGCTCATGTGACGAAGGCGGTACAGAAAGTTAGGGGTGTGCAGGAGGTCAATGTCAGTCTGCTGGCAAATCAGATGACGGTCGTATATGAAGAAGAAAAAGCGGACAGTGCAGTTATTATAGATGCGGTGGAGAATGTTGGATACGGGGCATCTTTGTTGCATCAGGAAAAGGAAGAAACTACATTTCGAAATGAGTGGGAGCAGCGAAAAGAGCAGACAGAGAAAGAGCAGAAGGGGATGAAACATCGCCTGATCGCATCTGTCGTGCTCTTACTTCCACTGATGTATCTTTCTATGGGGCATATGCTCGCATTGCCGGTTCCGGAGATTTTTTGTGGGACAGAAAATGCGCTTATTCTGGCGTTTACCCAGTTTTTGATCACGGTACCAATTCTTTTTCTCAACCGGCATTTTTACCAGTCCGGTTTGAAAGCACTGTGGAAACGGGTTCCGAACATGGATTCCCTTGTGGCAATTGGCTCTGGGGCATCGCTTTTATATGGCATTTTTGCGATCTACCGCATGATGTATGGATTGGGGCATGGGCAGATGGAGCTGGTAGAGCATTATTCTCATTTGCTTTACTTTGAATCGAGTGCGATGATTCTGACGCTGGTTACGGTAGGAAAATATTTGGAGGCGAAATCGAAGGCGAAAACATCCGATGCGTTGGGAAAATTAGTGGATCTGGCACCGAAAACGGCAGTGGTCCTTCGAAATGGAAAAGAGCAGACGATTCCATGTGAGCAGGTAGTGACCGGTGATATCGTGGTCATCAAGCCGGGACAGAGCATCCCGGTGGACGGGATCGTGACACAGGGGTATGGTTTTGTCGATCAGTCCGCGATCACTGGTGAGAGTATTCCGGTAGAAAAAACAGAAGGAGATGAGGTGATCTCTGCGACCATCAATCAAAACGGCAGTTTCCAGTTTCGCGCTTCCAAAGTCGGAAATGACACGACACTGTCACAGATCATTCGTTTGGTAGACGAGGCTGGAAATACAAAGGCACCGATCGCGCGCCTGGCAGATAAAGTCAGCGGCGTGTTTGTGCCGGTTGTGATCGCAATCGCAATTGTGGTGGCGGCTGTTTGGATGTTGACCGGGCACGGGTTTGAGTTTGCGCTAAACTGTGCGATTTCCGTGCTTGTTATTTCCTGTCCGTGTGCACTGGGACTTGCAACACCGGTGGCCATCATGGTCGGTACCGGGAAAGCGGCAGAGTTTGGTATTTTGATCAAATCCGCGGAAAGTCTGGAACATCTGCATGCGATCGATACGATCGTACTGGATAAGACTGGTACGATTACATCGGGTCATCCCCAGGTGACGGATATTTTTGCGGCAGATGGGCAGATGACAGAGCAGGAGTTCCTTTCTCTGGCGGCGAGTATCGAGAGTGGGAGCGAACATCCGCTTGCGGAGGCAATCGTCGAGAAAGCAAAAGAGAAGAACATCCCGATCCAAAAACCGCAGGAGTTTGAGATGACAGCCGGGCGGGGCGTATCGGCAGTTTTGGAAAAGACAGGATATCTAGCTGGAAATGCAGCTTTTTTACAGGAAAAAGGTGTGATTGCATCCAAGCCATTTATGGATGTGGCGCAGACATTTGCAACACAAGGGAAGACACCGTTGCTTTTTGCAAAAAACGGACAGGTACTTGGAATTATAGCCGTAGCCGATACAGTTCGTGAAACTAGTAAAAAAGCGATTCGCCGGTTACAGGATATGGGACTGCATGTTGTAATGCTGACCGGTGATAATCAGATCACAGCGGAGGCAATCCGAAACGAACTCGATATCAAAGAGGCAATCTCCGATGTGCTTCCGACAGAAAAAGAAGCCTGCATTCGTTCCCTTCAGGAAAAAGGGCATCGTGTGGCGATGGTCGGTGACGGAATCAACGATGCGCCCGCACTGACAAGAGCCGATATCGGGATTGCGATCGGAGCGGGTACAGATATCGCGATCGACTCTGCCGATGTTGTTCTGATGAAGGATTCCCTGCAGGATGTTGTAACAGCCATTCGGCTCAGTGAAAAAGTGATCCGAAATATTCATATGAATCTGTTCTGGGCATTTTTCTATAACGTGCTTGGAATCCCGCTTGCGGCAGGTGTCTTATATCCGTTCTTCGGTATTCTGCTCAGTCCGATGATCGGTTCCGCTGCGATGAGTCTGAGTTCTCTGTGCGTTGTGACAAATGCACTGAGGCTTCGGTTTTTCAAGGACGAAGATCGTTTCGAGGAAACGAAAACAGTTGACACAGGAAATGGAATTGTTCAAAATGAGAGAGAGGAAACAAAAAAAGACGAACAGAAAGGAAGTACAACGATGAAAAAAATTTTGACAGTAGATGGAATGATGTGTGCACATTGTCAGATGCACGTAGAGAAAGCACTGAAAGCAGTGGACGGGGTATCTGAGGCAGTTGTGGATTTAGAGAAGAAGACAGCAACAGTGACTTTGGAAAAAGAGGTGGCCGATCAGGTGTTGTTAGATGCAGTGACCGAGGCGGGATATACACCGGTGGAGTGTGTGACAGAGTAACAGAAATAAACATGCACAATTTTTACGCTTTATATAAGCGTAAGTGTTGCGGACGGAACTTTGTTGGCCACCCGAGACTGTATCGGCCCCACTACTCTTTCAAAAAGACGGGACGCGAAAAATATCTCAACCGGGGGAGTTTCTGGACGGACGTTT
>JBJENW010000153.1:0-2443 GCA_051880395.1 Lachnospiraceae bacterium | reverse complement strand
CTTATGAGGATACCGGCCTGTCACCGGAGGACGTTTCGGAGCTGCGTGAGTTTATCAGACAACCTCTTAATACGGCGCTGCCGGCGTTTCATTTGCCCCAGTGGATCCCGGTAGAGGAGCGGATGCCGGAAACAAATGATTATGTTCTTATGTCGTTCGAGAATTTTTCGCTTCCTGCGATTGGAAGGTTTGATACCGATGAAGACGGTGGTGGAGCCTGGTATCTGGGAGATGACGATGAGAAAGACACATGCATCAGCATCGGGTTATTTGTCAACGCCTGGATGCCGCTGCCGGAGGCGTATAAAGGGCAGGATTGAGATTTATCAGGGAGGAAGTATGGATAGAATCAAGAAAATGATTTTAAGCGGAATTGAAAAAGGCGGCATTAAAGACGTGGCAGATTGCGTGGCAGCAATCACTGGATGGTACGGACAGTCGGAAGATAAAACTGTTTCGGTCGCACTGCTCGAATGGGTTTTAGAGCTTGCCGCAAGCGGAAAAATTAGAATTTGATGGAGGTAGATAATGAAGTTTATAATATCAATTATTGCAGGAACAATTTTGATGAGGAAGCATGGAATTATAGAGATAGCACTTGTATCTCTGGTGATATGGAACTTTATTCGTTTATTCTGATTAAACGAAAATGCATATAGACAGAGAATTTCGCTTGGTCAAATTGAGGTTTAGGGAAGGAATGATGAAAATGCAGAAAGAGATTGAAAGAGCCGTCCTGCGCATAACGCAGGCAATGGATAAAAATCGCAAAGCGTATTTGGAAGCAGAAGAGTCATACAGAGATACCGGATATGATCGTTACTGGAATAAAATGGAGAGACTGGATGCAGAATATGAGGAACTAAAAAATTTTCTGCATCAGGATGAAAAAGTTGAGGTGCGGCCAGAGACTATCCTAAAGCTGGATGAGTTGCAGACGAAAGTCAAAAACATAAAAAGCAAGTGGGAATATTTATGCGCAGATCTCAACCTTCCTGCGACAGCGGATGTAGTCGGAATCAATGAAATTTTCAAAGATATAAAACATCTTTTAAATTGAATTTTAGATTAATACATGATTGGAGGGCTTTTGATGAAAATTGGTGATAAGGTTGTTATGAATGACAAATACAATGTTTCAAATAAAAACAAAGGAAAGGTGTTCACTGTAAAAAGTGACCCTTGGTATGTAAGCGGAACTCAGTGCGTACTGATGGAAGGTTATAGTGGTGGATATGCGGTGGACGGTTTAACTGTGATTGAGTGTTACAAGTTAGGCAAGTATCCTTGCCATATTTGTGATGGTGATTACTGTAATGGTCTTTTGAACCGATAAATTGAGTTTTGATGGAGGAATAGATGGAACCGAGATTTATGCTTGATAAAGAAAGTATTTGCTATGGTTGCCAGTATTTCAAGGCTGTAGAGGATTGCGACTTTGAACCATACCCAGACGATGTTGTTTGCGGTGGTACGTGTGATTGTGCTAATCCATGCTTTGAAGGAAGTCAGAACAATTATGGATATTGAGGTTTAGCGTTTGAATTAAAGCTTGATGCAGGAGGGAAAAGCATGGCTAAGTTCTGGGGAAATTTAGATAAACATCCCGATACTGTCGAAAAACATAAGATAACCGAAGAAGAAATCCAATTTCTTAAGAGTATTCAGAAGGAAATGAATACTCAGGATCATTTAGGGCAGGCAGACCCTAGATATTGGGTGATTCGTAATTACAAAAAGGTGTACGGTGAAAATATATCCAGCGCGGACGGAATATCAATTTGTGAAAAGTATGGTTGGACTACCTTACTAGAGGTGGATTACCAGTGCTTGAAAATGGATGATATTATCGAGAAAATTCTGAACACGTTTAAAGATGAAGGATATGAATTGAGCGAGAACACAATTGAAAACATAAAATCAGCTTACGATTTTAGATCTCTTAATGAGGCGCTACAAGATATTGAGGAGTACGAGTTATATGTTACTGAATATCTTGAAATGCCATCTGATGAAGGAGTATTTTTTACGCATGAAGCAGCAATACAGCATTTAAAAAATAATAGCCACCATTATTCTGTTAACGCCCACACATATGCAAAAACAGCCTGGAGAAGTTCCGAGGAAAAACTATGGAGTATTTTACAGTCTGTAGATTTTGATAAATTGAATTGAGATTGGAGAATGAACAATGAAAAAGTATTTGGAAATGCCATGGAGTATAGAGAACACGATAGAAAATCTGAAAGATGTCAAAGGCATCCTGATAAAACGTGTTATTTTTAGAAATCTGGATGGAAAAGGTAAAAAGGATGCGGAAGAAGTTGCATTTGATTTTGACAGGGCAATTAAAGCACTTGAAAAACAGGTACAGAAAGAGCCATACATGGAATCTGATGGATATGCTGACGGTAATCCTGTTTGGGATTATTATTGTCCGTCA
>JBJENW010000152.1:0-13763 GCA_051880395.1 Lachnospiraceae bacterium | reverse complement strand
TATCGAGAAATCTTCTCATTTAGAAATAGTGTCATCTGCCATAGGACCTTCCACGCATCCGCCATCGTCACAATCCGCAACAACACCTACGCCCGTATCATCAGTTCAATCTCACATGTGTGTTTTTTTGTTTCTTTATCATAATTGATTCCCACTAATAGCAGATTTCCATGATACTCTTTCAATTTTTCCGGATACCTCTTTTCCTTAATTTGTGCAAGCGCACCCTTTGCCGATTTGTCATATTTTAGTTCTATGACAAGTGCTGGTTTTTCCGAATATTTTTTAGGAAGATAAACGATATCCGCAAATCCTTTTCCAGATGGGAACTCACGTAATTGTGTATATTCTTTCTGTGCGTTGAAGTATGCCAGTGCGATTACACAGCTTAAAGAATTTTCATCGTTATAAGTCAATATGGATGTATGTTCACTGTGCGCTTCATCAAGGATCGTGGCAACTGTATCTGTATCTTGATTCCAAGTTGCTTCCAAAAGACGATCCGATTTTTCCAAAGCTTTGATCACATCATTCCACTTTTCTCCTTCAATCGCATTACAAAACTCACCACGAATCTCCATGTTCGGAATAAACACTGTAGAATTTTTCGCGTCAAATGCCAGATACCCAAGATGTACCAAAAGTGTGAGCACATCATCTTTTCCAGAAAATGTGGTCATATCATTCTGGAACTTTTCTGTATTGATTTTGACAGATTCTCCTGCCAACATTTCCACAATTGCATTTTTCAGCCCATCATAATTCATATCCAAATAAAATTTTAACGCCTCATACGTCTCTGTTTGTGTCCAATAACTAGAAAAACGTTTTCTACGAATGCTGTCCACCACCGATTTTGGATTATAAATGTGCAGATTCTCTGAAAATGTGTAACCATCATACCAGCTTTTCATCCGATCAAAATCTACCACATAACGCTTACATAATTCTTTCACTTCCTGTTCAGTAAAACCGATAAATTCCGCACATTCTCCCGGATCTGTCATAGAATACTCATCAAACATATTCAATGCAGAATGTGTTCCATACTTTTTGATTGGCAGAATTCCGGTCATATACGCAAGTGCCACATACTCTTGATCTTTGAAAAGATCCCGCAAAAAATCCAGATATGGAATATACTCTTCTGCTTTTACCGTTTTTTCTCGAAAAACGCAATCCCATTCATCGATAATAAAAATAAATTTTTCCTGTGTTTTGCTATATAATTTTTCTAATGCGGCACTTAAAATCGTTTCCTTCTCCGGAATTTCTTTGGGAAATGCAACCCGTAGTTCCTCTAAAATTTCGCCTTGTATATACTTTAACATTTTTTCAACGGTGTCTGAACGACTAAGCGCTTTTTGTGCATTTAAAAATATCACATGATATTGATTTAAATGCTGCTTATAATCTTCATACTGCGCTACTTTATATGGTGCAAACAAATCCGATGAATTCATCCCTTTTCCGTAATATGCCGCCAACATATATGCCGCCATAGATTTTCCAAATCTCCGCGGACGACTGACACACACGAACCGCTGCTGGGTATTGATCATCTGATTAGTTTCTTCGATCAAACCCGTTTTATCTATATAAATTTTAGACCGACATGCCGTTTTAAAATTTCCGTTTCCGGGATTTAAATACACACCCATTGTTTTCCCCCTATTCCTATGCATTTTATCTTACATAATAGCGATGAAATAATTTCTTACATCTATCATAGCAAAAATCCCACAAATCCTCAATCGATTTGTGGGACTCTTTTTCCATTTTCCCATTCTCTCCTTCGAACTTATTTTTATCGTTTAAAAAATCCTCTTTTTTCGTACGTCTCTATTGAAACAGACGATACCACATATCCGTTCTCACGGATTATTTCTTTTAATGACACTTCGTCCAATTTTTCTTACGGAAAAAAGGACCACTCCCTTAGGAGATCGGTCCTTTTTGATTCATATTCTGAATTGCAAAACACACATCGATATTTTCTGCTATGGTTTGTCCTGCTTTTTATTCGATTCTATTTTACAGTGACTTTACACTTCAGTGTCAATCCGTTTGTATTTACTTTAATAACAGCTGAGCCTTTTTTCACTGCTGTAATATTTCCGTTCTTAGTCACTTTTGCAACGGCTGTTTTCGTGCTTGTAAATTTCGGTGTTCCGATTTTTCCATTTACTTTCAAAGTAAACGCTTTTCCTGCCTTGAGTGTCACATTTGTTTTATTCAAAGTTGGATTTTTTACTTTTACCGTAAACACTTTCTTTACACCATTGTTTGTTACTGTAATCTTTGCTGTTCCTGTTTTTTTAGCCGTTACTTTTCCCTTGCTGTTTACTGTTGCCACGCTCGGTTTATCACTCTTGTACTGTGTTGCACCTTTTGCGTTTTTCACAGTTGCAGAAATCTGTGTGGTACCTTTTACATAAATAGTTGCAGAAGACTTTTTCAGAGCAATCGTCGTCTTTTTCTCTTCTGCCTGACGCTTGATATAAGACAGTTTTTCTCCGTCTAATGTTTCAAATGTCAACACGGATTTTCCGTCCTGTGTCTGCAACACATAGGTCGCTTTTTCCGTTTTTCCGTCTATTCCATCTACAGCAATATAAACTCCGGCATTCGTTTCAGCTTTTCCATCGTTATCATATACATAGAATGTAAAGTCATGTGCTTTTACATAGGAACCACTTTCCTGCATATCCACATAGGTCGCTCCGGTTCCGTCTTCTTTTAATTCACAGTACATTTTTGCATTTTTATATTCCTCTACATTTGCATATGCAGACATATCTGCATCCCAGATTCCTGCGATGGAACTCCACTGCTTTTTCGTTAAATCAGTAGTCATTTCCTGCAGATTTTCCGTGCAGAACAAAGCGATACAGTTCTGAACCAGTGCATTATTTTTCTCCGTCAATGCTTCTATCGGAATTCCGGCTGCCAGCCAATTTGCATAACTGCCTTCCTGCAATTTCAACAGATCCTCCAGACTATTTCCATAACGAAACTCAATATGATAGGTATTAGCCGGTGTATCCGGGCAAAGCAGAATATAACGCAATACATCCTCTGTTGCGTCATCGCTTTCGTATAAATATACTTCTCCCATTTCCCCGAATGTTGCCTTTTTCAAAAAATGATATGTATGCGTGATTTCGCTTCCATCTTCCATTTCAGCCTTAACTTGTGTTCCATTAAAAATGATATTCTTCACGCCGTCGATAAACTTGCAGCAGAACGCCTCTTTCTGTGCCTGCGCCCCATATGTATCAGCGCCCACGCTGTTTTTCATCATTTCTACGGTTTCTTCTACATTACTGTCTCCGATCACAGCCGCTGTTGCATCATACCAATACTGGTCATACTTTGATTCAAACAGCCCGCCCTGGAACAGGTTGCTGTAAGTTCCTTTTACATCTTCTAATAATTTTGCTGCTTCTGCACCATCCGCCTGATTTTTATTGTATGTAAAAGTCAGATTGTTTTTATATCCTGTCGCAGTTACAACAATATTGTAACCCTGTGCTTCCTGTGCAAACGGCTGTGCATCTGTCTTTAAAGTACCATCTGCATTAATCAGTGCAACGGCACCTTTTCCTGTTGCCGCATATTCTTTTCCGTTTACAGCGACTTTGCTGATATTTGCAATATAATCACTCGCAGCAGTCTCATCATAACCTTCTGCCGAAGTCAGTTTATTTCCTTTTGCATTGAACTGTACCGGTGTGTTTTCCGTGGAGACAGTAAAAGTTGTAGAAACATCCGTATATTTTCCGTTTTTATCTTTTACGGTTGCTGTATAACTTCCCGGCTTTGCTGCCTCAAACGTGAGCACTCCATTTTCCACTTTTGCTCCGTCAAGCCCTGCAACAGAATACTCCGGTGCATAATCGGATGGAAAACCGGTTGTTGTAATCGTTGTGCTTCCTTTTGTCTGGTCCGCGTCTTCTACTTTAAATTCTGCATTTGCGAATTTTACCGGCACATAAATATCACCAGTATTGATTTCATAAATGCCTCCGCTGGTATAATAGGTCAATTTTTGGATGGTCTTGCCCATCATGCTCTCATAATGTGCCGCCTGCAAAGGACAATTATTTACACTTGTAACAAATCCTGTGCTCCATGCCAGCTGTGTTCCACTTTTCCAAAGATTTTCCAAATGACGCAAACCATAGGATGTACCTTCCTTTGTACTCACTGTCACACCATAAATCGTATCCGAAATATCAAACCCTGTTACATTTAGCTGATAATCGCCGTATCTTGTAGATGTCAACAGCTGCACTGAGGTATTTTCCACCACTTCAGGTGTTTGTCCCTGCATCGGTCCAAACTGCAGTTTTCCATCTTGTATGGTCATTTCTTTATAGTATGCAGGTGCCTGCGTTAATTTATAATACGCATAGTTCGGTGCTTCAAACAATGCATCTTTTCCCTTGTATTCTGTTGTAGTCTCTCCTGTTTTTGATGCCATTGTAATGGGAACGCTGCTGTCGTCTGTAATTTCAGAATATGTACTAAGATCCGCAAATGTTACACCAGCACCTAACTTCACCGGAATGGTAACACCGGATATATCAGATCCTTTCGGATCCACATGATAAGAGCCTGCTACCAAACCGATATTTCTTGTTTTATTTAATGTGGCTGAAGATACACTGTCCACAATTTTGTCATTCCCGGTTAATTCGCTCTGATAAAAATCTGCATATGGTACGTTCATTAAAACGTACTGTGTGTTTTCTGCCGCAGGCTGTTGATCCGCAGTCTGCTCCATTACTGCTTGTACCGGTTCTGCATAAACCATCATCGGTACACCTGTAGTCGTCAGTGCTGCTGCAAGCATAACTGACGCCAATTTCGTAAGAAATTGTTTGTTTTTCATGTAATGCATCCTCCTGTCTTCCCATGTGCTCTCTTTTTCTTTCTTTTTCCTCTACGAGCCCATCTTCTGCGTCAGAGTCATCGGGGAACGGAAACTCTAACGCAGGTTCTAAAACTGTATGGTTACTATCTATTAGATGTTAGCATTCACTAACTTCTAACCGTAAAAATTATACGCCTGCCCATTTTAAAACGGCATATAACAAGACTGCCCTTGCAAATGTAAACCAGATTTCATTTCCACGTATCGGGATATTTCCGATTCCTGCATTTTTTGCCGGGCACATGGAAATACATTTTCCACACTGAAAGCAGTCTCCATTTGACTTTCCTTCGTTTTTCTCCGGCAATGTCAAGTTTGCCGGACAGACATGATTACAAAGGGAACATCCTTTTCTACATTGACTTGTATCCCTCTGGACAGTAAAATCCGGCAACGTCGGAAGCGTTGCAAAAACAGCTCCCATCGGACACAAAAATCTACAAAAAAATCGATCACAAAGAGCCATGCCAATGCAGATGAAAAGCAAAAGAATGACACCGATTCCATATGCGCCCAACTGAAAATTTCCATTTGTGATCATCGAAAATACATCCCACGGGCTTTTTTTGGTTGTCACCGCATAGTTTCCCAAAAAACACAGTGCCGCGATTGCTGCTAAAACAATATATTTCAAATAGCTTAATTTTTCCTGCCAGCTCTCTTTTATTTGAAGCGGTTTCTTATTTATTTTTTTACAAACAGACAAATATAGCCACCGTATCGCATCGCCCAGACTGCCAAATGCGCACGCAAATCCGCAAAAAAATCTACCGAAAACAACCGTATATATCAGAAGAACCACTAAAACCGTTACAAATGCTGTCATTGCAATTGCATCCCCTTTTCCGAGTTTTGTAAAAATTTCTTTTACCCCGGAAAACGCTGTCGTAAATGTTGACGGCATAAGTAGAAAGAATAGAATCCGTATTGCAAGAATTGCCACTGTCTGCAATTGTTTTTTTCGTTTTATATCAAACATCTTTTTCTCCTTTTTACTTTCCTGCCTTCGCCTGTTCTAATGCCTGAGCCGTCGCCTCACGAATCCCGGTCGAACTAAATGTTGCGCCACTGATAGTATCTACATCTGATGATTGTTGTTGCAGCATATCTGTAACAATACTGCTGGCTGTTTCCAAATAGGCCCTGTCTTCTCCACCTGCTGATACGATCTCAATATCTGTGATCGTATCGTCCTCTATCGTCACCTGTACCTGTATTTCTCCGCCAAAACCTCTCGCGCTCCCTTCATACGTTCCATCCTGATATAGGTTCGCTTCCTCTTGTTTTGTTTCTTCGGTTTTATCTTTCCTATCATTCGTTTCCGTTTCTTCGGTTTCTGAAATTTCCTGTTCCAGTTTTTGAAATGTTTCTTTATATTGTTTTAGTTGTAATTCAGTCGCATCAATCTGTGCCTGCATCTGATCAATTTTTTCTGTTTCACTCCGATTTTTTAGTACCAGATTGTAGCCAAAAAGAATCATTAAAATCAGAATCCAGTTGATCGTTTTTGTTCCAAAATCCTTCATATTAACTCCATTCTATTTTTTTAGAAGCTGTATTTTCTTTTCAGATGTAAATTCTTTTTCAATTCCCTGTGTCACATAAAGTTCGCCATCTGTTGTTTCCAATACCGCATCAAATTCGTCACTGTGTTCCCGCCAGTATGTAGTTGCTTTTTCCAATCCCATTACATACAGCGCTGTAGAAAGTCCGTCTGCCAGTGTACCATCCGCACTGATAATGCTTACCGATATCAATCCGTTCTCCGCCGGATATCCAGTTTGGGGATCAATAATATGATGATATATCTTCCCGTTTTTTTCAAAATACCGCTCATATCCACCGGATGTAACCACTGCTTTATTCTTTACTTCTACCACTCCGAGATATTTTTCTTTTTCCTCCGGGTTTTCAATTGCTACGCGCCATGCACTTCCATCCGGTTTTTCTCCAAGCGTCTGCGTGTTTCCGCCAAGACTGATCACTGCATGTTCCACTCCTTTTTCCCGAAAAATACGCATAACCTCATCTGCCGTATATCCTTTTGCAATACCGCCCAGATCTGCTTTCATGCCTTTTTCGGAAAAAACAATCTCACAAGTCTCATCTTTCCAATTTACTTTTTCTAAATTCGCCAGTTCCAGGCATTTCTTCAAATCCTGCTCTTTCGGAACCTGATATTCGCCGCTTGTGAATCCCCAAAGCTCCATCACGGGTTCTAACAATGGTTGAAACGCTCCGTTCGTATCCTCTGATAACGTTCTGCTTCTTTGAAACAAGTCGTATACTTCCTGCGAAACAACTGCTTTTCCGTTTTTATTCACCTTTGAAATTTCACTATTTGTATCTCCGATCGATAGTTTCTGATCTAATTCCAAAATCTTTTTCTTTGCCTCTTTTACCGCTTCCTCTGCATGTTCTCCGTAAGCAGTCAATGTCATATAGGTGTCCATTGCAAAAAAATCAATACTGGCGGGTGCTGTTTCGTCCACCTTTTTGTCTATCCTGTTTTCTTTTCCACAACCCGTTTCCACTGTACTGCATAAAAAAATTGCAATACAAAGAAACATACGAATTGTTCTCTTCCAACCATTCATTTTTCATCTATTTCCCTTTCTACCTTGTGTTAGTATTCACTAACTTCAGGGCATATTATATAAAAAAATATTTGTATCGTCAAGGAATCTGATTTGAGAATATTTCTCATGTAATAGCAAACGGTTATTGTTCACCCCATATTTACGCTTTATATGAGCGTAAGTGTTGCGACCACTACTTTGTTGGCTTCCCGAAACGGTATCGACTCCACCACATTTTGGGGGCGGTTGTGCGAAACAGATCTCAGCCGGGGGATTCCTATGCGGACGTTTCCGGGATTCGGGCAGGCACAGAACACGGGTGGCATCGGACAGAGTGGCTTGACAGAAATGAAGTAAGTTCACGACGGGCAGTTCTGCGATGCTTTATTTTTGCTGTTTTTTGGAGGTTGGACAACCGGCACCTCCTGTTCGCCCGGCTAAGAATCAAAAGCGGATTCTTTTCCGGGCGGACAGGACGCACCGGTTGTCCAACAATCAAAAAACAGCAAAGGCATCGCAGAACTGCCCGTCGGAACTTACTATCATTTCTGTCAAAGCCACTCTGTCCGATGCCACCCGTGTTCTGTGCCTGCCCGAATCCCGGAAACTGTGTATTGGAGACGATAGGCTGAGATCTGTTTCCTGAGGAAAAAGTGTTGTAGCCGGAACGTATTCTGGAATTTATATAAAGGATTCTAAAAGAATCACTTACCTTCTTGAACGCATGTTTTCAAAAATGCGCCAGATCGATTACTTTTTATCTTATTGAAATACAACTCGGTCGGAACATAATGTTGAATATCCAAAAAAGTATCGGGTAGCCACTTCTCTCCCTATGCGAAAAATATCTCAACCTTCCGTCTCCAATGCACAGTTTTGCCCCATGTGTGTCTGCCCTCCGAAAAAACATTTCGGCGGGTGGAGGTGAGATCCAGTCCTTAGAGTTTCTTAGGCGCGAAGTCTCTTACGAAGAAACTTTGGTTCTATGGCGCCTTAGAAACTCTTAGG
The DNA here is from genome assembly GCA_051880395.1 of Lachnospiraceae bacterium. Taxonomy (GTDB): domain Bacteria; phylum Bacillota; class Clostridia; order Lachnospirales; family Lachnospiraceae; genus JBJENW01. The sequence goes on along the minus strand of JBJENW010000152.1, from coordinate 5,237 downwards.
ACTTAGCTCACCGGAGCAGGAGCCGTGTTTTTTCGGAGGGCAGACACACATGGGGCAAAACGTCCGTATAGGGATCCCCAAGTTGAGATATTTTTCGCGCCATCCCCTTTTCAAAGAGTGGTGGCGCCAATACAGTTTCGGGTGGCCAATATCGTCCCGTCCGCACACTTACACTCATATAAAGCGTAAATACTGTCAAATACTTTAAAACAAATAATATTTTCTGCAAAGTGGCAGGCTCTCCGATGGTTCACTATCCACCTGCACACCATCTATTTTTACCATATAGGTATCCGGATCCACTTCGATTTCCGGTGTCTTGTCATTTAGAATCATATCCTTTTTGCCTACCGTACGACAATTTTTCACTGGTAAAACCATTTTATCCAATCCCAGTTTTTCTTTGATTCCATCCTCATAAGCAGCTTTGCTTACAAATGTCACACATGTATTCGGACGCGCTTTTCCGTATGCACCCCACATGTTTTTCAAAATCACTGGTTCCGGTGTCGGGATTGATGCATTGGCATCTCCCATCTTCGCAGCTGCGATAAAGCCACCTTTCAATACCATATCTGGCTTTACACCAAAAAATTTTGGATCCCAGATAACAAGATCTGCCAGTTTTCCGACTTCTACAGAACCAATATAATCCGATACACCATGTGCGATTGCAGGGTTGATCGTATATTTTGCAACATATCTTTTAGCGCGGAAATTATCATTATCTTCTCCGATTGCTTCCGGAAGCTGACCTCTTTGCCTTTTCATTTTATCCGCACACTGCCATGCTCTTGTAATGACTTCTGCCGGTCTGCCCATCGCCTGTGAATCCGAATTCAGAATTGAAATAGCTCCCATATCATGCAGGATATCTTCCGCTGCAAGCGTTCCATATCGGATTCGTGACTGTGCAAACGCCATATCTTCCGGCAGATTCGGGTCTAAGTGATGGCATACCATGATCATATCCAAATGCTCATCGATCGTATTTTTTGCAAATGGCATTGTCGGACTCGTGGAAGAAGGCATTACATTTGGAAGTCCGGCGGCTTTGATGATATCCGGCGCATGACCGCCGCCTGCTCCCTCGGTGTGATACGTATGGATGGCACGTCCTGCAATGGCATCTCTGGTGGATTCAAAAAATCCCGCTTCGTTTAAAGTATCGGTATGAATGGTGATCTGAATATCATACTGATCTGCAACATTTAAACTTGTATTGATAGCAGAAGGTGTTGTTCCCCAGTCTTCATGCAGTTTTAACCCAACTGCTCCCGCTTTGATCTGTTCGATCAACGGTGCCTCAGAAGAAGCATTTGCTTTTCCAAAGAAACCAAAATTCATTGGAAATTCTTCTGCTGCTTCTAAGATTTTGTGCATATTAAATTCACCCGGTGTACAGGTTGTCGCGAAACTTCCGACTGCCGGACCGGTTCCACCTCCGATCATTGTCGTCATACCGGAATAAAGGGATGTCTCCACCTGCTGAGGACAGATATAATGCACATGTGTATCAATTCCGCCAGCCGTAACGATCATTCCCTCTCCGGCAATCACCTCTGTACCGGCACCAACTACCAGATGCGGGTCCACCCCATTCATAATATCTGGATTTCCTGCTTTTCCGATTCCGACGATTTTTCCGTCCTTGATTCCGATATCTGCTTTTACGATTCCCCAGTAATCCAGAATCAATGCATTTGTGATCAACGTATCCAATGCACCGCCCGCATTTGTGATATCTGAATTCTGTCCCATACCGTCACGAATGGTTTTTCCACCGCCGAATTTCATCTCATCCCCATATACGGTATAATCTTTTTCTACCTCGATAAAGAGGTCTGTGTCTCCCAAACGTACTTTGTCTCCTGTTGTTGCGCCGTACATAGACGCATATTCTACTCGATCGATCTGTTTCAAATTCATAACCTCCTTTACCTATTCAGCAAACCCTTTTAATTTGGCTTCCTGCAAAGATTTTTCAATGGTAACGTCATTGATCTGTGCATCTGTCAGATTATTCAATCCGCGGATTCTTCTTTTTCCTGCAATCGCAACCAATGAGACTTCTTTTTCCTCACCCGGCTCAAATCGAATTGCTGTTCCAGATGGAATATCCAGCCGATATCCGTACGCTTCTTTTCGATCAAATTTCATGAATTTATTTACTTCAAAAAAATGAAAATGTGAGCCAATCTGAATCGGTCGGTCGCCTGTATTTTTTACTACCAATGTTTTTGTCTCCAAGCCTTCATTGATCGTAATCGGCTCCTTCGCTGTTATAATTTCTCCCGGTATCATATGCACGCCTCCTTACTGTATCGGATGATGTACGGTAACCAGTTTTGTACCATCATCAAACGTTGCTTCAATCTGTACCTCATCTACCATTTCTGCAATTCCTTCCATGACATCTTCTTTAGAAAGAAGTGTTGTTCCTAATGTCATAAGTTCCTTTACCGTCTTTCCTTCCCTTGCGAGTTCTAACAATTCTGACGAAATATACGCGATTGCTTCCACATAATTTAGCTTTAAGCCTTTTTCTTTTCGCTGTTTTGCCAATTCACCGGCTGTGTGAAGCATCAGCTTCTCCATCTCTCTTGGTGTAAGCCTCATAAAATAATCCTCCTTTGCGCTAAAAAAGAAAGGCGCTGTCTGCGTTTTGAGAAACGAAACAACACCTTTGTTGACTTATTTTTTGTCTTCTTTTTTATTTGCCATGATTCTAACACGAAGTTATCCCCCCCGTACAAGCCTATATAGGGGATAAAAAAGAATATGAATTTTCCCGCGTAAATACAGCGTTTTATACAATTTCAAAAAGACCCAAACCCATAACCCCCCTTATTTACACCAAAAAGCAGCTTGTCTTTTCACGAAAAACGTGTTACGATAGAAAAAATGATTCGTAGTTATATTTTACATAGGAGGCAGCTATGGGCAAAGATACACATGAACATTCACACGAACATTCACACACGCATACGCATCAGGAAACCAACGCAAAACTAAACCGCATTGCGAAAATCAGCGGTCATCTCAATGCCGTAAAAAAAATGATCGAAGACGGACGGGACTGCAGTGAAGTTTTGATCCAGTTGTCGGCCATTGATTCTTCTATTCGAAGTCTGAGCCGACTTATTTTAAAAGATCATATTTCAACCTGTATAGTGGATGCAGTAAAAACAAATGATCAAGAAGCGATTGACGAATTGAACAGAGCCATAGACAAATTTATGAAATAATGAATTCCTTCGTATGATTTTTGTTTAAAAAATGCTTGAAGAAAATTTCTCCAAGCATTTTTCACTATTTTACTTTCTTGACAGATGACCAATCTGCATACAACCTCTAATATGCCATATTCGCATTTTTTAATCGTGCATATACCTGTCCGTCCCCTTCTTCCTGATATGTTTCAAAAATACCTGTCACCGTAATCTCGGTATCTTCCGGGGGGTATTCATCCGGGTAAACATGACTCCCATCATCCCAGATAAATTCCATTCCTTGTGCACAACAGGCCATTGCATCCTTGATCAGGCAATAGTGATAATATTTTTCCGTTTTATCATAATACTCTGCATAATAACTGCCTTTTATGCGTATCGTTTTTCCCTCATAGCTTTTCGGATCTGCCATCATCTGATAGACCGATGCATAGACCATGTCACGATCCATCACCGTAAGATCCATATCCACATCCGATTTCTGTTCCTCTTTTTGTGTATTCGCCTCCGGCTGGCTGTCTGACATCGTTTCTCCATCTTCTGAAGGTTCTGCCTGCATCTGTTGTTCCAAGACGTTCTTCACATTGTTTGTACTGCCTGCTTTGGTTGTAGCAGATTCCTGCTTCCCGCATCCCAGCGCAAGCAGAAAAAAAGTTGCAATCGCAAACATTACTTTTTTCATTTTTTTCATATTCTATCTTTCCACAACGCATTGCTTCAACGTTTGAAGAATCTGCTCTTTGTCATATCCTCTCCCTATAAAAACAATCTGATTCATGCGGTCTCCATATATCTCGTCCCAGTCATCCAATACTTCCGGATAGTTTTCAAACACTTCCTGCTTTTCTTTTTCTTCAAACGCAGCCACCCAGTTTGAAACCTCTGAAACGGAGGCATTCCGACCAGCCTGTTCAAACAATTGTACATGTATATCGTCATCCGCAAACCAAATATATCCCTTTGCCCGAACAATTTCCTCTGGATAATCCTGTTCGACAAATTCCATAAATTTATCATAATCCAACGGTTTTCTTTCTTCAAATACAAAGGAAGTAATTCCGTACTCATCTTGATCATTTTGTTCCATTTTCTGTTCTCTGGCCAATGCCTGTTGCATAACAGAAGAATTCATCACTTTGTCAAAATCAAATGTTTCCCCACAAAAAATGCAATCCGGTTCTACTTTTCCATAAATGCAAGGAATGATTTTTGCCTCCTTCTGCAGACTTCGAATTACATCTCGTACTTCCTTAATCTGATTCTCTGACAATAAATCACATTTATTCAGTAGTACCACATTACAAAATTCAATTTGATCCATTACCAGATTGATAATATCCGGATCGTCCTCTTGACATTCCGCTTCTACCTCTTTCAGATCTTCCAGAAATTCTGCATAAATACGGTCCGCATCCACAACTGTCACAATGGAATCCAAATAAAAAGTAGCTTTTTCCTGTAAATCCTGATATGCCAAAAATCCTTCCGCAATAGAAGCCGGATTACTGATTCCGGAAGCTTCTACCAGAATTCGTCTGACGTTCGAATCTTTTGACAGACAAACAATCTGATCCATAAATGCCTCCTGCAATGTACAACAAATGCAGCCATTCGAAAGCTCGATCATCTTTGCATCCGCCTCTATCGCACGGTTTTTCTTTATAAGAGAGGCATCGATATTCACACTTCCCATGTCATTGACGATCAAAGCCAGACCTTCATTTTCCTGACTTTTCAGTAATTCATTTAGCAATGTCGTTTTTCCTGATCCCAGATATCCGGTTATGATCGTCACCGGTGTTTTCTCTTTGTTTAACATAAATTGCCTCCGTTACTTCGTTTCCTTGTGCAAGGTACGTTTCCGAAGCCTTGGACAATATTTCATCACTTCCATCCGTTCCGGATGCAGTTTTTTATTTTTGGTTGTTGTATAATTTCGATCACCACATTCTGTGCAGGCTAATGTAATTTTTACTCTTGCTGAATTTGACATGTTTTTCCTCC
>JBJENW010000151.1:9667-13857 GCA_051880395.1 Lachnospiraceae bacterium | reverse complement strand
TCCGAAAAACGGGTACTACACTAATTCGTGTGTCCACTGTTATGGGTACATTATAAAACCTGATATCATAGTAATATATAAGAAGCCAGAAGACAGTAAAAAGTTTTTTGTAAAAAGTATTGAATGTAAATATGAGTCTGAAGAGGCAAAGTATGAATTTGAGTTTCGGCAAACAGAAATACAGGATTATATTTGTCAATTTGTATTTCAGAAAGAGCAGTTTGAAGTGGAAAAACCGCTTATTGTTACATTTGATAAAAAGAAGTATGAAAATATGAAGGAAAAGGATGTAGAATGCCAGTACATTGCGATTGATGCTCTGCTATCGGCAAATGAAGTGTGTTAAAGTAAAATGAAGTGGTTAAAAAGCTTAAGTGGAGCGGTGGTTTGAAAAATTGAGAATCCGCGACACAACGCCTTCAGGTACATCCCCCAAGTGTCAAAAAGATGTGCTATACTAATTATATAAATAGATAACCAGTCAACCAACCCGAACCTTGACAACCAAATAGCGAAAAAGCAAAACCCCCAAATCAACCAATTCCAGAAAGGAGAAACAAAGTATGGGAAAACAAGCCACAAAGGAATCTATTGCACAGTTACAGAAAATATATAATCTAATAGGAGAAACCGGAGGCAGAATAGAAACGCATGATCCGGACAGCTGGTGGACATTAGATATGGAAACAATCTATGAGGGAGACGATGGCGAAAAGGATATTATAACTGGAATTTATACACGTATCAATGGAGATCTCGTCTACGATCCGCAGTTTACATTGAACTTAAAAATGGATCAAAATACCATTTTGGATGCGCAAATTGATCGTTATTTTTCACAGACTATGATGGGAGTACTGGAAATCGAGGGAGATGACAAGGCGTATTGGAACGGCAGAGAAACAAAAGAGGAAGACGGATTGCAGAAGAGATTTTCCAGTTTCATGAATACGATCGTAGAATTCGGACCATATTTGACAGACCCAAAATCAATTGAAAAATACGAAGAAGAATAGTACAACATAAAAATGCATTGCGGCACCTGCCAGAAATTGGCGGGTGCCAATAGAATCCATGTGACAGAATAAAAGGACTCCTGAGCAAGACAAAAAGTGATCATTTAGAAATAGTTACATCGGTTTCAAAAGAGCCAGTCGGAGAAAAGGAGTGTGTCCTATGGAAAAAAACGAAACAGAATTGGATATCGACGCATTTTTTAAAGAACTCGAAAGAATCTACTACAGAGAAGGCGTATTAGCAATCGAGGCTTATGGCATGGAATATTTAGAGGGGACTTACCTCGACTTTTGGAGATGGATTTACGAAGCGTCGGTGGAAGACTATCAGAGGGATGAAATTCTGACACAAATCGCGTGCTATGCTAAGACGGATCTTGTTCGCAGAAACAAGCAAAAAATATATAAGGCAGTAGAGCTGGCGGATACATATACTTTTTCACTACAAAAAACAGGACTTTCATTCTGTTCTCAAAAACCTTCGATTACTTATGACGAGAGAGCAAAAGTGCTTGAGAAACAGCAGGAAATGGAAATGGAAGCTGAGGTAAAAAAATTAAAAGACTTTAGTGATTCATTTACACAGTTTTCCAGAGCAACAACGAGTGGGGCATGGTTTCAAAATAGCTCAAGCAAAAAACGGCAATATTTTCTTACACAGATAGATGACAGAGAATTGACAGCGATATTTTTTCTCTATACACCGTATCAGCGGAATTGTATTTTAGAAGAAATGTCAATCAGAATGCAGCACATGGTCTTACAGCTGATGAAAATAATGGTTGAGGAGAAAGAATTCCCGGTAGAGGAATGGATCAGCATAGAGAGGAACGTAACGGCAAAGATTGAAAAATACAAAGAGGAACTCGATGCAATTGAGTAATCTTATCGGAGGTGCCTATGGTAAAAATAAAAATTCATCGCGGAACCGACCAGATTGGTGGCGCAATCACAGAAATTTACACAGAAACGACACATATTTTTCTTGATTTTGGCTCAGAACTCCCGGGAAGTACCGGGAGTGTGACCGACTGCGAGATGATCGAGACGATAAAAGCGGCAGAATGCGATGCCGTTTTGTTTTCCCACTATCACGGGGATCACGTAGGGATGTTCGGTAAAATTCCACAAACAGATAGCAGAGGAAAGCAGATTCAGCTCGGAATCGGAAAGACCGCGCGAAAGATGTTACTTAACATTTACCATACACTTGCAACGAATGTTAAGGATACAGCAGAGAACAGAGCAAAAAACAAAAAACTGGAAGAGCTGCTTCGAAGAGAGGATAAGTGGATCGATTTTCACGACAAGCAGCCGTTTTGGATCGGAGATATTCAGATTACGCCGGTGAGGGTGGATCATTCGGCGTTTGATGCATATCTCTTCCTATTAGAGACGCAGGGAAAAACGATTGTGTACACAGGAGATTTTCGGACGCATGGCAGATTGGGAAAGGGAATGTTTGCAGAGTTGGAAACTTTTTTTGGTGGGAAAAACGTCGATGTGCTGCTTACCGAAGGCACGATGCTGGCGCGGAGCGACGAGGAGGTTCTGACAGAGGAAATGCTGGAGGAAGAGGCATATCAGTTACTCAAAAAGCCGGAAAATAAATATGCATTTCTGGTCTGTTCCTCGACAAATTTCGAAAGTCTGGCATCGTTTTCTCATGCGGCACATCGCTTAAAAAGAGCTTTTTTTGTGAATCATTACGTGGATGCGCAGATTGAGGAATTTAAAAAAGCGGCACCAAAAGATCGAGAGGAATTTCAGTTTTATAGAAAATATAAATTTGAAAATATGGAGCGCATCAATCCGTGCATGGGCTGTACACAGCCGGAATATATGCGAAAGAATGGATTTTTAATGCTTGTCGGTCCTTCCGCTGCTTATCAGAAACGAATGGATTATTTTAAAGATTTGAATCCAATCTTGATCTATTCGATGTGGGAGGGCTATATTGAAAAGGAAAAATATCCGGATACGTATCGACCAGACTATGGGGCACTTTATGATCGATTTTCAGATGACAGGCATACCGTCTTACATAGCGGAGGTCATGCAACGGCAGCCGACATTGAAAAAATGGTGCATATCATAAAGCCGCAAAAGGCTATTATTCCAATCCATACAACAAAAAAAGAACAGTTCAAAGAATTAGAGATTGGCGCATACCGAGCAAAGGTTCATACCATGCAGGATGGCGATGAGCTCGAATTATAGAAAAGAGGATGTGAAGATGAATCTCAAAATTTGTTCCGAAAAAGCGTACAAAACCTGTTTAACTAAAGGGTTTCCAGAAAATACAGCATGGATTCGGTTTTATGACCCTCCTGAGGAAGAACAAGGTGTTCTAAATCCAACCATTTTTCAGGCAGCAGTGCCGGACATCTGTTATGACGAACTGGGCGAATTTGGGATGAACTATGAAACCTTTTTTCCACAAGCGGATGCACTTGCACGTTTCATCCGGCAGGCGGTCGAACAGAAAAAAGCGATTGTCTGCCAGTGCACGTACGGACAAAGCAGAAGCGCCGGATGCGCGGCCGCTATTTTGGAATACTATGAGCGGACGGGAATTACGATTTTTGCAGATTACCGGTATTGTCCAAATCAGATGCTCTATCATAAGGTGTATGATGCACTGCAGCATACACTGCAAAAAAATTGAACCTGCATCAAACATAAAAAAGGTGGTTTGCTCCAGCAGTGAACCACCTTTTTATGAAAAATCGTTGTTACAAAAATTGTCGAATATCCGAAGCAAGCGTCTCCTCCAACTGAATCAGCCGTTTCGCAAGAGCCTTCGATTTTTCGCTCGCCGCCTGATATTGATTCAGGTATTTGCTGAGGGATTTTACGCCCATGTTGCAGCCGTCTGTCATAAGCTCGGCGATGGTTTCATCCGACTCATTTAGAACCAGTTTGAGATTGGTTTTCATCCAGGACATACCTTTTGCAATGGAATCCGGTTCTTTTCCTTCGTCGTGGTATTCGTTTAAGAGTGTTCGGATTTCGTCTTTTAATTCCACATGTTTGTCTCTGCATTTGGTGAGGCATTCACGAAACGTATCGTTTTGAATGTTGTCTAAAACATCATCAATCGATGCAACTCCCATTTTGATTCCTGCATCGCATTCGCGAAGTAATCGTATGGTGTCTGGTTCGATCATTTTT
>JBJENW010000151.1:0-9567 GCA_051880395.1 Lachnospiraceae bacterium | reverse complement strand
GATTCCTGCATCGCATTCGCGAAGTAATCGTATGGTGTCTGGTTCGATCATTTTTTCTCATCTCCTTATTTGTGGTTTCAGAATTAGTGTGTCAGATTTTTTTAGAATTATTCGAAATCAACATCAGAAAAGAAGACAATGAAAGTAAGAGATAGGAGTTGCTAAGGGAAGAAAAAGCAGATATACTAATAATTAGGAAAGCTAATGATACGGAGGCTTTGGGATACGTATGATTGGGTGCAAAAAATTATGGATGAAGTTATGCAAATCCGCTGTATGCGCCCGGCGAGGAAAGAAAGTGATTTATATAGACAAAAAAGCAAAAGATATTTTATTTAAAACGTATTGGTCAGGGAAAGGGTGGAAAGTTGAACGGGTTATCGCTCCGGATGATTTTCAATATGCCAAGGAAAAGGGAGTTATGTTTGATCCTTTTACCATTACACATGACGATTGTGTCAAAAGAATTATGGAATTAGTGAAGCAGATAACACCCAAAAGAGTCGCGCGGGCATTTTTGAGTAGCCTGTCAACCAGACGCTTAGACTGGCGCAGTGCAGTCGGCTCCTATAGTATTGCAAAGCTGCTAACTGCCCATACATACACGCCGGCTGTGTCAGGGAGCTTCTATGAGGATGGCAGAGTTGTGTCAGTGTCCACTACCTGCGAAATCTGCAAGAGCCTGAAATACGGAATGATTGGTCAGGAGAGGTACGTTGATGAAGATTTGAATGTGTTGAATTTTGAACGCCTTAAGTGGGGCGGAGTTCGGCATGGTCAGTTGCTTTATACACTTTTTGATCTAGAACAGTTTATAAAGGAAGATATTCCAGAGCCAACGAAAGCAGACGTTGAAATATTTCAGAGTATATTACAAGCGATTGACGACTGCAATCCGGGGGATTATCCAAGCGCATTGAGAGACCGATTGAAAAATATCCCAAATTTGAAATCAAACAAAGCAGAGCGTGACGTAATCATTGAGATTTTAGCTTGTATCGGAGTACTGAAAGCAGCATCTTACGATAGAACTATATCCGGAAGAAATGAATGGACTTTTGCAGAGTACTGGCGTGGAGAGGACGGTTACGATAAAGAAACGGTTCGGAAATATTTTGAAATGTAATTTGGAAATTAACGATTCAAGTTTGCAAACGAATAAAGAAAAAAAATCAGACTGTCGTTTTCACATGGATGTTGTGAGAAGGTGGTCTTTTTTATCATGAAGTAGTTGGATAAATTTTGTTGACTAAGATATATATCTTGGTATATACTAAAAGTAACAGGAAGGAGATGGTTACTATGATGACCGCAAAAGTTTTTGAAAATGGCAGAAGTCAGGCGGTAAGACTTCCAAAAGAGTGTAGATTTGATACGGATGAAGTAGCAGTAAATAGAATTGGTGATATTGTAATACTTATGCCAAAGACAAATAAATGGACTTCATTTATGCAGGCGATTGACATGTTTTCTGAGGACTTCATGGAGAACGGAAGAAATGATGAAATCAATCAGGAGCGTGAAGAACTATGAGATATATGTTGGATACAAATATTTGCATATATGCCATAAAGCAGAAGCCGAAACAGGTGTTTATTCGATTGCAAGAGTATGATCCATCAGAGATATGCATTTCTTCTGTAACATATGCGGAACTTGTTCATGGTGTTGAAAAAAGTCAATCAGTCGAAAAAAATAGAGTTGCTTTAGCATTACTCTTAGCAAATATTGAAATTATGAATTTCGATTCTTTGGCGGCTGAAAGTTACGGAAAAATTCGAGCTGATTTAGAAAAAGCCGGGACTCTGATTGGACCACTAGATATGATGATCGCAGGGCATGCAAAGTCATTAGGTTATACGATTGTAACCAATAATACGAAAGAATTTATTCGGGTGAAAGGATTGAAACTAGAAAATTGGGCAGGATAATATTAGGATAAGTGAACAAGAGCAATGTCCGTGAAACAAGAACGATGTGTTTCACGGACATTTTTTGTACGCGAATATTTGTGCATATTAATATTTCAGAAACAAAACAAAAACAAATCAGAAAAGAAGATATCGTATAGTAATCCCATCAAAAGCAAGTCATGAAAAATCGAAAGGAGATGTCAGCATGGCACAATATCAGTTAAAAACAGGAAAAATCGGAGAGAGAGTAGTCGGCGCTTATAAGAAGGTGGAAACAAAGTTTACCGATACGTTTCTCAACGAAGATGGTTCTCTGAAAACAGGAGGAATGGCAGACAAGGCGACTTCGACTTATCAGAAAATCGAGGATGGCGTGGTAGGCAGCTACAAAAAAATCGAAGACAGTGTAGTTGGTACATACAAAAAAGTCGAACAAGCCTTTGTGGATGCATTTCTGGAAGAAGTAGAGGAAGACGCACCCTAAAAGGAGCAAAGATAAAAAAGTGGATGGAACAGAAAGGAGTTTTTCAGATGAAATTATTCGAGTGTATTGATGGATTATTGGTAGGAACAAAGTATTTGGCATGGGCGATTGCGGTGGTTGGAATTTTTGGCTCGCTTGTATTATTTTTTGCAAACTTGTCACTGGGAGTTGGAAGTGCAGCTGTATTTGCAGCATCATTTCTCCTTGCAATCGGAGTGACCTTGCTGCTTTTGCCAAAGAAATTGGGGAAAGAAAAGATGAGTGGAAAGAAGAACATCTTTGGAGGCGTTTCGCTTGTACTTGCAGCAGCAGTCATGGGAATTATCTATCTTGCAAATGGAGGATTTCCGGAGTTGAATTTGCTTTTTCTATAATGAAAAGTAAGAATAGGAGTTGCGAATTGAAGAAAAAGCGGATATACTAATAGTGTAAGGAAAGTAAGGAATGTATTACCGCTGAAAGGAGGATTTTATATGGAATTAGCAAAAGTAACATCGAAAGGTCAGATAACAATCCCAATAGAGATTCGCAGAAAACTTGGAATTAAAAATGGAGACAAAGTGTTATTTATGGAGGAGTCAGGTAGGGTTTATATGATGAATTCTTCAATGAATGCACTTCGAGAGGCTCAGAAAGCATTTGCTGGGGAAGCAGATAGACTAGGACTAAAAGATGATGCTGATGTCATGGCAATGATAAAGGAGATCAGGGAAGAAAGCGTGGTGAAGTAGTTGAGAATTATGCTTGATACGAATGTGCTTATATCGGCATTACTTTTTCCGAGTGCAAGGATGGATGCAATGTTGAATTGTATTTTTTCGCAGCATCAGCTTGTATTATCGTCCTATGTAGTTGATGAATTAAAGAAAGTGGTAAAGCGGAAGTTTCCCAAAAAGGAATTGGCATTAGAAAAATTACTTACGATGATGAGTTATGAATATGTCTACACACCAAATGAAGTAGAAGAAGGACTTTTTGACATTAGGGACGTGAAAGATTATCCGGTGTTATATACAGCAATACTAGAGGAGGTTGATATCTTGATTACTGGTGATAAGGATTTTTCGGACATAGACATTGAGAGACCGGATATCATGACTCCAGCAGCATTTATGGATAGTTATCTATAATTAGAAATTTAGATTTGATAAGACAGAAAATATCGGCATTATGATTTGTAATGCGGCTATTTCTCTGTCTTATTTTTTGACTATTCAAAAAATCAATTGATTAACAATTCTGAAACAAAACACAAACAAAACAGAAACCATACTACCGTAAAATACAAGATAACGAATCACGGACAGCATCTGGAGGTGAATTATGGACTGGAACGAAGTGATAAAAATCATAAAAAAGATCATATGTCTGCCGCCTTTGCCCACCATATGCATTTCGGAGTTAAAGAGCTGCCGATTGTGTGGTATGATTTTAATGATGCCGGACTGGTGTCGATGTTTTCGTTGGAGACAGCCATGCTGACACAGTTTGGAAAGGATGACGAAGCAGGGTTTCGGCAAAGAATGACGACGATGACAGGAACGGGTGTCAGTCTTCTGGTGCTTGGAATGGCGATTTGGACGCTTGTACGCACCACAAATCTGATAAGAAAAGAGGAAAAACGATGATAAAAATTCTTGTATTGGAAGATGATAGAAAATTAAATCAGACGGTATGTACCTACTTAAACGACAGTGGATTTCAGGCAAAAGGCTGCCTGCAGGCAGAGGAAGCCTATGATGAATTATATAACAATTTGTATGCATTGATTATTTCCGATATTATGCTGCCAAAGGTGGATGGATTTGAATTCGCAGAAAATGTAAGACGTGTCAATCGTCATATTCCGATTCTGTTTATGTCGGCAAAAGATGATTTGCCGTCAAAGCAGAGAGGGTTTCAACTTGGCATCGATGACTATATGGTAAAACCGATTGAGTTGGATGAGTTGGTGCTGCGGGTGCGGGCGCTGCTTCGACGTGCGAATATTGAAATGGAACGAAAACTGGTGGTCGGAAATCTGGAATTGGATGCAGATGCCATGACAGCGACTGTTGCGGGAGAGGAAATTGCGACAACGACCAGAGAGTTTCACATTCTTTACAAGCTGTTATCTTATCCGAACAAAACGTTTTCCAGGGCACAACTCATGGACGAGTTTTGGGGCGTGGACAGTGAGACCAGCCTTCGGGCAGTGGATGTCTATATTACAAAAATCCGGGATAAATGTTCTGCCTGTGATGGATTTGAGATTAAAACAGTGCGGGGACTGGGATATAAGGCGGTGCTGGTATGAGAGAAAAAGAGGAATTTCGTGATATGCGGGTGAAGAAAAAAATATTTCCGGTTTCGATTTTTTTATCGGTTTTTGTGGCATTTGGTCTGTTTACTACGATACAGATGAAGATGATCGGAGAAGAAATTGATTATCGCAACATACCATTGCACAGCCAGCTCAGCGTTGTAGGGCTGTGGTTTTTGGCAGCAGTTGCATTTACGGTATGGACCAGTTATCAGATTATCCGGCATTATCAAAAGCCAATCGAAGAATTTTCCAAAGCGGCGCATCAAGTGGCAATGGGGGATTTTTCTGTTTATCTGGCACCGCATCATACGGCCGATAAATTTACGCATTTGGATGTATTGTTTATGGATTTTAACAAAATGGTCGAGGAATTGGGAAGCATTGAGACATTAAAAACGGATTTCTTTTCCAATGTTTCGCATGAGATAAAGACACCATTGGCGGTGATTCAGAATAATGCAGAGTTGCTTCGCATGGAGCATTTGACAGAAGAAAATCGCAAAGAATCCACAGAAACGATTCTGCAGGCAGCGAAGCGTTTGTCGAATCTAATTACAAACATGCTCAAACTTAATAAACTGGAAAAGCAGACAATCAAGCCGGCACCGCAGACGTATGATCTGTGTGCCCAGCTATGTGAATGTGCGCTGCAGTTTGAAGATACCTGGGAAAAGAAAAAGATCGAGTTTGAGGTGGACATCGAAGAACGAACCTGGATTGAGGCGGATGAGGGCTTGCTGGAACTGGTGTGGACCAATCTGCTCTCGAATGCGCTCAAATTCACGCCGGAAGGTGGAACGGTCACGTTGTCACAGAAGTCAGAGGAAGATGGGATAACGGTTTCGGTTGCAGACACCGGATGCGGCATGGATGAGCAGACAAGGAAACGTATTTTTGAAAAGTTTTATCAGGGAGACACTTCTCATGCGACAGAGGGAAACGGATTGGGACTCGCGCTTGTCAAACGGATTCTGCAATTGTCGGATGGCAGCATTTATGTGGAGAGCAGTCCAGGAAAAGGAACAATTTTTACGGTAAAACTGCCGAAATCCCAAAAGGAAATGTAGGAAGGAGGGGAAAGCATGGAGCAGGAAAAAAAGAGAGCAGATTTTGTGGGATATGATTATAAGGAAGTGACGGTGGATGACAACCAGGTATCCATGTACCTTGACTGCTATGAAAATTTTGGATGGATTGCAGAGGATGAAGTAACAGATACCGGAAATCCACATCGTGTTACCATTCGCATGAAACGCGATCGGAAAATCTTAAATAAAATGGAGCTGACCAGACTTCAGAGAAATTTTGAAGCTTGTGCCCAGGATATGAGAAGGTTGGAAAAAGCGAAGACATCAAAAGCAACGGCGTGGGCATTGGGAATCGGTGTGATCGGAACCGTATTTATGGCAGGCTCGACATTTGCCGTCACCCATGAACCGCCGATTGTCTGGCTGTGTGTATTACTGGCGATTCCGGGATTTATCGGATGGATTCTGCCGTATTTTGCATATAAAAAAGTTGTAAAAAAGCAGGTAGAAAAGATTCAGCCATTGATCGAGGAAAAAATAGAAGAAATTTATGTGGTTTGTGAGAAAGGACATGCCCTGTTGTAACATAATAATGGAAAAGCGAGAAAAGACGTATGAAATGAAAGGGGTTCATACGTTTTTTGTTGCGCGTTTTAACTTGACAACTATATCGTACTGCGATACAATAACTATATCGAAGTGCGATACATCGCAGTAACAGGATGGAGGTGCAGAAATGGATTCCCATATCAAAAAAGTGTACATTCCCATGACGGAAACGGCTTTTTATATTTTGCTCTGCCTCCGTGAACCGAACCATGGCTATGGAGTCGTACAGATGGTAAAGGAACTGACAAAAGATGAGGTCGTATTAAGTCCGGGAACCATGTATGGTAGTTTGTCAAAGATGGAAAAGGATGGATTGATCTGTTTTGTACGGGAGGAGAACAAGCGGAAGATTTACCGGATTACGGAGCTTGGGAATGAGGTGTTGGAGATCGAACAAAAGCGAATTGCACGTTTATACCAAAATATGAAGGAGATGGTAAAATGAGTGAAACAAAAACACAATTTAAATGGTTTTCCATTACCGAGTATGAAAAAGAAGCAGATTATCTGACAAGCATGCAGAAATCCGGATGGAAGTTTACAAAGGTGACTTTTCCCGGTAGGTATCATTTTGAGCGCTGTACACCGGAGGAGATGGTTTACCAGTTGGACTATAATCAAGAAGGGTTGGAGCACAAAGCGGAATATGTACAGATGTTTGCGGACTGTGGCTGGGAATATATCCAGGATTATGTAGGATATAGTTATTTTCGAAAATCCGTTGCGGAGATGGAAGGGAAAGAAGAAATTTTCTGCGATGACGAATCGAGGCTGGATATGATGAAGCGCATATTTAGGGGAAGAATGATTCCACTTTTGATCATCTTCTTTGGGATTATCATTCCACAAATTGCGATGCAGGCAAACAATTATCATGATCATGGGAATGAACTTTCAAAGAGTCTTGTAGGTTTTTATGTAATTATGTTGGTGGTTTATTTACTGTTTTTTCTGCAATTTGGAATCCATTATTATATGTTTCGAAAGAAAGTGAAACATTAATTTGCAGTGAATAGGGAAACACCGATTATAGGAATTTAGGAGGTTGGAAAATGAGGGATTTTATTTTTGCGGCATTGCCGTTTGTGATCATGGGGATATGTATTATCATTTTATGTGTAAATCATAGTAAAAAAGATACAGAAAAGACATACTTAAACGAAGGCATGCTCGTAGGTATGTGCCTGGGCTGCTCTGTTTCAAGTGTGTTGCATGTGAACATGGGATTAGCTATGAGTATGGGGATTCTGATTGGAGAAATAATCGGAATCTTGATAAAAAGAAGTAAGTATTCTGAAAAATGATGGAGTGAAGGAGAGATACATGGAAAAGCTGGAGAGAGTTGTTCAGAAAATCTGTGGGATTTTAGAAATGGTCGTAGCCATATTAGTGTTAATTGGGATTATCCTGGCATTATGTAGTTTATTTAAAGACGGCAGTCTTTTTTTTGAACTGTTACATGATATAGAAAGTTTTAAACTGTATCTGGACAAAATTTTGTTAATTGTAATCGGAATCGAATTTTTACGTATGTTGTGCCGTCCAAATTCGGACAATGTGATAGAGGTGATTATATTTCTGGTTGCAAGGCATATGATCGTTAGTAATAACACGCCATATCAGGATTTTGTCTCTGTGATTAGTATCATTCTTCTGTGTCTAGTGCGGCAGTATTTACACCGCGTTGGAGATGGGAAGAATGACGAGAAAAAATCCTGATAAGGAAAAAATCTTTGAACTAAAAATGAATACAAAAGTATATTTCGTCTAAAATTCAGGCATAATATAATTTAGCCGAAATCACTTGAATTCTTTCTGGATTTCGGCTAAAATCTAATTAGATAAAATAATAGCCGAAAAAGGATGGAAATATGAATTATATATCAAGAAATTTAGAAAAGATAGTAAACCAGGTTACAAAAGAATATCCGGTTGTTCTGGTTACCGGACCACGACAAGTAGGCAAGACTACCATGCTTCAGAAAATGATGGAAGGTACGGCTAGAGGATATGTTACGTTAGATGATTTGAATGAAAGAAATATTGCAAAAACAGATCCGGAATTGTTTTTGCAACTGCATAAACCGCCTGTATTAATTGATGAGGTGCAGTATGCACCGGAGTTGTTTACTTATATCAAGGTGCATGTGGACAAAAATCATAAGCCGGGAGCATTTTGGATTACAGGTTCGCAAGTGTTTCAATTGATGGGAGGTGTACAGGAGTCTTTAGCAGGAAGAGTGGCAGTGCTTTCGCTTACATCTTTGTCACAAGCAGAAATTTCCAATGGAGAGATGGAACCTTTCACGATTGACATGGAGGCATTATCAAACCGAAAAGATTGTAGAGAAGAGGCGGATACAAGAGGCATTTTTGAACGAATCTACAGGGGATCTATGCCTGCAATTGTGAGTGGTGCCAACAGTAACAGTCAGATTTTTTATAGCAGTTATTTAACAACCTATATTGAGCGCGATGTAAAGGCGTTGTCGGATGCGATTGACTCGTTGAAATTTCTTAAATTTATTACTGCTGTAGCTGCAAGATGCGGTCAGATGTTGAATGTTGCAGAGATTGCAAGAGATGCGGATATTAATCAGACACAGGCAAAGAACTGGTTGGGCATTCTGGAGACATTAGGAATCATTTTCTATCTCCATCCATATTCCAATAATTTGTTAAAACGTCTTGTAAAAACACCTAAGCTGTATTTTTATGATACAGGTTTGGTTTGTTATCTGACAAAGTGGAGCAGCGCAGAAACACTAGAGTGTGGTGCAATGAATGGAGCAATTTTAGAAAATTATGTGGTTGCCGAGATTATGAAAACTTATTTGAACTGTGGGAAAGAACCTTATCTGTACTATTATCGTGACAAGGATGCGAAGGAAATTGATATCGTTCTTGAACATGACGGTGTGCTAAATCCAATTGAAATTAAAAAGACTTCAAATCCGGGAACGGAATTGATAAAAGTATTTCACTTGCTGGATAAGTCATCAACGCCTCGATCCAAGGGGGCGGTTATCTGTATGAAGCCGGAACTTAGTGCGATTGATCGTGACAACTATATTGTGCCGATTTGGATGATTTAAATGAAGGGGGAACTCATTATGAAACAAAACAAATTAAAAATTTCTTTTATGCTGGTGGTATGTGTTATGGTTTTGGGGGCTATTTTTTCCAGGCAAAATGTAATCACAGCAGAGGCAGCCAGTGAGTACCGGG
>JBJENW010000150.1:0-13897 GCA_051880395.1 Lachnospiraceae bacterium | reverse complement strand
GACAAATCAGAAGTTTTGTATGAAAAAATATTCGTATGAAAAGTGCGGCAAAGATTGATTTTCAAGTAAATTATAGATATACTATAAATAGAGAGTTTGCATGCCTATCTGGTAGAAGTAGGGCGGCAGAAGGAGGGAAGGCATGAAGATAAATATTTATTATGGCGGACGAGGGGTATTGGATGATCCGACACTGTATGTGATCGATAAAATGCAGGCAGTGCTGGAAGAATTGCATGTGACGATAGAGCGGTTTAATATATATGAAAGCAAAAACAGCATTTCAACACTTCCGCAGACGTTGAAAGATGCAGATGGTATCATCTTGGCAACGACTGTGGAGTGGCTTGGAATCGGCGGATATATGCAGCAGTTTTTAGACGCCTGCTGGCTGTACGGGGATAAAGAGAGAATTGCAGGTCTCTATATGGAGCCGGTGGTCATGTCGACTACTTATGGGGAACGGGAAGCGATGACAACGCTGATCAATGCGTGGGAAATGCTTGGAGGGACTCCGTGTAATGGACTGTGCGGGTATGTCAATGACCTTGCAACATTTAAAATGAATGAAGATTATACAGTGATCATTGAGAAAAAAGCAGAAAATCTGTATCGTTTCATTTCACAGAAAATGGCAAGCCTGCCGACGAGCAATCAGGCGGTACGTCAGACGGTACAAAAGATGCAGCCATTGGAGCTGACACCGCAGGAGAGTGAGCAATTGTCCAAATATGTATCCGATGACGGATATGTCAAAAAACAAAAAGAGGATATCGAAGAGCTGACAAGTATGTTCAAAGATCTGCTCGGAAAATCAGAACAGGAGGCGAATGTCGAGTATATCAAGGATTTCCAGACACATTTTGTGCCGCAGGATAACTTTAGCGCGACCTATTTATTCATGATCGAAGGAAAGAAAAAACCACTCGTCGTGGAAGTGTCTGGGGATGATGTGGCATGCCATTATGGACAACAGGAAAATGTCGATGTGTACGCAAAAATGACGCCAGAGGTCATGGACGGGATCACACGCGGTCGCATGACATTCCAGCGCGCATTTATGACTGGTGAAATGACCGCAAAGGGGAATTTTAAAACTTTGCGGATGTTAGACAGTCTTTTTACGTTTGGTTAAGATTCTTTTTTATAACTGGCAGTATAATAGAAAAGGTACAACCTTTTGGCTGGTTATTATGAAAAGAAAGTGTTCCTTGGTGTGCTTTTACGATTTCATTTGTAATAGAGAGTCCCAGACCAGTACCGCAGCATTTGGTAGAGACAAAAGGGATCAGAATCGTATTGATAGATTCTTCCGGAATGCCACTTCCAAAGTCTGTCACATCGATCTGAATAGAATTTGGAATCTGAAAAACGGAAAGAATGACTTGTCCGGTTTTGTGCATGGATTCATACGAATTTTTTAACAGATTGATCACAGCAAGTTTTAGCTGCATGGCATCCGCCTGGATGATCGGTAAAAATTCCGGGATTTCCAGTTTACAGTGGAAATCAGAATCATCTGCAAAAACAGAAACGGAGTCCATGATCTGTTTCATCAATTCGTGCAGATCGGTATCTGCAAAACTAGAAGCTTCTCCTAAACGATTCGAGGAGAGTTCCGTGACTAGCTGTCGCAGGTAAGATGTTTCCTGCATGGTTTCTCTCCAGTAAGAGAGCTCACAAACTTTTGGATGTTGCTTTGCAATGAGCTGGAGAGAGCTGTTGATGATCGTGATCGAATTTTTAATTTCATGAAATATTTTTCGATAGTCATCAGTGTTTAACATAATTGCCTCCTTAAAACAATGTGAACAATATCTACAAACTTTATATGTAATATATAGAATTAGTTTATCATTATGTAGACAAAGATGCAACGAAAAGCGTATGACACGTTTCGACAGAATTAAAATTTCATATATTATAAGGTAATATGTGGGGTTTTGGTTAATAATAGAAAGAAAAAAACAAAGAAAGGAAAGTTAAAATGAAAGACGAATCATGTATTTTTTGTAAATTAGCAAACGGAGAGATTCCGACAAACACGGTGTATGAGGATGATACCTTTCGTGTGATCTTAGATGCAAGCCCTGCATCAAAGGGACATGCCCTGATTTTACCGAAAGAGCATTACGCAAATATCGATGAGTTAGATGAAGAAACAGCATCAAAAGTATTTGTGCTTGCAAAAAAGATGGCAGCAAAAATGAAAAAAGCCTTGAATTATGACGGATTTAATGTTGTTCAGAACAATGGCGAAGTTGCGGGACAGACCGTATTTCACTTCCATATGCATCTGATTCCACGATACGCCGATGCAAAAAATAATGACATTTTACAGTGGAGTCATGAAACGTTTCGTGATGAGGAATTAGAAGAGATTCGTTCTTCTATCGAACAGGCGTAAAAGAAGAAAAGAAAAAAGAAGGATCTGAGACATGTGTGTTTCGGACCCTTCTTTTTTGTCAAAATGTTTATTTGTGTGCAGCTGTTTTTTCAATCAGATTGATAATGGTATCGATGGAATTTAACTGTTTACTCTTTGACATGGCGTCTATAAATTTGTCTTTGTTTTTTAAGGTGTTATGAATGGCATCCATTAAAACAAGGTTGCTGAAGTTCTCCTCCTCGATCACGGTACTGAATCCCTGGTTTTCAAAGGAATGCGCGTTCAAAATCTGGTCACCGCGGCTCGCATTTGCAGAAAGCGGGATCAGAATATTCGGTTTGCGAAGTGCTAAAAGCTCACAGATCGAATTTGCCCCTGCACGGGAAATGACAAGATCGGCTAAGGCAAACAGATCTTTTAACTCACCTTTGGCATATTCAAGTTGTTTATAGCCTTCCTTTTTCATCAGATTTGGATCGAGATTTCCCTTTCCGCACAGATGCACGACCTGAAATTCTTTCAAAAGTTCTGGCAGGATGCCGCGCAGACTTTCATTCATAAATTGAGAGCCGCTGCTTCCACCGACCATAAGCAGTACAGGTTTTTCTTTATTAAATTGGCAGAGTGCGCGACCTTTCTCGGCATCACCGCGCAACAGCTCCTGACGGATCGGGGAACCGGTCAGTACCGCTTTTTCTTTTGGAAGATACTCTACGGTTTCCGGGAAATTGCAGCAGACTTTTGTGGCAGAAGGAATCGCCAGCTTGTTTGCCAGTCCTGGTGTCAGATCGGATTCATGGATGATCGCCGGTACTTTACAGTGCTTTGCGGCTAAAACGACCGGAACGGATACAAATCCGCCTTTTGAGAAGATAATATCCGGTTTGATCTTTTTTACCAGATGAATCGCCTGCCCGTATCCTTTTAATACTTTAAATGGGTCAGTAAAATTTTTCCAGTCAAAATACCGTCTTAATTTACCAGATGAAATTCCATAATAAGGAATGCCATAATCTTCGATCAATTTTTTTTCAATGCCTTTGTAGGAACCGATATAGTGAATTTCGTATCCAAGTTCCTTTAAGCGGGGGAACAGGGCGATATTCGGTGTCACATGTCCAGCAGTACCCCCACCTGTCATAATTATCTTTTTCATGTCTTTTTCCTCCATCACTCCTTCTAATATTATACAGTTATGCTAAAAAGTCAAGAAAAGATAAGAAAAAACAGTGAAAAGAATGTGTCGAAACATGCGGTCGAAACTTCTTTGTTTATAACAGTATATACATTATAATAGAAGTAACGCAAAAAGAAAGGTATTTTTTTGCGGGGAAGGAGAAGACTATGTTAGAGGCAACACGCATCTTACTAATGAGAAATGAAGCGTTTTTTGTGACAAGCGCTTGTGTGCTGTTTGTATTTTTCAGCATTGTGCGCACGTTTCAGATTCACGCGATCAACAAAAAGATGAAACTTATGATGAAAAAGATCAAAGAGTACATGGAAGCCATTGCATTGGAGGAAGAACCGTCAGAAAAAAGCGAAGAAAGAGAGGAAATTGTCCGATATATACAGAAGGAACTGGAAAAAGGGAAAAAACCAGAGGAAACGCACAAAATAAGTGAGGAGGATGAGAAACTGTTCGATCATGTGCTGAAGGAATATTTTCCTTGATAAATAAGTATCAATTTGCTACAATGAGAGCAGTTGAACAACCGGTTTCATCCCCAAAAAACCAGTGTCACAAAACTATCAATCAACAGTAGATAAAAAAGGAGTGTGCAGCATGAATAAAGTTACATTCGATTATTCAAAAGCAGAATCTTTTATCAGCAGTGAAGAAATTTCCTATATGGAAAAGCAGACCGCTGACGCAAAGGAAGTATTATTGAAAAAAACAGGCGCAGGCAATGACTTTTTAGGTTGGATCGATCTCCCAGTCGATTATGATAAAGAAGAATTTGCCAGAATCCAGAAAGCGGCAGAAAAAATTCAGTCGGATTCGGATGTTTTGGTTGTCATCGGCATTGGAGGTTCCTATTTAGGAGCACGTGCGGCAATCGAGTTTTTAAGACACGGATTTTATAATAATCTTCCAAAAGAAGCGCGAAAAACGCCTGAGATTTATTATGTTGGAAACAATTTGAGCGGTGCGTATATCGAAGGACTGCTGGATGTAGTCGGTGACCGTGATTTCTCCATTAACGTCATTTCCAAATCCGGTACAACAACAGAACCGGCAATCGCATTCCGTATTTTTAAAGAAAAATTAGAGAAGAAATATGGAAAAGAAGAGGCAGCGAAACGAATCTATGCGACAACCGATAAACAGAAAGGTGCCCTGAAACATTTGTCTGACGAAGAAGGATACGAGACATTCGTTGTTCCGGATGATGTTGGCGGACGTTTTTCTGTATTGACCGCAGTTGGTCTGCTTCCGATCGCAGTCAGCGGTGCAGACATCCAGAAATTGATGGACGGTGCCGCAGAGGGAAGAAAGTTGGCGATCGAACAGGACTACAAAGACAATGACGCAATGAAATATGCGGCTGTCCGTAACATTTTACTTCGAAAAGGCAAGTCTGTGGAAGTTGTTGCAAACTATGAACCAAGTCTCCACTATGTATCGGAGTGGTGGAAACAGCTCTACGGTGAGAGCGAGGGAAAAGATCAGAAAGGTTTATTCCCGGCATCTGTCGATCTGACAACGGATTTGCACTCTATGGGACAGTTTATTCAGGATGGTTCCCGTATTATGTTTGAAACTGTATTAGAGATTGAAAAGTCCCGTGGAAATGTGGTCATTCAAAAAGAAGAAACCGACTTAGATGGCTTGAATTATCTTGCCGGAAAAGATATGGATTTTGTAAATAAGAGTGCCATGAATGGAACGATCTTAGCACACACAGATGGAAATGTTCCAAACTTAAAAGTGAAAATTCCAGAGCAGGATGAATTTTATCTGGGAGAATTATTCTACTTCTTCGAGTTTGCATGTGGAATCAGCGGATATCTGTTAGGTGTCAATCCGTTTGATCAGCCGGGTGTGGAGAGCTACAAGAAAAATATGTTTGCACTTCTCGGCAAACCTGGATTTGAGGAAGCAAGAGAAGCACTTATGAAACGTTTGTAAAAATATGCATTATAAAAAAATGTAACAACTAAGACAGGAAATAAGGTAGAAACGCCTTATTTACCTGTCTTTTTTTGATATTTCAGCGTTTCAAACAAACGTTTTTTAATTTTTTTTTAAGAAAACGGTACTTATGGAACGGAACATATGTTCTTCGAAATAGAAATTATACCCAAAAACAGATGCGTTTTTTTGTTCATATCTTCCGAAACATGCAGAACATACGTTCTTGTTTTGGAAAATATGACACAGAAAACGTGAAATATTGATTAAAAGCTGGACAGAAATTCTGCAATATCTACCAGAAAATGGAGGCTTGCTTGACACTGGTATTTCATTTTGTTATAATCTGTTCGTAACAAAATCGTAACAATTGTAACAGAAATGAACAAAATATCACATTTACGTAATACAAGAGGCGTGATATTTAGGAGGTCCAAAATGAATTTGAAAAAAAGAGTGATTGAAGGAGGAGTTGTGGCAGTTTCCGTAGCCATCCTTACAGCAGTCACATCCATATCCGGTACAGTGGCACAAGCAACACCTAGCACATTGCTACAGGATGCAAAGTCAGCAGAGGATACAAAGAAAAATGTAGCTACAATTGAAAGAAAAAGTGTGAATGTGGTTACAGCAGATGCAGTCAGCGCCGGATTTCAGGCGGATGCAAATGCAATTGCTGCAGCTGAAAACGTATCAGAATCAGAAGAACCATCTGTTGGGGTAGGAGTGAATGCACAGTCAGCTGTGATTGTTGCACAAGCTCAGAGTCAGAAAGAAGAGGAGAATGAGCCGGCATCTGTCAGTGTGGGAGTAAATGCAGATGCAGCAGCCACCGTTGCGAGCGCTCAGGAAAAAGCAGCAGATGAGGCTTTGGCTGATACAACAGAAACACAGGATGACAAGGGAAAAGCGGAACAGAAAACCTTCGTGAAAGAGGAAGAAAAGGAAGAAAAGGACGAGAAGAAAGATGCAGAGGATGATGTTTGGCAAAATCGTCTGATGGCAGACGTAGACCAATCATTGAATGTACGTGCATCTGCGGATGAAAATTCGGAAATCGTCGGAAAACTGTATAAAGGTGCTCTGGCTGAGGCAAAAGAAGTAGGAGATACCTGGACGCATATCGTATCCGGAAACGTAGACGGATATGTAAAAAACGACTATTGTGTGATCGGAAAAGATGCAGAAAAATATGCAAAGGATAATTTTGATACCTGCGCGACCGTATCTACAGAGGTTCTTCGTATTCGAAGCGAAGCCGATGAAGATGCAACGATCTTGGATGTAGCAAAAGAAGGGGAAAAGCTGGTTGTTCATCCGCAAGAAGAACAGAAAGAAGACGGTTGGGTAAAAGTGGAATATCAGGATGGCAAAGATGGCTATGTGTCTTCTGATTTTGTAACTGTCGACTTAGATCTGACACGGGCTGTGACGATTGAAGAAGAGAATGCCCGTATCAAAGCCGAAGAAGAGAAGAAAGCAGCAGAAGAAGCAGCAAAGGCAGCAGAAGAGGCCGCTAAGTCTGCAGCAAAGGCAGCAAATTCTTCTTCCGCAGCAGCACCGGCTGCACCGCAGACAACGCAGAGTGCACCTGCCTCAGCATCTGCAGATGAGACAGCTCTTTTAGGAGCAGTCATCCAGTTAGAAGCAGGCGGGGAGTCCTATGAAGGACAGGTTGCTGTCGGAGCGGTAGTCATGAACCGTGTAAGAAGCGGTGCATATCCAAACTCTATTTCCGGTGTTATTTATCAGCCGGGACAGTTCTCCACAGCAGGCGGAGTTGCTTCCTTAGCAGCAAGTGGTGTGAGCGGCAGTTGTATGCAGGCAGCACAGGCAGCGATCAACGGAGCAAATAATGTTGGTGGAGCGATGAGCTTCCGCCGCGTAAGTTCCGGATGCCAGGGATTGGTAATCGGAAATCACGTATTCTTTTAGCTAGTAGTCAACCTTAAATATAAAATCATTAAGGGAGTGTAGAGAACATCTGCACTCCCTTTGACAATTCAACAAAAACTTGTCAGATATGGGATTTTATAGTATGATAAAGACATTATGAAACGATGTGCAAAAGCGCATAAAGCAGGAAACGGAGGAAAAGTCATGAATTTAAAAGGACGTCATTTTTTAAAATTAAAAGATTATACACCGGAGGAAATTTTATATCTGGTGGATTTGGCCGAACAGCTGAAAAAAGAGAAAAAACAGGGAATCCCGCATCAGAAATTAGCGGGAAAAAACATTGCACTGATTTTTGAAAAAACCAGTACCCGGACCAGATGTTCTTTTGAAGCGGCAGCACATGATCTTGGTGCGCAGGTGACATACTTAGATCCGTCAGGCTCCCAGATCGGTAAAAAAGAAAGTATTGCGGATACTGCCCGCGTGTTGGGACGGATGTTTGATGGAATTGAGTATCGTGGCTATGGACAGGAGATCGTAGAGACATTGGCAGAATATGCCGGAGTACCGGTATGGAATGGGTTGACCAATGAGTTCCATCCGACACAGATGCTTGCAGATATGCTTACGATTCGTGAAAAATTAGGACGGTTAAAAGGCGTGAAATTGGTTTATATGGGGGATGCCCGTTACAATATGGGGAATTCTTTGATGGTAACCTGTGCAAAACTCGGCATGCATTTTGTGGCATGTACATCGAAGAACTATTTTCCAGAACAGGATCTGGTTGCGTATTGCCAGGAGGTTGCAAAAGAAACAGGGGCTACGATCACACTGACAGATGATGTCAAAGAAGGAACCAAAGATGCAGATGTCATTTACACAGATGTCTGGGTTTCCATGGGAGAACCGACCGAAGTATGGGCAGAGCGAATCAAAGAATTGCTGCCGTATCAGGTCAATAAAGAAGTGATGCAAAACGCAGGTGAGCAGGCAATCTTTATGCACTGTCTGCCGGCTTATCATGACCAGGGAACACAGGTCGGTCGTGATGTAAAAGAAAAATTTGGTCTGGAAGAATTAGAGGTTACAAACGAAGTATTCGAGAGCAGTCAGTCAGTCGTATTTGATGAAGCAGAGAACCGGATGCATACGATCAAAGCGGTTATGCTGGCGACGTTAGGAGACTAAGAAGTGAGTAAACTAGAAGTTTTGACAGCTCTTAGAGGCGCACAGGAAGAATTCATTTCCGGTCAGGCATTGTGTGAAAAACTGGGTGTCTCTCGTACTGCCATTTGGAAAGCAGTGCGCCAGTTGGAAAAAGAAGGGTATCAGATCGAGGCGGTGCAGAATCGTGGATACCGTCTCAAAGGAGTACCGGACAGTATTACAGAAAATGAACTAAGCAGTATTCAAAAAACGAAATGGCTTGGAAAACAAATTTATTATTATGACTCGATCGATTCAACGAATACAGAGGCAAAGCGTTTGGCAGAAGAAGGCGCGCCACATGGAGCGCTTGTGATCGCAAATGAACAGACATCCGGACGCGGCAGACGTGGACGGGATTTTCATTCGCAGAGCGGAACAGGTATATTTATGACTTTTTTGCTGCGACCGGAGATTGAGCCGGAATACGCCTCTATGCTGACATTAGTGGCTGCCATGGCAGGAGCAGAGGGGGTAAAGCAGGCGACAGGGATCGATACGCAGATTAAATGGCCAAATGACTTAGTCTGCAATCAAAAAAAAGTCTGTGGTATGCTGACCGAGATGAGTGCCCAGATTGGCTACGTGAATTATGTTGTGGTGGGAATCGGACTGAATGTGCAGAATGACAGTTTTCCCAAAGAAATTGCAGATATGGCGACTTCGCTTTATTTAGAAACGGGTGTGCATTACAGCAGATCCAAAATTGTCGAGGCGATCATGGAACAGTTCGAGCACTATTATGATCTGTTTTTACAGACGAAGGATCTCTCTTTGTTTGTGGAAGATTATAATATGCGTTTAGTCAGCCGGCAGAAAGAGGTAAAAGTGCTTGATCCACGCGAACCATATGAGGGAAAAGCCCTTGGTATGAATGAAAAGGGCGAGTTTTTGGTTCAGACGAAAGAGGGACAGCGCGCGGTTTCCAGCGGCGAAGTATCGGTACGTGGAATTTACGGATATGTGTAAATGAAAGGAATACAATGGAAAAAGATCAAACAGTATTATGTGCGTCGAGTGCATATACAAAAAAATATTATTTGAATGGTGATTTTGCCCGACTGCCACAGGGTATACGGGACGAACTGCAGATTATGTGCGTGTTGTTTACCGAAGAAGTTGGTGGCGAGCTGGAACTGGTTTTTGATGAAAACGGAAATCTGGAATTTCAGACAACAGCAGCACAAGAGGATCTGCTTTATGATGAGATTGGCAGTGTACTGAAAATAAAACAGCTGCGTCGGGACAAACAGGATTTGTTAGAAGGTTTGGAAACATATTACAAAGTAGTCTTTTTGGGACTGCCATTAGAGGAGGATTAGCATGCTTTTAACTATCGATGTAGGAAATACGAATATTACACTTGGCGTGTTTCAGGAAGAAAAACTTGTGACAACGTTTCGTATGACTACGAAACATAGAAGAACCTCTGATGAATATGGCATCAACATTATGAATATCCTAGAACATAATGGAATCGGCAGAGACGATATCAAAGCGATCATTATTGCGTCTGTAGTGCCAAATGTGATGCATTCTTTAGTGAGCGCAATGATCAAATATTATTCGATCGAACCGATCATTGTGGAGGCCGGAATTAAGACAGGCATCCGTGTTGCCACAGAGAATCCAAAACAGATCGGTGCAGACCGAATCGTCGATGCAGTGGCAGCGTATGAACTGTACGGCGGGCCGGTCATTGCGATTGATTATGGAACGGCAACGACGTATGACTTAGTAGATGAGAAAGGTGCGTTTATTGCAGGGATTACAGCACCTGGAATTGGAATCTCCGCAAAAGCATTGTGGGAAGATGCCGCAAAATTACCGGAAATCGAAATAAAAAAGCCAAAGAGCATTCTGGCCAAAGAAACGATTTCTAGTATGCAGGCGGGTCTGGTGTATGGTCAGATCGGACAGACAGAGTATATCGTTCGTAAAATGAAAGAAGAATCCGGATATTTGGATGCAAAGGTAATTGCAACCGGTGGTCTTGGTGTTGTGATCGCCAATGAAACGGATGCGATCGATGTCTATGACCGCATGCTGACCTTGCAGGGCATGCGTTTGATTTATCAGAAGCAGAGGGCATAGCAGTGGAAACATTACAAATTGGAAACGTAACACTGCCGAATCGCCTGGTGTTAGCACCGATGGCGGGCGTGACCGATCTCCCGTTTCGCCTGCTTTGCAAAGAGCAGGGGGCAGGTCTGCTTTGTATGGAAATGGTAAGTGCAAAGGCGATTTTGTATAAAAATAAAAATACCGAAGCATTGCTTGAAATCGATTCGCGTGAAAATCCGGTATCCCTGCAATTATTTGGCTCCGATGCGGATATTATGAGTGAAGTGGCGAAACAGATCGAAGAGCGTCCATTTGATATTTTAGATATCAATATGGGCTGTCCGGTGCCAAAGATCGTCAACAATGGCGAGGGTTCGGCACTGATGAAAAATCCGAAACTTGCAGGTGAGATCATTTATAAGGTATCACATGCGATACAAAAGCCGGTGACAGTAAAGATCCGCAAGGGATTTGATGAAGATCATGTGAACGCCGTAGAGATGGCAAAGATTGCGGAAGCAAACGGTGCCGCAGCGATTGCTGTGCATGGACGGACACGCGAGCAGATGTACGCCGGAAAAGCAGACTGGGATATCATTCGCCAGGTGAAAGAAGCCGTATCGATACCGGTGATCGGAAATGGGGATATTTTATGCGCAAAAGATGCCATCCGCATGAAAGAAGAAACCGGATGCGATGCATTTATGATCGGACGCGGGGCGCAGGGAAATCCTTGGATTTTTCAGCAGATTTTACATGAACTAGAAACAGGAGAGGAACTGCCAAAGCCAACACTGGAAGAGATGGTGCAGATGATGCTTCGCCATGCGAAAATGCAGATCGAATATAAGGGAGACTATATCGGAGTGCGGGAAATGCGCAAACATGCGGCATGGTATACCAGCGGGTATCCACATTCCTCCAAATTGCGAGGACGCATTAATGAAGTGGAATCTTTCGAGCAGTTGGAAGTACTTTTTCAGGAAGTATTATTAGAACATCGCTGTCATGGGGAAAAATCTTGACTTTTCACAGCATATCGGGTATAATACTGTGACTGCAAAAAAACGTAAAACTGTCCGGTATTTCACGAATGATATATCGGCGAAAAAATAGATAGAAGGGTATGAAAATAGTATGGATAAGAAAAATCTTTTAACGTATCAGGGTTTGAAAAAACTAGAAGACGAATTACAGGACTTAAAGGTCGTAAAGCGTAAAGAAGTTGCTGCAAAAATCAAAGAGGCAAGAGAGCAGGGAGACCTTTCCGAGAACGCAGAGTACGATGCAGCCAAAGACGAGCAGCGCGATATCGAAGCACGTATCGAAGAAATTGAGAAAATCTTGAAAAACGCAGAAGTCGTTGTCGAGGAAGAAGTAGATCTTGATAAGATCAATATTGGTTGTAAAGTTCGCATCTTAGACTGCGAGTTTGACGAGGAATTAGTATACAAAATCGTTGGTTCTACAGAAGCTAACAGCCTGCAGGGTAAAATTTCAAATGAATCACCGGTAGGAAAAGCACTGATTGGTGCAAAAGTCGGTGAGACTGTAAAAGTAGAAACGCAGGTTGGAGAATTAGAATATAAAGTATTAGAGATCCAGAGATCAGAGGAATAAATTTTCGTAGAGATTAGAGGAGATTAGAAAAATGGCGGAACAGAAGAATGTCAAGGAACAGGATATCAATCAGCTTTTAAAGGTGCGCCGCGAGAAACTGCAGGAGTTGCAGGAAAACGGTAAGGACCCGTTTCAGATCACAAAATATGATGTGACCAATCACAGCATGGAAATCAAGGACAATTTTGATACCATGGAAGGAAAAACAGTCAGCGTTGCCGGACGAATGATGTTTAAGCGCGTTATGGGAAAAGCATCGTTTTGCAATATTCAGGATAAACAAGGCAATATTCAGGCATATGTAGCAAGAGACAACATTGGAGAAGATTCCTATAAAGACTTCAAAAAATATGATATCGGTGATATCATCGGCATCAAAGGCGAAGTATTTAAAACAAAAACAGGAGAAATTTCCATCCATGCCACAGAAGTGACACTGTTATCTAAGAGTTTACAGATCCTTCCGGAAAAACATCACGGACTGACCAATACCGATATGCGGTATCGTCAGAGATATGTCGATCTGATCATGAACCAGGAAGTGAAAGATACCTTTATCAAACGTTCCAAGGTCATCAGCAGTATTCGCCATTATCTCGATGCACAGGATTTCATGGAAGTAGAAACACCGATGCTCGTTGCAAATGCCGGTGGAGCATCTGCAAGACCATTTGATACACACTTCAATGCATTAGACGAGGATTTGCATCTGCGCATTTCTTTGGAGCTGTATCTGAAACGTTTGATCGTTGGCGGATTAGAGCGTGTATATGAAATCGGACGTGTATTCCGTAACGAAGGTCTCGATACCAGACATAATCCGGAATTTACCCTGATGGAGCTGTATCAGGCATACACCGATTATCACGGCATGATGGATCTGGCCGAGAATCTGTATCGTCATGTGGCAAAAGAAGTCACAGGTTCTGAAGTATTAAAATATGGCGATAAAGAGATCGACCTTTCCAAACCATTTGAGCGTATGACCATGATCGATGCAGTAAAGAAATATGCAAACGTGGATTTCAACGAGATTCATACCACAGAAGAAGCAAAGAAATTAGCGGATGAGCATCATATCGAGTATGAAGAACGTCATGAGCGCGGCGATATCTTAAATCTCTTCTTCGAGGAATATGTAGAAGAGCATTTGATTCAGCCGACATTTATCATGGATCATCCGATCGAGATCTCACCTCTGACCAAGAAGAAACCGGAAAATCCGGATTATGTAGAGCGTTTCGAATTGTTCATGAATGGCTGGGAGATGGCAAATGCATACTCCGAATTGAACGATCCGATCGATCAGAGAGAACGTTTCGAAGCACAGGAAAGATTACTTGCAGCCGGAGATGATGAGGCAAATCATACCGACGAAGATTTCTTGAATGCACTTAGCATCGGTATGCCGCCTACGGGTGGAATCGGATTCGGTATTGACCGTATGGTTATGATGATGACGGATTCACCGGCGATCCGAGATGTGTTATTGTTCCCGACAATGAAGTCACTTGATAAATAAACCCAGTAAAATCAAGGGTTTCAGCGATTACAAGTTGTGATTTACTACAAATTTACTA